>DASYVN010000250.1:0-2157 GCA_035937095.1 Candidatus Limnocylindria bacterium
GGCACGAATGGGCTCGCGCTCGCGTACGACCGCACCGCGTCGGCGGCGCTTCTTACCGACCTCCGCTCCGACGCGGGCATGGGCTGGATCCCCGCGACCGGCTGGCTGAGCCAGCTGCGCATCGATACCGTCGCGTCCACCCTAACCTACGACCTGGCGGTCGACGCGGCCGGACGCAGCCCATCGCGCGTCGCCGCCGGCTTCGAAACGCCCCGTAGCTCGGACCCGACGCCGATCGCCCTCACGATGCTCGCTGCGGCGATGGCCGCGCTCATCCTCGTCGTCATCCGCGAGCGGCGGCGGACCGTCCCGGCGTGAAGCGGTTGGCCTTCCTTCTCCTGCTCGTCGTCGTCGCCGGTGCGTGCGCACCGGCGGCGCGACGGCAAGCCGCGGTGGACATCGGGATCCACTACTCGCACTACTCGACCACGCGCATCGACGTGCCCGCGGGCGTGCCGGTCACGTTCACGATCCACAACGACGATCCGATCGATCACGAGTGGCTCCTCGGCGACCTCGCGATGCACGAGCGCCATCGCACCGGCGCCGAGCCGGTGCATGCGGCGCGGCCCGACGAGCTCACGGTCCCAGCACTGTCATCGCGCACGACGACGCTCACCTTCCCCGTCGCGATGACGCTCACCTATATGTGCCATCTGCCCGGCCACGAGGCCTACGGGATGGTGGGCACGCTCGTCGCGCGGAACTAGGCCCGACTAGACCAACGCCGCGGAAAGGTCGTCGATGAATGCACTCACTATCTCGACGAACGCCGCAAGTCATTCATCTGCGTCAGGGCCTCCGCCGGCGGTATTAGGCGCACCGAGGGCGGGCACGTTCAACCCATAGGTCGTCGGCGCTCCGACGCCGAAGCCAACCGCATACTGCCTCCGGACTGTGTGGTGGGTAAGCCGATTGCGTAGTTCGTAGAAATACGTCATCCACGGGTCCGCGTTGAAAGTGCGGACAGCTGGCCGACATGTCCCTGTCGCCACGTCGCGAGACTTGGGTTGCTCGCGAGGAACGGGAAGTCAACTCGATGATCGGCCACACCCAGCTGCATCCTGCGATTCACGACAAAGGCGAGGTTATCCAGCGCGCTCGCGAGCTCCCCGATGCAGCAGAACAGATATGCGTTTACCGCTGTCGTAAAGCCCCAAGGAGCCGCTGCGTGGTCCGCGTCCGAGAGGCTCTGAGTCAATTGATGGCGCGCGAAGTCGGCAATCCAAAGCTTCTCGCGTGCGTGTTGCACATAGGTCTGCTCGTCGGGATCGGGGACGGCTTCAAGTGCCTGCATCGAAGTGGGAGCGAAGGTCACACCGTTAGTTGCTGTCGCCACGCGAGCCGTCCACCTCTTGATTGGATTGAGGAGGCGGGCGGCTTGCGCCGCCCGCCTCAGGAACGTCGCTAGCACCGCGCTAGCTCTGCTCCTTGAACTCGCCCTCGATCGTGTCGCCGTCCTTGTGCGGAGCGTCGGTGCCGGCGGTCGCGCCGGCCGGTTCGTTGTGCTGGCCGGCCTCGGTCTGCTGTGAGGTTTGATCGGCTTTGTACATCGCCTCGCCGATCTTGGTGGACGACTGCCGCAACGCATCGGCCGCGGACCGGATCTTCTCCGTGTCGTCGGTCTTGAGGGCGTCGCGGACCGCCGCGACCTTCTCCTCGACGTCGCTCTTCACGTCAGCGGGGACCTTGTCGCCCGCGTCGCGAAGGGCCTTCTCCGACTGGTACGCGAGGTTGTCGGCCTCGTTACGCGTCTCGATGCGCTCCCGGTTGCGGCGGTCCTCCTCGGCATGGGCCTGGGCGTCGCGGACGAGCCTGTCGACCTCATCCTTCGCGAGGCCGCTCGAGGCGGTGATCGTGATGTGCTGCTCCTTGCCGGAGGCCTTGTCCTTCGCGCGGACATTCACGATGCCGTTCGCATCGATGTCGAACGCGACCTCGACCTGCGGGACGCCGCGTGGAGAAGGCGGGATCCCATCGAGGATGAACCGGGCAAGGCTCTTGTTGTCCGCGGCGAGCTCGCGCTCACCCTGGACGACGTTGATCTCGACCTGGGTCTGGCCGTCGGACGCGGTCGTGAACGTCTGCGACTTCGAGGTCGGGATGGTCGTGTTCCGCTCGATGAGCTTCGTCGCGACGCCACCGAGCGTCTCGATG
>DASYVN010000251.1:0-2853 GCA_035937095.1 Candidatus Limnocylindria bacterium
GAGCGCGCTCGCATGCGGCGTCGCCGCGCCGTGATGCGGCGGCACGTAGATCCGCGCGCGCAATCCATCGGGCGCGAGGAGCAGATCGGCCTGCGCAGCCTCGGTCGCGTCCCCGTAGAACAGCACGGTCGCGGTGCCCAGCTCGAGGCCGAGCACGAGCGACGGCACATCGACCGGCGGGTCGCCGTTCGGGGCAAGGACCCGGATGCGCGCCGGGCCGAGCCGCACGATCGACCCGGCCCTCACGTCGGCCCGCGCGCCGCTCAGCACGACGGCCGGCAGTGCCACCAGGAGCCAGCGCTTCGGCATCGCGCCAGACCGTGCGCAGGACGCGGTCGTCGTGGGAAGGGGTCCATTCGGCCACCGCGAATGGCTACGGGGTGGCCATCCGCTATCGGATCCGTTTCGCGCTATCGAATCAGTTCGCGCGTCTCCCGGTTTGCGGCGGCGCCATCTGCATGATCGACACCGGCAGGCTGCCGGCGGCCTCGCTGTCGACCTCGAGATCGAACCGATGGGTCCCGTACGTCGCAAAGCTCAGGTTGTTCAGCTCGACGATCACGTTGACGTCCTGCCCGGCGATCGCGTTGACCGAGATCTCAGGCGCGTTCGGCATGGCCTCGCCGCCGTCCGGCTTCCGCAGCCGGACCACGACCGCGTGCGTCCCGGCGTCGAGGCCGAGGATCGCGACCAGGAACATCCGCGGATGCTGCGCCGGCAGGCCGGTCACGCTGATGTTCCGGAACACGCCAATGATGCTCACCTTGCCATCCTGGCCGACGAGCGCGTGATCGCAGAGTGCGGCGAGGCGGATCTCGGGCGGCGTCAACGCTCGGTCACGACGTTCACGAGCTTATCGGCCACGACGATGACCTTCCGGACGCGCGTGCCGCCAATGGCCTGCGTCACCTTCGGGCTGGCCAATGCGGCTTGCTTCAGGGCGTCCTCACTCGTGCCGGCGGGCAGCTCGAGGCGATCGCGCACCTTCCCATTCACCTGTGCGACGACCGTGACGACGGCGTTCTTCGCCGCGGACGCGTCGTACGCCGGCCACGCCTGCCGGTGCACGGAGCCGGTCCCGCCCCGACGCTGCCAGAGCTCCTCGGCGATGTGCGGCGCGAACGGCGCGAGCAGCAGGACGAGCGTGTCGGTCGCGTCGTCCCGGCTCGGGCCGGTCGCGTGGAAGATGGCGGTGGACAGCTCCATCATTGCCGCGATCGCGGTGTTGAAGTGATAGGCCTCGAGGTCTTCGCTCACCTTCTTGATCGTCCGCTGGAGGGCGCGGTCGAGCTCCGCGTCGCGCGCGCCGCTCGAGCCACGTTCGCTTAGCCCGATCCCCCACACCCGATTCAGGAATCGCCAGGTACCCTCGATGCCGGACGCGTCCCAGTCGTTCCCGTCGGTCCAGGGGCCCATGAACATGATGAACAGGCGCAGCGTGTCGGCGCCGTAGCGCGCGACGTACTCGTCGGGCGCGACCACGTTGCCGCGCGACTTCGACATCTTGCGGCCGTGGAAGACGATATTGCCCTGGTTGCGCAGGTGCAGGAACGGCTCGTCGAACCACAGGTACCCGAGATCGCGCAGGGCCTTGCACATGAAGCGCGCGTACAGGAGGTGGAGGATCGCGTGCTCAATGCCGCCGGTGTACCGGCGGACGGGCAGCCACTTCTTCGCGACATCGACGTTCATGAAGAAGCGGTCGAACTTCGGGTCCGGGTAGCGGTACATGTACCAGGACGAGTCCACGAATTGGTCCATCGTGTCGGTCTCCCGGCTGGCCGGTCCACCGCATTTCGGGCACGTCGTGTTCACGAACGCGTCGACTTTCGCGAGCGGCGAGCCGCCGCGGCCGGTGAACTCGACGTCGCGGGGTAGGACGACGGGCAGCTGGTCTTCGGGCACCGGCACGATGCCGTCGCTGCCGCAGTACACGACCGGGATCGGGGTGCCCCAGTACCGCTGGCGCGAGATCAGCCAGTCCCGCAGCCGGTACGTGACCGCCGGCGCGCCGATACCGGTCTTTTTCGCCTCGGACGCGATGACCCGTCTGCCGATCTCGCTCGGCGTGCCGGTGTACGGGCCACTGCGCACCATGATCCCCGGGCCGGTGTACGCGGCCTCGAGGGTCGTGTGCTCCGTCGCTTCGCTCCCGGGGGCCGCCACCCCCGCGTCCGGTGAGATGACCTCCTTGATCGGCAGGCCGTTCGCCTTCGCGAAGGCGAAGTCACGCTCGTCGTGCGCCGGCACGGCCATGATCGCGCCAGTGCCGTATGAGGCGAGCACATAGTCAGCGATCCAGATCGGGATCCGCTCGCCGGAGAACACGTTCGTCGCGAACGCGCCTGTGTCTACCCCCGTCTTCGGGCGCTCCGCGTTCGTGCGCTCGATGTCCGACTCGTTGCGCGCCCGCGCCACGTACGCGTCGACCGAGACTGTCTGCGCCGGTGCGGTGATGACCGGGATGAGCGGATGCTCTGGCGCGAGGACCATGAACGTCGCGCCGTAGATCGTGTCCGGGCGCGTCGTGAAGAAGCGGATCGCCGCGTCGCGGTGACCTTCGACTGGGAACTGGATCTCGGCGCCATCGGAGCGTCCGATCCAGTTCTGCTGCATCACGCGTACGCGCTCCGGCCAGTCCAACCCATCGAACTTCAGCAGCTCGTCGGCGTACTGCGTGATCCGGTAGAACCACTGGGTCAGCTCCTTCTTCACGACGAGCGTGTCACAACGCTCGCAGTGGCCGTCGATGACCTGCTCGTTCGCGAGCACCGTCTCATCCCGCGGGCACCAGTTCACCGGCGCAGTCGCCCGATAGGCCAGCCCCTTCTCGTACAGCTTCAGGAACATCCA
>DASYVN010000252.1:0-9980 GCA_035937095.1 Candidatus Limnocylindria bacterium
GAGCCATCGCATCGTGAATCCATCCGTCAGCTTCGGATCGTCACGCACGTCGGCGGCTTCGTTCATCAGCTCGTGGCCGAACGTCCCGGACGGCTCGTAGCCGCGCGACCGCAGTGACCAGCGGAGCTCCGCATCATCGTCCCACACCGACACCTCGATCGTGCCGTGGCCGGTTCGCCGAAGCTGCGCCTCGGCCTGCTCGAGGAGCCAGAGGTGTTCCTCGATGCCGCCTGTCGCCGCCTGCCCGATGACGTAGCCCGAGTCATCGACCACGACACCGGCGAGCGCGTCCCCGTCGAACCACTGACGGACGGCGAACGCCCCGTGGCCGATCCTGCGGAGGAGGTATTGCAGGCCACCGGGATGGAGGAACGCGTGCGGGTCCGCTGACCTGCGAGCACGAGCGACGAGCTCGAGCACCGCCGGGAGGTCACGGCCGCGGTCAAAGGGCCGCTCGATGAGATCAGCCAACGCTCTCGTAAGTGTCGCGCTGTCCAGGGTCGAGCCTCTGACTAGTCTCTAGCCCAATGTCCCGACCCTCCGGCTGGCGCCGCATCCTCACCCTCTTCACGCTCGCCTCATTCATCGAGGTCATGGCGTACGGCCAGCTCGCCGCCTTCACGCCGCTCCACCTGCCGGCGATCGGCGTCGCGCCCGAGGACGTACCCATCGCCGTCGGCCTCATCACCGCGGGTGTCAACGTGATCGGTCTGCTGTTCCTCCCGTTCTGGGGAGTCCTCGCCGATCGCTTCGGCCGCAAGCCATTGATCATCCGGTCGTTCGCGGCGACGGGCGCGGGCCTCGCCGTTGCCGCGGTCGGACGGAACGTGTGGCTCTTCACCCTCGGCCGCGGGCTCAACTCGCTGAACCTCGGGAACAGCGGTCTGATGATGACCACGCTGCACGAAACGGCACCCGCGGCGCGCCTTGGCTTCGCGTTCGGCGTCGTGAACGGCGCGGGTCCGCTGGGCGCGTTCATCGGGCCGCTCCTCGGCGGTCCCCTCGTCGATCGCTACGGCTTCAACCTCGTGCTCGGGATCGACGCGGTGCTCCTGGTGGGTGTCGTCGTCGCGCTCACGTTCGGGTATCGCGATGCGTTCGTCCCGTCGGGCGAGCATCCCCCGATCCTGGCGTCGGCGTTCGAGGGACTGCGGCTCATCTGGAGCTCACCCCGGCTGCGGGCGCTCTTCCCGGCCCTGCTGGTCGTCTTCTCCGGCTGGATGCTCACGTTCATCTACCTGCCGATCGTCGTGCAGCGCATCCACGGCGACGACGGCCTCGGCACCGCGGTCGGCATCGCGCTCGGCGCGAGCGGTCTCGTGACGCTCATCGCGTCGCCGGCCATCGGCGCGATCGCCGACCGGCTCGGCCACTGGCGGGTGCTCTACGTGGCCGCGCTGGTCGATGGAATCCTCTGGCTGCTGCCCTGGGCCGCGCGCGACTACTGGCCCTTCGTGGTCGCGTTCGCCATCGTGAGCGGTGTCGGCAGCGGGGTCTTCAGCCTGAGCTTCAACGTGCTCGCCGCGTCAGCGACGGACGCGGCGCGCGCCCGCGTGATGACGTTCGCCTACCTGCCGCTGAACCTCGGCTTCATCGTCGGGCCCGGGCTCGGTGCGTTCGTCGTCGGCCGCGACCCGTTCTTGATCTTCCCGGCGGCCACGATCTTCGAACTCGCCGGCGTCGCGGCGCTCGCCTATGCGGCGCGCAGGCGCATCGCGTGAACGTCGGGCGAGTGAGTCACTCGAAGCCGTAGCGGTAGACGCGCCGCACCGCGATCGCGTACGTCACGCGCTGTTGCTTCGACCACACGTCCCGCGTCTGGCTCTCGGCCGCGGCCTCGCCGTCATAGCGCACCGCGAGCTGGCGAATGTCGCGCAACGCGTCGTCACCGGCCGCGACCTCGCGCGCATCGCCGTCCAGGCGGACGTAGCGGTCGGACTCACCGACGAGCAGCGAGACCCGCGGATCGCGGCCCATGTTCAGGGCTTTCTTGCGCGGTACGGTCGTATTGACGATGGCCTCGTCGGCACGTCGGGCGTACCAGATGACCGTGAGCTGTGGCGAGCCGTCCGCGTTCACCGTTCCGAGCACCGCGAACCGCGCCACATCGAGGAAGTCGCGGATGTCGGCGGCGAGCCTCACCGCGCCAACGCTACGCCGCCCGCGGCGGTAGCCTCCGGACCGTGCGGTACGACCTCCATACCCATCACAACCCGGAGAAGATCTGTCGGCAGCGCGACCAGGCGAAGCCGCCGCTCAGCGAGATGAGCTGGCCGATCCACAGCAGCCGGAACGAGCGCGACTCGCGCAGCGGCGCCGTGTCCGGCAGCAGGAGCTGGCGCCAGCCGCTCAACGGCGCAGCTCGAAGATGATCTCGCCGTCGACGACATCCCCGGTGCGCACGAAGCCGAGCTTGTCATTCACCCGGAGCGATGGCGCGTTGTCGGGAGCCACGCCGGAGATGAAATGCCGTACCCCATGCTCTCTGGCGGCCCAGTCCATCATCGCCTGCGCGACCTCGGTCGCGATGCCGCGGCCGCGGTACGGCACCAAGACCGTGTAGCCGGTCTCGGCGGCCTCCGGTGTCTCGAGATCGTTGACGCCAGGCGGACCGTGAAAGTTCGCGTAGCCGACCATGACGCGCGCGGGATCGCGCAGCACGACCGCGCGCAAGGACCACGGCAGCCACACCGGGCGCTCGCTGATCTGATCGCGCCGGTACCGCACGAGGCCAAGCCAGTCGCCGGGGAACTCATCGGGGATCTCGAAATCGACGAGCCGCTGCACCACGGCTCGCTCGCCGGCGAGGAACGCGTCGAGCACCGCCGGCGGCAGCGACACGAGATCGAGGCGGCGCGAGCGGATGGCGTCGATGCTCGAACGTTAGGCGGGCCCCGGACGACGCGCCGCGAGGCGCTCGATGACCTCCTCGTCGGCGGTCGCGGCGAAATCCTCGTAGTACATGCCGACCGCGCGGAAGTCGCGCCTTCCCTCGAGGCAGATCACCTGGTCCGCCTCCGTGCCAAGCGCCGTCACCGTCTGGCTCGCGCCGACCGGGACTGCGACCACGACGCGGCGCGCGCCGAGCTGCCGGACGGAGCGCACGGCGGCCGTGGCCGTGGCTCCTGTCGCCAAGCCGTCATCGACGATCACCGCGGTGCGATCGCGCAGCGGCGTCGCGGCGCGACCGGCGCGATACCGCGCGGCCAGCGGCTCGAGCAGCGCGGTCTCGCGCGCGACCGCCGTCTCGACATCAACGGGCCGCAGCCCCGCGCCGTCGATGACATCGCGTTGGAGCACGACGACGCCCGGCGCGACCGCGCCGAATGCGAGCTCCGGCTGCCACGGGACGCCGAGCTTCCGCGCGACGACGATGTCGAGCGGTGCGTCGAGCGCGGTCGCGACCTCGGCGGCGACGATGACGCCACCGCGAGGCAGCCCGAGGATGACCGCGTCGCCGAGCTGTTCGCCGCGCAGCCGCTCGCCAAGCAGGCGGCCGGCCGCGACGCGATCACGGAACGTCACGGATCGATGCGGCGGTCCAGGTACATCCAGATCGCCCGGGAGTATCGAAGGCACAGCGGCGCGAGCGGCAGGAACGCGACGCTCGCGACGAGCAGCACCCACTCGAGCGGCCATCGAGTGATGGCGAGGAGCCCGAAGAAGATGATCGCGACCAGGCCGACCGCGAGCCCGTAGCTGATGGCCATCGCGCCGACGAAGTAGCCGTGCTCGCGCTCGTAGATCAGGCCGCACTCCGGACAGCTCTCGGGCATGTCGATGAAGCCCGTGAACAGCGGCCCACGGCGGCACCGCGGGCAGCGGAGCGCAAGGATGCCGCGGAGCATCAGCCCCGGCCGGACGCTCCGAAGAGCCCGAGGAACGTCGCCTCGGCCACGCAGACGTTCTCGAACTCGGCCAGATGCAGGCTCTCGTTCTCGGAGTGCGCGTTCGACTCAGGGTCCTCGACACCCGTCACGAGGAGCGCGGCGCCCGGGAACGTGCGAGCCACGTCGAACAGGAATGGGATGCTGCCTCCCTGACCGATGTCAATGGCCTCACGTCCCCACGCCGCGCCGAGGGCGTCCTTCAACGCTGCATACGCGGGCCCGGTCGTCGTGCCCGTGAACGCCTCGCCCGTCGGTCCGCGCGTGATCTTCAGCTCCGCGCCCCACGGCGCGTGGGACAAAAGATGCGCGACCAGCGCGTCCTGCGCCGCCTTCGCGTCCTGACCCGGAGGCACGCGCATCGAGATGCGTGCTGTCGCGACAGGCCAGAGGGTGTTCGAGGCCTCATGGACCGGCGTCGCGTCGAGACCGATGATCGAGAGGGACGGCTTGCGCCACAGCCGCGACGTGATCGACCCGTCGCCGATGAGCTTGACCGACGGCCGCGTTCCCACCCATCGGCGCAGCTCGTCCTCCTTGAGGTCGAGCGGATCCGCGTCGTCGCTCTTGAGGCCTTTCACGGCAACGCGGCCGAGGTCATCGTGCAGTGACGCGAGCAGCCGTGCGATGGCCATGAGCGCGTCAGGGACCGCGCCCCCGAAGCCGCCGCTGTGCACCGCGTGATCGCTCACCCGCAGCTCGACCGTGACCAGGGCGTTGCCGCGCAGGGTCGTGGTGATCGCGGGCTGGCCAACGCGCCAGTTCGCCGAGTCGGCGATGATCACGGCATCGCACCGCAGGGTGTCCGTCTCCGCGCTCAAGAAGTCCATGAGATGCGCCGACCCTGATTCTTCTTCCCCTTCGATGAACAGCGCCACGCTGCAGGGCGGTGAACCGCCGTACGCGCGGAGCGCCGCAAGATGCGCCGCGATGCCGGCCTTGTCGTCCGCGACGCCACGACCGAAGAGCCGCCCGTCGCGCTCGGTGGGCGTGAACGGGTCCGTCTTCCAGTGATCGCGAGGTCCCGGCGGCTGCACGTCGTGGTGGGCGTACAGCAACACCGTGGGCGAGCCCTTCGGACCGTCGACGTGGCCGACGACCGCCGGATGCGCGCCCGCCTTCTCGAGCACCCGCGCGTTCACGCCCGCGGCCTTGAACAGCTCCGCGGTCACGTTCGCGCTCTCGCGCACCGGCGCGGCGTCGTATCCCGATGCGCTCATCGATGGCACGCGCGCAAGTCGCTCGAGACCGGCGCGCACGTCGGGCATCGAGGCACGCACTTTGGGCCGGAGGTCCAGGGCGAGCTGCTTGGCGTTCACGGCTCGCGCAGTTTAGGTCGATAGTCGCGCGCGCTGACCGGCGACACGAGCAAGCCCGGATGCCGCCAGAGCGACGGGGTGGCGCCGATCCGCCGTGCGATGTCGTCGAGATACGGCAGCAGCTCGACGCGCATCTGATCGTCGCCGATCGATCGGGCGATCGCGATCCGTCGCTCGATCTCTCGCCGCATCGCCTCGGGCTCAGGCAACGCGACCCGGCCGGCGAATACCGCAGCGGCCCAACGGGCTTGCAGCTCCACGACCGGGAACACCGGACCCGACACCCGGGTCATGCCGACGAAGGCGAGTCCCGCGACCCCGGGCGGGAACACCAGCCGGTACAGCGCGAGCGCGCCGGCGATGGTCTGGGGGACCCCCGCGGGAAGGAACGGGAACTCGGCGCGATAGCCCGTCGCGAGCACGACCGCATCGGCATCAACACGGCTGCCGTCGGCGAAGATCGCGCCATCCGCGTCAAGGCCGGCGAGCGCGGCACGCATGGCGATGCGGCCGCGGGCGAGCTCATCCAGGAGATCGGCCCCCGGCGTCGTGTTGAGACTCACGCGCTCGAGCCGCATGCCGCGCCGGCGGTACTCGTCCGCGAGGAGGCGCCGGGCACGCCAGCGCCGGACGCGCGACGGCAGCATCCGCGCGAGCCGCGTCGCGCGATGGTCATACGGCCGGCCGCGGTGATGGCGCGGCAGGAACGTCGGCAGCTCGCGGACGGCGACGCTGACGCTCCGCGCGACCGCCGCGAGCTCGACCGCGATGTCGGCACCGCTCGAACCAGCACCGGCGACCACCACGCGCTTGCCGGCGAAGGGCGCGGGATCGCGGTAGTCGCGTGAGTGCAGCACCATGCCGCGGAAGCGATCGCGCCCGTCGAGCGCCGGCTCGACCGGCCGGGCGAAGAGGCCGGTCGCGACCACGACCGCGTCGAACGGCTCGCCGTCAACGGTCCAGCCGCCCGCCGCCGGGTGCACCGACGCCACCACCTGCCCGAATCGGATGCGCGCGCGAACGCCGGTCACGTCGGCGTAGCGCTCGAGGTACGCGAGCACGTCATCGCGGAACGGGTGATCGGGAAGCGCGGCGTCGAACTGGAGATCGGAGAACGCCGTCTTTTGCTTCGAGGTATTCGTGCGTAGGGACGGGTAGGCGAGCCCGGTGTCCGGACGCCAAAGGCCGCCGACGGCACCGGTGCGCTCGAGCACGACGGGCTCGAGGCCGGCGTCGGCCAGCCAGCGCGCGCTCGCGAGCCCTGCCGCACCGGCGCCGATGACGGCGACGCGTTTCGCCACGCTGCGGAGTATCGGCCGCACACTGGAGGGGTGACCGCGCTCGATCGCGAGGCCGCGCTCCGGCTGCTTGAGCTGGGTGAGCTGACGGTGCAGGGCCGCATCGTCGCGGCCTCGAACGCGACGTTCCTTGGCACCGTGCGCGACGGCGAGAGCACCGCGACCTGCGTGTACAAACCGGTGCGCGGTGAGCGACCGCTCGAGGATTTCCCGGACGGGACGCTCTGGAAGCGTGAGCGCGCGGCGTATCTCGTGTCCGAGGCGAGCGGCTGGAACATCGTGCCGCCGACGGTCATGCGCGACGACGGCCCGTTCGGCGAGGGGATGGCCCAGCTCTGGATCGACATGGACGAGAACGCCGACGTCTGGAGGCTGGTGAACGAGCCCGATGACCGACTGCGTCGCATCGCCCTCTTCGATGCCGCCGTGAACAACGCCGATCGGAAGGGCGGCCACCTCGTCCCGGCACCCGGGGGTCACGTGTACGGCGTCGATCACGGGATCTCCTTCGCGGCCGAGCCGAAGCTGCGCACGATCCTGTGGGACTGGCGCGGCGAGGCGATCGCGCCCGACGAGCTCGACGTCCTGCGCGCGCTACGGGTGAGGCTCGATGGGCCGCTGTGCCAGGCCCTCCAGGGGCTGCTCGCGCCGGCCGAGCTGCGCGCACTGAACGCGCGCGTCGACCGGCTCATCCGGACGAAGATCTTTCCCCAGCCCGACCCGTACCGGATGGCCGTCCCGTGGCCGCCCTTCTAGACCATGCGCCGCCTCGCCTGACGAAGCTCGCCTAGATCATTCGGTGCCCGCCCCCGACGAAGTGCAGCTGGCCAGTGATCCAACGCGCCTGCTCGGAGGCCAGGAAGACGATTACGTCAGCGATGTCGTCCGGCGTTCCCACCCGACCGAGCGGCGTAGCGCGCCTCATATCCGCGGCCATCTCGGGCGTGATCCAACCTGTATCGGTGGGGCCAGGCGAAACGATGTTGACGGTGATCCCAAACCGGCCGAGCTCCCATGCCGCTGCGCGCGAATACGACTCCGTGGCGTACTTGCTCGCGCCGTAGGAGACCTCGCCCGGAAATGAAGCCGACCCGTCAGTGCTCACGTTGATGATCCGACCCCAGGTCCCGCCACGTGCGAGGTGCCTTCTGGCGTGCTCCGCCATCATCAACGCAACCGCCCGCGTGTTCACGGCGAAGTGACGATCGTGGCTCTCGGACGTGAGCTGAGCCGTGAGCCGGCCGGCCCAATCACGCGCGTCGCGACTCGGGTCGAACGTGTCGTGCTCCGAGACGGCCGCGTTGTTCACGACGATGTCGACGGGCCCGAACGCCGCCTCGGCTCGATCGAATAGGGCCGGCACAGTCGCGGGGACCGCGAGGTCAGCCTCCCAACTGTCCGCGCGGCCACCAGCGCTTCGGATCTCGCTGACCACCTGCCTCGCGTCCTGCATCCGTTGAGTCCCGCCGGGCGCATCGATCGGGCGAATGCGCAAGAAGTGGACGAAGACCGCGCAGCCCGCCGTGGCGAGGGCGCGTGCAGTCGCGGCACCGATGCCGTGGTTCGCGCCCGTCACGAGCGCGATGCGTCCTTGTAGGCCCGAGTCTTTCATCAATGTCACGCTCTGCATGAGATCCCTCGCTCCCGGATGGCCGGCCTGCCGCATCCGCTCTGGAAGATCGGTCAACGGAACGCCATACCCCCTGGTTAGGCCGCGACCTCTTCGCGCATGAGCTCGCGCACTTTGGCGATCAGCTCGTCGATGTCGAAGGGTTTCGCCATCACCTCGCGCGGCGCGTTCCCGCGCAGCGTGTCGCGGGCTATCTCGGGGTTGGCGGTGACGAACAGCACGGCGATGCCTCCAAGGGCGGGGTGATTGCGGACGACGTCGTAGACATCGATGCCGCTGGCGCCGGGCATCTGCACGTCCAGGATGAGCAGCCGCGCGCCGGAGCTGATGACCGCGTCGATCACGAGCGCGCCGTTCGAGACGACGATCGGTTCCACCATCCCGTCGGCCCGCAGCGATTCGGAGAGGACCAGGGCGATGTCCTCGTCGTCTTCGGCGATGACGACCGCGGGACGTGCGCTGTCAGCGGTCATTGGCGCATCCTCTTCCGGTGACCGAGCTTCGCTTCGGCCTCGACTTCGGCACCTCGAACAGCGCGGTCGCGGTGTTCGATGGCTCCGGCGTGCAATTGCTGCCCATCGATCCCATCGCAGGCGACACGCTGCCGAGCGTGCTGTACGTCCGCCGCGATGGTTCCACCCAGATCGGTCATCTCGCGATCCAGTCGTTCCTCGCGGACAACCGTGCGCGCGGACCGGTGCGCCGCGAGTTCAAGATGCTGGGCATCCGCATGGCCTCGAGCGACCGCGAGCAGCCGACGGTCGAGGCCCACATCTTCACCGACGTGTCCTCTCCCGGACGGTTCTTCCAGTCATTGAAGACATTCCTCGGCGATCCGCTCTTGTCGCAGACGAACGTGTTCGGCGACGAGCGCGGCCTCGAAGACCTGATCGCGATGCTCCTGTCGGGGATCTTCCAGCGCGTTGAGGAGCTCACGGGTATTCGACCGACGGCAGCGACCGTCGGCCGGCCGGTCGAATTCGTTGGGGGACGGGAGGTCGAAGAGCGGGCACGGACCCGTCTTGAGCAAGCGGCGCGCCTGGCGGGTCTGCACGAGGTCCGCTTCGTGGAAGAGCCCGTCGCTGCTGCACGTGCGGCCGACGTCCCGGCGGGCCTGGCATTGGTCTTCGACTTAGGTGGCGGGACGCTCGACCTCTGTGTAACGCGTCGTCATAGAGGTGAGATCGACGTCCTTGGCACGGCCGGCGTGGATGTCGCGGGCGATCGCTTCACCCAGCTGCTCATCGATCGGCTCGTCGCACCGCACCTCGGCGCGGAGAAGCAGTGGGGCCCCAAGCGGCTCATCCTGCCGCGATTCATCACGAATGCGATCGGGGATTGGCGGGCGCTCTCGGCGCTCAACGAGAAGCCGATCCTCGACGCACTCGACGATCTGCAAGCGCTCGGGGCGCCGAAGCGAGAGCTCGCGGCCCTGCGCAGCGCGATCGAGCTGCAACTCGGCTACGAGATCTTCGCGGCGGTGGACGCGACGAAGATCGAGCTCTCCTCAACGCAGCTCGCATTGTTCAGCTTCCATCGCGGAGCGGTCGACATCGACCAGCAGGCCTCGCGGCGCGCGTTCGAGGTCGCGATCGCGCCGTTGCTCGCGCGCGTGGACGCCGCGATCAGCACCGTGCTCGAGCGGAGCGGCGTGCGCGCGACCGAGGTGATCGAGATCGTGTGCACCGGCGGCTCGAGCGCCATCCCGGCGGCGAGGACGCTGCTACGGAAACGATTCGAGAACGCGGAGCTTCGCGATGCGGCGGCGCACACGACCGTCGCGGCGGGACTGGCGCGGGCCTGAGCGCGCAGACCCGGGTCATTGACCCGTGATGGAGACGAGCCA
>DASYVN010000253.1:0-5633 GCA_035937095.1 Candidatus Limnocylindria bacterium
CGTCGTGCCGGGGTGCGGGATGGCCGCGACCGTCCGGGCCAGGGCCGTCGCGTCGGCGACGGTGGCGGGATTCATCTTCCAGTTGCCGACGACGAGGCGTCCGTGGGTCATGCCTCCGCCTCCTCGACCAGCCGCCGGAGCCGGGAGCGGATGACCCACTTCGTCGTGCCAACGCGGCGCGCGAGATCGGTGAGCGTCGCGGCCGGCGCGCGCAGCCGCGCGCTGGCGGCCTGGCGCAGCGGCGCGGGCAGCCGCGCGAGCCGCCCGGCGCGCACGAGGACTCGAATCGCCTCGGTCTGCGTGCGCGCGGATGCGACCGCGCGCGCAAGGTTCGCCGCCTCGGCGTTCACCAGCGCGTTCGTCCGTCCGCGCACCTCGCGCGACACGCGCCGCACTTCGAACCGGAGGAGCGTCTCACTGGCTCCGCACGCCCGGAGGTACGCCGCGATGAGCTCGGCGTCGCGGATCGTGAAGACCAGCTGGCCGCGCCGCGAGCGGATCGCCGGCGCGAAGCCCTCCCGGCCGAGGATCGACGCGGCGCGACGGACTTCGCCCCGCGGCGGACGCAGCTCGAGGAGGTAGCCCGACGGTCCGGCGGACACCGATCCGCCGGCGAGCAGGAGGCCACGGAGGTACGTGCGGCGACAGCAGACCCGGCGGAAGAGCGAGCCCGGGTCCGCCTCCTCGGTGCGGTGCGCGACCCGGCGCGCCGGAACGCCGAGATGCGCCGCGCGCCGCAGCAGCGCTCCGAGCACGTGCGCGTCGCACGTCTTGAGCGGCAGGCGCGCGAGCTCGGCCTTGACCTCGTCCGAGAGCGGCGACCGCTGGCGCGCGCCGACCCCACGCGTCACGTGCGCATATCCAGCTTGTCGCGGTCGCGATGCTCCACCACGACGTCACCCTTCCATGACTCGCGCAAGCGCCGTGCGACCTCATCGGCGATCGCGACGGAACGATGCCGTCCGCCGGTGCAGCCGAACGCGATGCCGAGGCGCGCCTTCTTTTCCTCCTCGTAGCGCGGGAGCGCGAACTCGAGGAGCGGCATGAGCCGGTCGAGGAATGCGCGCGTCGCGTGATGCCCGAGCACGAACTCACGCACCGGCTCATCGCTCCCCGAGAGCGGCCGCAGCCGGTCGATGTAGAACGGGTTCTCCATGAACCGGACATCGAGCACGAGGTCCGCGCTCGGCGGCAGCCCGAACTTATACCCGAAGCTCACGAGCTGGACGAGCATGCCCGCGGTCCCTTCGCCGTAGAGCGAGTGGAGGGTGTCGCGCAGGTCCTTCACCGTCAGGTGCGTCGTGTCGATCACCTTGTCGGCGCGAGCCCGCAGGTCCACGAGCACCCGGCGCTCCTCCTCGATCGACGGCTGCACCCCGCCGGTCGTCTCGAGCGGATGGCGGTGCCGGGTCTCGCTGTAGCGGCGGAGCAGCACGGCGTCCGACGCGTCGAAGAACAGGAGGTGCGGCCGCGTCCCGTCGCGATCGAGCTGCTCGAGCTGCGCGGCGGCATCCGCGAACAGCGCGCCACTGCGCGCATCCACCACCATCGCGACCCGCGGGTGTCCGCCCTTGCGCGCCACGTCGAGGGCCGAGCCCATGAGCGCGGGTGGCAGGTTGTCGAGCATGTAGTACCCGAGGTCCTCGAAGACCTTCGCTGCCTGCGACTTCCCGGCGCCGGACAGCCCGGTGACCACGACGAAGTCGGGATGCGCCGTCACGACCTAGTGCGGGATGATGCGCGCGACGACGAACCCGACGATGCCGATCACCAGCGCACCGATGATCGCGGTGATGATGTTGGCGACCTGGAAGCCGAGGATCGGGATCGCCGAGACCAGCAGGAGCATCAGCCCCGCGACCACGAAGTGGAACAGGCCGAGGGTGAGGCACGTGATCGGCATCGAGATGAGCTCGATGATCGGGCGGACGAAGGCGTTCACGATGCCGAACACGAAGGCGGTCAGTCCGAGCGAGATCCATTGGTCGGCCGTGCCGAAGCCGTAGGAGGCGTGCCCGTACGAGATGCCGGGGATGATCGCCGCGGCGATGCCGATCGCGATCGCGTTGATGAGGGTCCGGCCGATCAATCCCATCGCTGTGGATAGTAAGCACCTGGCCTGCGTCGCCTTCCGGCGAAGGAGGCGGCTCGTACCGGTTGATGCTGCCGAGCCGCCGAATGCGCGAAGACCGTGGTGAGGCCGGTGACCTCGACCGCGGCTTCGGCGGTCACTCGACGACGATCAAGACCCGGTCGTCGCCGTCGGCGATGTCGACGATCGGACCGGAGTGCGAGATGTGCCGGAGCACGTCGTCCAGGTCGATGCCGAACTTCGCCAGCTGCTCGCGGACGAGGCCGCTCGCGGCGATCTTCGTCTTACCCATGCGCGCGATCCCGAGCGGGATCGCGATGTTCACCTTCGACTTACCGCCGGAGGTGACCATGATCCGCAGGGTCCGGCGCCCGAGTCCCGGCGGGATCGGGGCGTCGGGCGGGAACAGCGGCCGATCCGGCTGGATCGGCGGGATCGGCCCCCCCTGGCCTCCGGCGAACGCGCCGCCGGTCCGCTTCTCGTCCACGTCGCCGATGGCCTTGAGCAGCCGGTACGCCTGATCGGCGTCGATCTTCCCCTCGGCCAGGAGCGTCAGGACCTGCTTGCCCTCTTCGGTCGGCATCAGCGTCCGCGTCGGGCATCGAGGGCGGCAGCGGCGGCAGCCACGTCGATCTCGCCCCGCGAGACCCGCTCCAGCAGATCGCGAACATCCACGCTCGGTGCGGCCGGCGGCTGCGGCTCCAGCGGCTCGGTCCGCTCGACATCGTCGGTCCGCTCGAGCTCACCGCTCGCGCTCGCCTCGGCCTGCGGGACGGCGCCATCCGACGCGCGGATCTCGAGATCGCCGCTCATCGTCTTCACGGTGACCTTCGTCTCGGCCTTGCCGATCACGATGTGCTTGTCCCGGCGACCCATGGCGCTGATCTCGCCGTCGAGTTGGCTGTCCAGATCGCCGCTCATGCTGCTGAAGCGGATGTCGTAGGAGCCGCCCGTGAGGTGCAGGTCCACGTCACCGCTGATCGTCTTCATCCGGTGCTCTCGGGACGGGTCGAGCTCGCCATCGATGTTCACGTCGCCGCTCACAGTCACGATGTCGGACCCGGTGAGGCGAACGCGGTCGAAGGTGAGGTCTCCGCTCACGGTGTTCGCGACGAGCTGACCGGCGAAGTCCGTGAGGATGCCGTCGCCGCTCACGGTCTTGAGGCGGAGCGGCCCCTGGATGTCCCCGAGGCTGACGTCACCGGAGACGCTCTGCACGTCCATCGGCCCGCGGGTGCCGATCAGCACGATGTCGCCACTGACGGTGTGCGCCTCGAGACGGACCTCGCGCGGAACGGTGATGTCGAAGTCGACGGCGACCCGCCCGCCGCGGAACAGGTCGGCCCACCCGCGGTCCTGCTCGTAGAGGTGCGGCTTGAGCGTCACGTCGTCCCCGTCCTGCTCCATGCGCACCTCGACGTTCTCGAGGAGACGCTTGGCGCGCTCTTCGCTCGTCCCGCGCACGCGCTTGCGCGCCTTCACGTGGATCTTGCCGTCCGCACCGACGGCGATCTTCGTGTCCCCGGACACGTTCCGGACATGCAGCCCGGGCATGCCGCCGACGTTGAAGTCGCGCTCCACGACCTCGGAGTACTCGTCGCCGCCAAGGTCCGCGATGTCACCGACGTCGAAGCTGAAGTTCATCGAGTCGCGGATGCTCCGGCTGATGTGGTGCCCGAGATCTCCGCCCAGGGTCGAGTGCACGCTGCGCCGGATCTCCTCGCCGAGGCTGCGGCGCTCTTCGCGGGCCCGGTCGCGCTCCCCGCGGTGCGCCTCGCGTTCGCCCTCGCGCTCCTGCTGGCGCAGCTCGCGCTCCTGCTGGCGCGCCTGCTGGTAACGCTCGCGCGCCTCTTCGAATTCGTGACGCGCCGACCGCAGCCGGGCGTCGTCGTTCTCATTGCTCATCACTCAGCCTCCAACAGCGTCGCCGCGTCGTCCGGCGCGATCTTGCCCTCGGCGAGCTCCCGCAAGATCTCCTTGCGCCGTTCGGCGTCACGGTCCGGTTCGGCCTGCGATGGGAAGCCGAGGGCGCGGATCACGGCGTCGAGCCGTGATCGCACCGTCGGATACGAGATGCCGAGCTCTCGCTCGACGTCCTTGAAGTTCCCTCGTGCGCGGATGAATGTCTCGAGGAACTCGAGCTGATCCGCGGTCAGCGACTGGAACCGCCCCAGGGTGAACGTCCCCTCGAGGCGCGTGCCGCACGAGTCGCACTCGAGCCGCACGACACGGAGCGACTCGGTGCAGATGGGGCAGCGCCCGATCACCGGATTCGCCATGGACCGACTTTCGGTCCGAGGTCGCTGATTGTCAACGCAAACTCAACGTTCTGTAGCCAAATATGCGGATCGTTGAGGTCCGCCTTGACGTGGCGCAGGATCGCCACCTCGCCAGCCTAGCTGTCGTGCACCGCAAGCGTACTGACCGTCGTGTCCGCGGGGCCGTAGCGCACCCGAACGCCCTCGCAGTAGCTCGCGAGCGCCCCGGTCGCGAGCGCGGGGTCATCGGGCCGTAGGGTGAGGGCGACGCCGTCCAGGAAGGCGGCGCCGTGCGCGACGATGAGGCCACGCCCACCCTCCGGCAGCCGGAGCGCGATCTCGCGCCAGAGGGCCGCCTGTTCCAGCGCGAACGACGCGACCGGACCGCCTCGGGCGATGAGCCGGGCGAGGCCGGCGCGTCCCGCGCCGCCATCGAACGCGTCCATTTCCGGGAAGGTCTCGCCCGCGCCATCCGGCCCGGCCAGGCGTGCGTCGACGTCGCTCACGGCGAAGCCCATCGCGATCGCGGTCTCGACGCACCGGGCGAGCGGGCTCGTGACGACGAGGTCGAACGGCCCGATGCCCGCACCGACACGCCGCGCACGGGCCACGCCCCACTGGGTGAGGTGCTGGCCGGGACGCTGCCGCTTGCTGTGGCGGCGCACCTCGAGCTCACGCATCGGGGCGGGCCTCCATCTCCATCGCGCGCACGTCGCGTTCAGGCAAGAGCGGCTCGCGGCGGCCGGTGTCGCGGAAGCCGAGAGCCTCGGAGAAGCCGATCGGCCGCGGATCGCTCGCGTTCACCTGAAGGCGGACGGCAGATGCACCTCGCTCGGTCGCCCACACCAGCACCGCTCGGACAAGCTGAGTACCCACACCCGATCGACGGACGGCGGGATCGACCCACATCCGGATCAGCGACGGGAACGCGTCGGGCACCGCCGGCTCGGGAAGGTACACCGTCACCATCCCGACCAGCCTGTTGGCGTCGTCCGCCACGAATGTGCAGTGCCGGTCCCCGCGCGCACCCCGCTCCGCCGCTGCCTGCCATTCAGCCGCGGACCGGCGCTCGGCCTCCGCGAGCGTCGTGGAGAACGCCTCGGGGGCATCGGTCAGCGCGCGCAGCCGCAGGTCGTGCAGCGCTTCCCACTCGTCGGCACGTACCCGGCGGACAAAGATCATTCGATGGCCTGTTTGATGCGCTCGGCGAGGGCCGGCCCGACCCCCGCGACGCCGGCGAGCTCCGCCTCGGTGGCGTCGCGCATCGCCTTCACCGAGCCGAA
>DASYVN010000254.1:0-8650 GCA_035937095.1 Candidatus Limnocylindria bacterium
GTTCTGTTCGGTCCAGGTGGCGGGATGCAGCTTGCGATCGATCGCGGCGTTCTCCGCGTTGATGCCGAACGCATCGAAGCCCATGGGGAACAGCACGTTGTGTCCGCGCATGCGCATGAACCGCGCGGCGCAATCTGAAGGCGCGAACGCATACCAGTGCCCGACGTGGATCTCGCCCGAGGGGTACGGGAACATCGTGACGAAGTAGTAGTTCGGCCTATCGCTCGAGTCGGGCGTGTCGAGGAGGCCGCTCGTGGCCCAGTGCTCTTGCCACTTGGGCTCGATCGCGGACGGGGCGTAGCGCTCGGTCTTGCTCAACCCGGTCTCGCTCGTCATCGCGCGGTACCTCCTCGCGGAAAATTCAATGGCCCGCCGTCCACAAGAGGACGGAAGGCCACTTCCGCGGTACCACCTCAGTTGAGACTCGTCGCCGTGTGCGGTGGAGCTGAGGGGATTCGAACCCCTGACCCCCACACTGCCAGTGTGATGCGCTACCACTGCGCCACAGCCCCGAGTCTCCGCTCGAGCACGGTGGTAACGGGACGTGACCCCGGCGATCGCTGGCTCCCCTAGCCGGAGAGCGTCACGGTCGCGGCTCCCGGGTGAGTTCGCCGCCCCATCGCGCCGGCTCGCACCAGCCGCCGGCTCTCTTGCGCGATGGTGACGCGGTTACTGCTCCCGTTCGCAGCCGTTGAAGGCCTAAGTATAGGCGGAGGCGCCGTCAGGACCGGAGGCGGCTCGCATCTCGACGCATCGAGATCGACTGCAGGATGCCGAGCGTCATGCACACCGACAGCAGCGACGAGCCGCCGTGCGAGATGAACGGGAGCGGGATACCGGTGACCGGCATGAGGCTCATGGCCATGCCGACGTTCACGATGAGCTGGAACGCGAGCATCGAGAAGACGCCTGCGGCCATGAACGTGCCGAACGGGTCGCGCGCCCGGAATCCGATGCGCAGCGTCGCCACGAGCAGCACCACGTAGAGGGCGAAAAGGATGACGGCCCCTAAGAAGCCCAGGTCCTCCGCGAGACCCGCGAACACGAAGTCGGATTCCGCGATCGGCAGGTAGCCGAGTGGCGACTGCGTGCCCGCGGTGAGGCCCTTACCGGTGGCCTGCCCGGAGCCGATCGCGATGAGCGACTGGATGATGTTCCAGCCCGCGCCCTGCGGATCGGCGTATGGATCGAGGAACGCCGTGAGCCGCGACTTCTGGTACCCCTGCAGGAGTCCCCAGATGAGCGGGAACGCCCCGATCCCGAGCGCGACGAGCGACGCGAGCTGCCACGGTCGCGCGCCAGCGAGGTACGCCATCCCGAAGAAGATGCCGACGAACACGAGGCTGGTCCCGAGATCGGGCTGCCGGTACACGAGCGCGAACGCGGGGCCGAGCAGGATCAGCGCACCCACGAGCACGAGCGGCGAGCGGATCCGGTCGTGGCGATCGGCGAAATACTTCGCGAGCACGACGATCATGAACACCTTCGCGAACTCGCTCACCTGGAACTTCTGCCCGGCGATCGGGATCCAGCGCTGGCCACCGAGCACGGTATGGCCAATGACGAGCACGAGCACGAGCAGTCCGAGCGTCGCCAGATAGAGGAGCGGCGCGAAGGTGCCGAACCACGCGTAATCGAAGTACGCGACAGCGACGATCGTGACGATCCCGAGGAGCGTGAAGATCGCGCCGCGGAGGATGAATTGTGCTGGATCTCCGGCCGCGACGTCCTCGAACGAGGTCGAGTAGGTGATGACGAGGCCGTAGGCCATGAGGAGCAGCGTCGCGATGAGCAGGTACGGATCGACGAGGTCGAGCCGGCGGAACGTGGGGCGGTCATGCAGCGGCGACGCCGCGCGCGCGAGCGGGATGCTGCGGGCGCTCACGGCGACGTGAGCCGCGCCTTCGTCGCCGGGTCCCCGAGCACGTACGCCTCGTAGACCCGCTGGCTGATGGCGATCGCCGGGTTGAGGCACGTTTCGCAGAGACCGCGGCTCGAGTCGAACGTGAACACGACCATCGCGATCCGCGCGGTCGGATCGGTATTGTCCTTTTGCGGCAGGAACGAAACGAACCAGTTGTGGAATCCGAGCTTGTTGCGGCCGGCGCTGTCTCTGCCCGTCGCCAGGCCGAACTCGGCGGTGCCGGTCTTGCCGGCGATCCACAGCTTCGCGTTCGGCATCGGCGCGTGATTGCTCGTGACCACCTTCCGGGCACCTTCCCGAATGGTGCGCAGGTCGTCGGCGCTCATCGCGAGCTTGCGCAGGACCTCAGGCTGCTTGGTCATGAGCGCGTTGCCCTGCGCGTCGTCGACCTCTTTCAGGAGGTGCGGGACGTACAGCGTGCCGCCGTTCGCGACGGCGGCGTACGCGTTCAGCAGTTGGATCGGCGTGACCGCGACGAAGCCCTGCCCGATCGCCTCTTGATAGGTGTTGCCGATGCTCCACGGCTCGTCGAACGTCGCCTGCTTCCAAGCCGGGTCGGGCATGATCCCCGCCGCTTCGCCCGGAAGGTCGACGCCCGTCGGCGCGCCGAAGCCGAGCATGCGCGCGTACTTCGCGATGTTGTCGGGGCCGACGCCCTGGACGCTGCTGCTCATTGGGCTACCGCCGGCCAGGGTGTAGAAGTAGATGTCGCTCGAGTGCGCGTAGCCGTCGACGAGATTCAGCGGTCCGTGGGCCCGCCAGTCGAAGAACGACGTCCCGCTGACGCTGATCGACAGCGCGCTCACGTTCACGACCGTGTTGCGCGTGGCGGTGCCGGCGGTCAGGGCCGACAGCGCGGTGACCATCTTGAACGTCGAGCCCGGCGGGTAGATCTCCCCCACCGCCTTGTTCACCAACGGGTGGCGGTCGTCCTTGTTGAGCGCGTCGAGCTCCTTCTGGGTGATGCCGCGAACGAACATGTTGTTGTCGTACGCGGGCGTCGAGACCATCGAGAGGATCTCGCCGGTCTGCGGGTTCATCGCGATCGCCACCGCCTGGGTGAACGCGTCCGCGGCGACACCGGCGTTCAACTCGGTCGCGAGCAGATGCTGGAGCCGGTCGTCGATCGTGAGAACGACGTTGCCGCCGGCCTGGGACGGGGTCTGCGCGAGCGTCTTGATCTCGCGCTGCGAGGCGTCGCGCTCGATCTCGCGCCAGCCGTACTGACCGCGGAGGTACTGCTCGTACTCCCACTCGAGGCCGGTCCGGCCGATCTGGTCGGTCGGGAGATAACCGACGTCCTGCTTCGCGCTGAGCTCGTCCTGGGTGATCGGGCCGGTGTAGCCCATGATCGGCGAGTACAAGGGACCTTCGACGTATTCGCGGACCGACTCCGCGTCGATGCGCACACCGGGGTAGAGTTCCGCGCGCTCGGCGAGGAGCAGCGCGATGTCGCGTGAGATCGGCTTGGTCGAGATCTTCGCCGGCTCGTACGGGTTGCGGGCGCGCTGGTCGGTGATCGCCTTCAGGACCTCGTTGGGGTCGCGCCCGATGAGGTCCGCGAGGCGCAACGCGACATCGGCCTCTCGGGCCTTCGGCAGGTCAACCGGCACGACACTCACCGCGAACCCGGGGATGTTGCGGACGAGGATCTTTCCGCTCCGGTCGAGGATGACCCCGCGGTCCGCGGCCACCGGCAGCCGCAGCAGCCGGTTGTTCTCGGCGAGGCTGCGGTAATGCTGGCCCTGGACCAGCTGGAGATCCCACAGGCGGACCGTCAGGACGCCGATGAGGAACGCGACGACCACCGCGACCGCGATGAAGCGATATGGACGGATGAACGCGCGCGGCCGTTCGGGGGTCATGTCAGAAGGATGCCTGTTCCTCGGTCAGTCGCGAGAGCCATCGCGCGATCGGATAGGTAGCGATTGCGAGGATGCCGGTGAAGATCGCGCCGCCCCCGATCTGGATGGCGAGCCCGCCCAGATCGGGCAGCGTCGTACCGGCGAGCGAGAGCGCGACCACGTACAGCACCCCGGCGACGAACGCCGCGGCCGTCAGGAAGGACGCCGCGATGAGCACGGGCGTGGGCCGCGGGGCCGGGCGCTCGCCCAGACCGAGAGCCGCCACCGGGGGCAGCGACGCGACCGCCAAGGCCCCGAGCGGGCCGCCGGACAGGAGATCCGCGGCGAGACCGCCGACGAACGCCCACCAGACACCTTCGCCCGCACCGGCGGCAAGGGACCACGAGCCCGCGACGAGGAACGGCACGTTCGGACGTGCGCCTCCGATCGAGATGAACGGGACCACCGCGCTCTGAAGGAGCGCCGCCGCGAGCGGGATGGCTATCGCCAGCGCGACGCGCACGGTCCCTCCCTTGTCACGAACGCGCGGGACGCGGTCGCGCTACGGCATGACCTCAGGCGCGGGGCCGGCGGTCGAGCGTGCGGACCGGGGCGGGCTCCGCGACGGGGCGCTCCCCCTCCGCCAGTTCCTCCTCGAGACGCGGAAACGGGTCCTCATCACGCAGCTTCGCGCTCACGTAGATGAGGACGAGCCGCAGCGTCGCGGCCACCGGGACGGCGAGGACGACACCGATGAGCCCGAACACCGCGCCGCCGCTCAACAGCGAGAAGATCACGAGTGCCGGGTGGAGACGGACGATCCGCCCGATCACGAGCGGGATGACGAAGTAGTCCTCGGCGTGGCGCAGGACCGTGTACATGATCGCGATCGCCCCGACGTACACGAGCTGTGACCACCCGAACGGATTCGGGTTGCCGAGCGCGACGAGGCAGGCGATCGCGCCCGCGGTGATCGGGCCGATGATCGGGATCACCTCGAGGATCCCGGTCATGACGCCTAGCAGGAGGCTGAACGGCACGCCGAAGAAGCTGAGACCGATTATGGTTGCAACGGACATCATGACGACGAGGACGAGCTGTCCGCGGACGTACCGACTGAGGAGGATGCTCACCTGCTCCCCAAGCGGTAGGAGCTCGTTCCGCGAGACCGGCGGCACCATGCGCTTCGCCCAGCTGATCAGCCTGGGCCAGTCGCGCAGGAAGAAGAAGAGCCCGATGAGGAACACCAGGAACTCCAGCAGGAAGTGCGAGAACCCGACGATGAAGGGCACCGCGAGAGTCGCGATGTTCTTGGTGATCTCGACCGGGGCCGTGGAGATCGGCCCGAACACGATGGGCACGAGATCCTCCGCGCCCATCTGATCGAGCGTTTCGGCGAGGGTGTTCTGGGCGTTTGCGACCAAAGTTGGTAGCGTCCGCTGGAACGTCTGGCCCTGCTGGGCCGCCAGCGGCGCGAGGAATCGCACGCCGCCGGCGATGACCAACAGGACGGCGACGAACACGATGCCCGCGGCGGCCCCGCGGTGGCTGACGAGGCGATTCTCGAACGCGCGGACGACCGGAAGCAGGATGTAGGCGAGGATCGCGGCCCAGATGAACGGCCGGACGATGTCGCCGGCGTGCGTCAGGAGCAGGACCGCGCCGACGACGAGCACGCCGACGGTGACGCGCTTCATCGTCGGGCTCCAGCGGGTCGCGTTCATCGCGCTCATGCGCGTCGATTATCCCGCAGGGATTCGCGAATGGTCGGCATCTCGCCACGCTGCCAGGCCGCGAGGTCGCGGCGATGCGCGATGAGCGTGAGGATCGCCGCAGCGACGCCGAACAACGTGTGCTCGGGCACCACCACCGTGACGAGCCCGATCGCGACGATCGCAGTCACCGTGCTGAGCACGGCACGGCGAATGACCAGGAGCCCGAGGCCCCAGCTCGCGAGACCGATGACCGCGAGCGCGGGCGAGAGGCCGATGTACCCACCGAGCGTCGTCGCCGCTCCTTTCCCACCCCGGAACCCAGCGAAGATGGGCGCGATCTGGCCGACGACGGCGGCGAGCGCGCACAAATCGCCCAGGACCGGCCCGCCGAACCTCAGCCCGGCGAGCGCGCAGACCACGCCCTTCAAGACATCCGCAGCGAGCACCGCGATCCCCGCGACGGGGCCCACTGTGAGCGCGACATTGGTCGATCCGGCGTTCCCCGTCCCGACTGTCCGGGGGTCTGGTCGACCGGCCAATCGGGCGGCGATAAGCGCACTGGGGACGCTTCCGAGCGCGTAGCTCAATGCTGCAGTTAACGCAGGGAGAATGCTCTCCAATGCTCTTACGCAGCCATCGTGAGTATCGGTCGGAGGCCCATTTCAGCTACAATAAGGGCCTCCAGTGGGGCATAAAAGGACATCCTCCCGACGCCCCCGCGCCCAATGTTTCACGTTTGTCACGCCGTGAACGTGCTTGCGATCAGCAACCAGAAAGGCGGAGTGGGGAAGACGACGACGGCCATCAGCCTGGCTGCCGCGCTGGTCGAAAAGGGCTCGCGCGTTCTCCTGATCGACCTTGATCCGCAGGGCAATGCGACCAGCGGATTGGGCGTCGGCAAGGAGCAGCCGCACTCGATATACGGCGTCGTGGTCCGGGGCGAACGACTCGGCGACGCGGTCCATCCGACCGGCGTCGTGGGGCTCGATCTCATCCCGTCCTCGCCGGAGATGGCCGGCGCGGAGGTGGAGCTGGTGCCGCTAATGGCCCGCGAGTTCCGGCTCCGCGATGCACTCCACAACGAGAACGAGAAGGGGTACGACACAGTTCTCATCGATTGCCCGCCCTCACTTGGCCTGCTGACCGTCAACGCGCTGGCGGCGGCCGACGCCGTCCTTGTCCCGGTGCAGTGCGAGTATTACGCCCTCGAGGGCCTGGCCCAGCTCCTTTCGACGATCGAGGCGGTGCGCCAGCGGCTGAACGCGAAGCTCGAGGTCCTCGCCATCGTCCTCACGATGGAAGACCGCCGGAACCGGCTCTCGATGCAGGTCACCGAGGAGGTCATCCGGCACTTCCCGCAGCTCGTTGCCCGGGTCCGGATCCCGCGCGCCGTCCGCCTGGCCGAAGCGCCCAGTCATGGTCAGCCGATCAACGTCTACGACCCGGGCTCGCGCGCCGCGCAGGCCTACGGCGACCTGGCCCAGGAGATCTCGATGCGGCTCGCTGCGCGGGTCCCGATCGCGCTTGGTGGAGTGGGGGCGTAGTGGCTCGCACCGGATTGGGCCGGGGCCTGGATGTCCTGCTTGGGAGCGCGCCGCCGCAGGCGGTCACGACCGCTGCCGGCACGCTCGAGATCCCGCTCGAGAAGATCCAGCCGAACCGGCAGCAGCCGCGGCAGCACTTCGATCAGGAGTCCATTGAAGAGCTCGCTGCATCCATCACCGCGCACGGCGTCTTGCAACCAATTGTAGTATCGAGGACGCCCGACGGGTACGAGCTCATCGCGGGCCATCGGCGGGTGCTCGCGTCCCGGGTGGCCGGGAAGACGTCGATCCCGGCGGTCCTGCGCGAGAACGTGCGCGACCGCCTCGAGCTCGCCCTCGCCGAGAACCTGCAGCGCGCCGACCTGAACGCGATCGAGACCGCGCGCGCGTACAAGTTCCTCATGGAGACGTACGAGCTGACCCAGGAGCAGCTCGCCGAGCGTCTCGGGAAATCGCGCTCCGCCGTCGCGAACACGCTGCGCGCGCTCTCGGCGCCGCAGATCCTCCAAGACGCCGTGCAAGATGGAAAGATCAGCGAGGGGCATCTCCGCGCGCTCCTGCCGCTACCACTTTCGGAAGCGATCCGGGCGCTTGGCGAGATCCTCGCGAAGGGCATGTCCGTGCGCGAAGCGGAGGCCCTGGCGCGCAAGATGGTGACGCACCCGCGCCGGCACGGACGGGCGAAGGGCACCGACCCCGATCTTGCCGGCGTGACGTCCGAGCTCCGCAGCGCGTTGGGCACGAAGGTCGAGATCACCCGCGGCCGCAAGGGCGGCCGCATCGGCATCCAGTTCTATTCCGAGGAGGACTTCGAGCGGCTGTACGAGCTGCTGGTCCGCGCCGGCCGGTCGTAGGAGAGGGAATGGCTGTCAAGTCAGTGAAGCCAGCACGCAAGACCGCGGGCGGGAACGGCTCGGGCACCTACAGCGCGGAGGACATCCAGGTCCTCGAGGGGCTCGAGGCCGTCCGCCGCCGGCCGGGCATGTACATCGGCACGACCGATCTGCGCGGCCTGCACCACCTCGTGCGCGAAGTGCTGGACAACTCGATCGACGAGGCGATGAACGGCACGTGCGACCGCATCGACCTGACGATCCATGCGAACAACGAGATCACCGTCGCGGACAACGGCCGCGGTATCCCGACCGACATCCAGAAGCAGACCGGGAAATCGGCGCTCGAGGTCGTGCACACGATCCTCCACGCCGGGGCCAAGTTCGGCGGCGCGGGCTACAAGGTGTCCGGTGGTCTGCACGGCGTCGGCGTGTCCGTCGTGAACGCGCTTTCGACGCATCTGCACGTCGAGGTGCACCGCGACGGCAAGGTCCACGAGCAGGACTACGCGCGCGGCACGCCCATCTCCAAGGTGAAGCAGATCACGAAGGCCCAGCACCATCCGCCGCAGGTCGAATGGAAGCCACGCGAGAAGCCGACCGGGACGATCACCACCTTCGCGCCCGACCCCGAGATGTTCCCGGTGATCCAGTGGGACCGCTCGATCATCGCCCAATGGCTACGAGAGACCGCCTACCTCAACAAGGGGCTGTTCCTCTACATCAAGGACGAGCGCGACGACACCGATGAGGCCTTCTACTTCGACGGCGGGGTCGTGTCGTTCGTGCG
>DASYVN010000255.1:0-1909 GCA_035937095.1 Candidatus Limnocylindria bacterium
CTCGTGGCCTGGATGTCCGCCGCGGTGACGTCACCGGGGCCGGTCTTCTCGAGCGTGAGCGTGACCGGCTCGTTCGCGAACGAGCGGAGCCGGACGTTCTTCAAGTTGAGGACGATCTCCACGACGTCTTCCTTGACGCCGGGGATCGTCGAGAACTCGTGCGCGACACCACGGATGCGCGCGGCGGTGATGGCGGCACCGGGCAGCGACGACAGGAGCACACGGCGGAGCGAGTTGCCCAGCGTGGTGCCATAGCCTGACGGCAGCGGCTCGCAGGCGAACCGCGCGTGGCGGTCGTCGCCCTCGAGACGCTCGATCTTCGGGTATTCCAGTTCGACGATGGACATGGTCGTTCTTCCTTCCTGGCTAGCGGGAATAGTGCTCGACGATGAGCTGGGTATCGACCTGCGTCTCGATCTGTTCCCGCTTCGGGTCTGACGCGATGCGCGCGGTGTACGACTCGGGGTCGACCTCGAGCCACGCGGGACGGGTCTGGGTCTTCGCCCAGGCGAGCACGTCCTTGAAGTACTGCGACTCGCGCGACGATTCGACGACGGCGACGGTGTCGTTGGCCTTCACCGTGTAGCTCGCGATCGAGGTCCGGCGGCCGTTGACGCTGATGTGCCCGTGGTTCACGAGCTGCCGCGCCTGCGACCGGGACTTCGCGAAACCGGAGCGGTACACGACGTTGTCGAGGCGGGCCTCGAGGAGCTCGAGCAGCACCTCACCGGTCGCGCCGCGCTTTTCGGTGGCCTTGTCGAAGGTGTTCTTCATCTGCTTCTCGAGGACGCCGTAGATGCGGCGAGCCTTCTGCTTCTCGCGCAGCTGCAGCGCGAAGTCCGAGACCTTGCGCCGGCGCTGCTGGTGCATGCCGGGCGGCGAGCTGCGCTTCTCGAACGTGCACTTCGTCACGCACTTCTCGCCCTTCAGGTAGAGCTTCATGCCTTCGCGGCGGCAGAGCCGGCAGACCGGACCGGTGTAGCGAGCCATCGTTCTCCTCTAGACCCGGCGCCGCTTCGGCGCGCGGCAGCCGTTGTGCGGGATGGGCGTGACGTCGGTGATGGCGGTGACCTCGAGACCCGTCGCCTCGAGGGCGCGGATGGCGGCCTCGCGGCCGGCGCCCGGACCACGGACGAAGACCTCGATCGTGCGGAGGCCCTGGTCCATCGCCTTGCGCGCCGCATTCTCCGCGGTGACCTGCGCGGCGTACGGCGTGCTCTTGCGCGAGCCCTTCCAGCCGGATGCGCCGGCGGAGGCCCACGCGATCACGTTCCCCTGCGGGTCGGTGAGCGAGACGATCGTGTTGTTGAACGAAGCCTTGATGTGCGCGGCGCCACGCGGCACGGTCCGCTTCTCGCGCTTGCGGCGCGGTGCGGGCCGGGTACCCTCGGCTGCCTTCTCCGGCTGTGGCTTCTCCGCCTTTTCCTGGCTCACGTCGCCCCCTCTTCTCGACTAGGTCTTCGCGGCCGTTTTCTTCTTGCCGGCAACGGTCTTGCGCGGGCCACGACGCGTGCGCGCGTTGGTCCGCGTGCGCTGGCCGCGGACCGGGAGCGCCTTACGGTGGCGCAGCCCGCGGTACGAGCCGATCTCCTGGAGGCGCTTGATGTTCAGCGCGACCTCACGGCGCAGGTCACCCTCGACGGTGAACTTGCGGTCAATGACCTCGCGGATCTTCGCGACCTGGGCTTCGGTGAGATCACGGACACGGATCGCGTGGTCCACGCGGGCCTCGTCGAGCACTTGGCGCGCGGTCGTGGGACCGATGCCGAAGATGTAGCGCAGCGACACGTCGGCGCGCTTCTCGCGCGGGATGTCGACGCCGCTGATCCGAGCCATCTGTCCCCTTATCCCTGCCGCTGCTTGTGCTTCGGCTCCGAGCAGATGACGCGATTCACGCCCTCTCGCCGGA
>DASYVN010000256.1:0-16273 GCA_035937095.1 Candidatus Limnocylindria bacterium
TGCCGGCGTGCCCGAGTGGATCGCCACCAATCAGTGGGCCGTGGCCGAGGCGCTCGAGGCGGCGGGCGACCTGGCCGGCGCCCGGGCGGCCCTCGAGGCCTCGGTCCGCGCGCTCGACGCCGCATTGCTGGGCTATCGGGCCGAAGCGCGAACCCAGCTGGCCCGGACGCTCGTGACGCTGGGCGAGCTTGGGGAGGCCCGCCGACAGGCTGAGCTCGCGCGCGCCGAGGTCGGGCCGGACGACACCTGGACCATCGCGACCGCGAGGTGGGCCCTCGCCGCTGTCTGCGCGGCCGAGGGACGGCCCGACGATGCCGGGCGCCTCTATCAAGAGGCCCGCGAACGGATCGGATCTACCGGCTACCGGGTGTTGGCGATGGACATCCAGCGGGACTCCGCACGCTTCCTCATCGAGACGGGACGCCCGGCCGAGGCGCGGCCACTGCTCGAGGAAGTCCGCGCGTTCTACGACACGCCGGAAACTCCGTTCGAGCGCGAGCGGACCGATGCGCTGCTGCAGCGCTGCGCGGCGGTCACGCGGTGAGCGCCGTGCGGACGCCACGCGGCACGAAGCCCTCCTGCCTCGCGTGGCCGCGGGAGGCCGCATTCCGGATGATCCGAGCTGCCGCGCATTACCGCGCGACAACGGCGCAGCCGAGGTCCGGAGGCGCAGCTTCCGTGGACCCGGCTGGATTCGAACCAGCGACCCCTCGGATGTGAACCGAGTGCTCTAACCGCTGAGCCACGGGTCCGTCGCGTGGAGGTCTCAGTCTAGGACGCGGATGCCCCCGGTCGGGGGAATTCGCGTCCCGCATCCCCCGAACGCGGGATGGGTCCTCACCCGAATCGCGGCACGGTTCCCTCTCGGCATTCAGGGGAGGGCACGTGGCAACCAGCGCGATAGGGCGGGTCCATGGGCCGCATCCGCGGACGGCTAAGCCGTGTCCGCTCTGCCTGCCTGCCGCGCGCTCGAACGCGCCACGTCCGCGCGACACGCGATTCACGTCGCTCGTCGATGCCCTACTGCCGTGGCTCCTCGCCGTCGGATTCCTCGTGCCCCTGTCATTGGCGCTCGAGGGTACGGCTCGGGTCTTCAGCGCGGGGCTCGCGTGCGGGGTGCTCGTCGGCGCGGCATTCGCGTGGCAGCTTCATCGCAAGGATCGTGCGACCGGGCTCGCGGCGACCGCTCGGGTACGCGCCGAGGTCGGTGCCGAATCCGATGCCCGGGCGAACGCGATGCTGATGCAGTTCGAATGGGCGGTCAACGACATCGCGACATTGCGCGCGAAGCTCGAGAAGGCCGAGCGCGAGGCCCGCGAGCATACCCAGCACGCCTTCGCAGCCGAGCGCGACGTGCGCCGGCTCGAGCGCAACGCGCGCCTGCGCGACCGCCGGTACGCGGTCCGCGCGGTGCGGGAGGCGACAGTGCCCGCGGCTCTGCCCGAGCCCGTCCAGCCGGAGCGTGCGGTCATCCCGCTGCACTGCGAGCTGAACGATCGCGGCCCGCTCGTGTGGCTCGATCTCACCGCCGACGACCCGGACAACCTTCCGTCGCGCGTCCGCGTCTTCGAGCCCGGCGGCACCGTGATCTCGGTCAGCGATCCCGCGGTCCACGGTGCCTCGTTTGGTGGCCAGCCACGCAGTGCCTCATTGAAGATGTCGCTGCCGCCCGAGCTCGCGTCCGCGGCCCGCCGCGGGGCGCTCGACGAGTTCCACTTTGAGGCCCTGGTCGCGCATCAATGGATCGGCGTTCGGCTCATCCCAGGGAAATCAGCGCACGGAGAGAAACGCGGGCGCCTGTACCGCCTGGCCTGAGCGCTCGGACTAGGGCAGGAGGGCGTTCACCGCGAGGTCGCTCACGATGAGCAGTGCCACCATGATCGCGACCACGACGCCGATGCGGCGGAAGTCCCGGGTCACGTAGATCCGCTCCCGCACGGCTTCGCGCTCGAGGATCGCGGACGGTTCACCGACGGCGCGCGCGGTACCTGGACGGACCGGCGATCCCGCTCGCTGCGACCCGCTGTACGAGCGACGCGTCGCGGCCGTCGCTGTCACGGGACGGTCATGTACGGCGGGCCGCCCGCTGGCCGCGGTGGCCCGGCGCTCGCGCGTGCTCCGTCGCTGTCTCTTCGCCATGAGAGGCCAAGGATACGGGAACGGCTACCGTATTTGCCGCATGCCGCTCGACCCGTCCGCGCTGTCGCTCGCCGTGATCGCGCTGGCGGTCGCGGTGCTCGGCCTGGCTGCCTGGATCGCGTTGCTCCAGCGGTCCGAGGCCCGCTTGCGGAGCCGGCTACGGCGGATCCTGAGCGACAACGGGACGACCGGGCTCGACGAGGTCCTGGCCGGCCAGGCGACGCGCATCGAGCAGCTCGGGTCGCGGGTCGACGCACTGAACGCGCTCGAGCGCGAGCTCGAAGCCTCATCCCGACTCGCGTTGCAGAAGGTCGGCGTTGTCCGGTTCAATCCGTTCCAGGACAGCGGCGGGGACCAGTCGTTCGCCATCGCTCTGCTGGACCAGGGCGGCACCGGCATCGTTGTCTCGAGCCTCCACGGGCGGGCCGAGACGCGGATCTTCGCGAAGCAGGTCACGAACGGCCGCTCGAAGCATTCGCTGTCGGATGAGGAGCAGCAGGCGATCCGCGCGGCCCTGGAATGAGCCGGAACGGGGCCGCGAGCGCGATCGCGATCCTCAATCCCGAAGCCGGCCACGGCAAGGGGCGCGCGCTCGCGACGACGCTCGCGAAGACGTTCCGCGACGCCGGCATGCGCATCGAGGTGCTCGTGACCCCCGCACCGGCCGAGGCCGCGCGCCTGGCGGCAGAGGCGTCCGATGACGGCTACGCGACGGTCATCGCCGCGGGCGGTGACGGAACGGCGAACGAGATCGCGAACGGGCTCGTCGGCACCACCACGGCGCTCGGCCTCTACCCGCTTGGGACGGGGAACGACCTCGCGCGCGGCCTCGGCTACCCGAAACGGCTGCGCGACGTTCCCGCCTTCCTCGCGAAGGCCCGGCGGCGCGTGATCGACGTGGGCGAGCTCAACGGACGGGTCTTCGTGAACGCCGCCGGCGTGGGCATCGATGGGGTCGTGGCGGAAGGCGTGAAGGGCAGCTCGCGCTACGTCGGATCCACGATCGGCTACTTCGCCGGCGCGCTCGGCGCGATTGCGATGTACAAGGCCCTCTCGATGCGCATCACGGTCGACGGCGAATCGCGCGAGGGTCCCTATCTCATCGTCGTCGCGTCGAACGGCCGCTACTTCGGCGGCGGGATGCAGCCGGCGCCGAAATCGGCACTGGACGACGGGTGGCTCGATCTCACCATCGCCACCGAGCTCGGGAAGCTCGCGACCCTCGGCGCGCTCGCGCGCCTCTACCGCGGCACGCACCACAACGGCACAACGATCCAGGCGATCCGCGCGAAGTCCGTCGATATCGCGCTCGAGCGGCGCGTTGCGGTGGAGATCGACGGCGAGGTGATCCACGCGAGCGAGGTCGCCATCAAGGTGCGGCCCGGCGCGCTCGCGGTGTTGACGGCATGACGGATCCGCGACGTCGCGTCCCGTCGGTCGACGCGGTACTCCGCGCGTCGCCGGCCGATGCCGCGGACCGCAGACGCCTCACGGCGGCGGTACGCGACGTCCTCACTGAGGCACGGACCGACGCGCGGTCCGCAGGCGGCGAGATCCTCGAGCCGGCCGCGTACGCGAAGCTCGCCCGCGACCGGATCGCCAGGCGCGACGCGCCGACGCTACGGCGGGTGATCAACGCCACCGGCGTCGTGCTCCACACGAATCTCGGCCGGGCCCCGCTGTCGCAGGCGGCGCTGGCCGCGATCCGCGACGCGAGCGGTCCGGTCAGTGTCGAGTACGACCTCGAGCGCGGCACGCGTGGCGAGCGGCATAGCCACGCCGCACGGCTCATCGCCGAGGTCACCGGGGCCGAAGACGCGGTGGTCGTGAATAACGGCGCGGCGGCCGTGTTGCTGGCGCTCGCCGCACTCGCGGGAAAGCGCGAGGTCATCGTCGCCCGCGGCGAGCTCGTGGAGATCGGCGGCGGCTTCCGGATCCCCGACGTACTGACGCGGTCAGGCGCCAAGCTCGTCGAGGTCGGGACCACGAACCGCACCTACGTGCGCGACTACGCGAATGCGATCTCGGACAAGACCGGGGCGATCCTCCGCGTGCACGCGAGCAACTTCGCGCTGCGCGGCTTCGTCGCGAAGGCCGCGTCACCGGATCTCGCGAAGCTCGCCCGCGAGCGGGGCGTCGCGTTCATCCACGATCTCGGGAGCGGCACGCTGCTCGATACCGCGCGATTCGGGCTCGGGCGCGAGGAGACCGTCCAGGAGGCCGTCCGCGACGGCGCGGACGTCGTGACGTTCAGCGGCGACAAGCTGCTCGGCGGGCCGCAGGCCGGCATCGCCGCCGGCCGTGCCGAGGCGATCGCGAAGCTGCGCACGCATCCGCTCATGCGCGCCCTCCGTCCGGACAAGCTCACCATCGCGGCGCTCGTCGCGACCGTCGCGGCGTACCGCGACGGCACCGCGCTCGAGACGCTGCCGGTCTGGCGGCTCATCGCCGAGACGCCGGCCAGGCTCGCGAAGCGGGCGAAGGCGCTCGTCGCACGGCTCGAGGCCGCCGGCATCCCGGCGTCGGTCGTTGAGACGTCGTCGACCGTCGGCGGCGGGTCGCTGCCCGAGGAGACCCAGCCGTCTCACGGGGTCGCGCTCGCGGCCACGTCAGCGGCACGGGCCGTCGGCGCGCTGCGGTCGGCCGATCCGCCGGTGATCGCGCGGATCTTGGACGATCGCGTGGTGCTCGACCTGCGGAGCGTGCTGCCGGAGCAGGATGAGCAGCTGGTGACAGCTGTTGTGCGGGCACTCGCTCGACCGTAGGCGTGTGAGGTTATTAAGGATGGAAGCCATGCCGACCGACATACGCATCATCGCGACCGACCGCGCACCGAAGGCCATCGGGCCATACAGCCAGGCCATCGTCGCCGGCGAGCTCGTGTTCTGCGCCGGACAGGGAGCCATCGACCCCGCGACCGGCGAGAACCGCAGGGGCGAGGTCGCCGCGGAGACCGAGCTGACGCTCGACAACCTCAGCGCGGTCCTGGGCGCGGCCGGGTCCGATCTCGCCCACGTCGTGAAGACGACGGTGTTCCTCGTGGACATGGGGGACTTCGCGGCGATGAACGAGGTGTACGCGAAACGATTCGGCGAGCACCGGCCGGCCCGCTCGACCGTGGGCGTCGCCTCCCTGCCGCGCGGCATCCGGGTGGAGATCGAATGCGTCGCGATCCGCGCGACGTAGAGGACCGCCGGCAGCCGCTCCCGCTGCGCGCTACCGGGATCGTCCTCGCGATCTGGGTCACCGGACTCGTCGTGCTCGCCTTCGTCGTCGTTCCGGCGCTGTTCGCGACCTGCGGTCCCACCCCCGGCGTGCAATGACCGGCGACGCGCCGATCCGCGTCGTCGGGACGGCGGGCCACGTCGATCACGGAAAGTCGACGCTCATCCGCGCGCTCACCGGCATCGACCCGGACCGGCTTCGCGAGGAGCGCGAGCGCGGGATGACCATCGACCTCGGCTTCGCGTGGCTGACGTTGCCGGGCGGCGCGGACGTCGGCATCGTGGACGTGCCCGGTCATCAGGATTTCATCCGGAACATGCTCGCCGGCGTCGGCGGCATCGACGCGGTGGTGCTCGTCGTCGCGGCCGACGAGGGCGTGATGCCCCAGACCCGCGAGCACCTCGCGATCCTCCAGCTCCTCGGGGTCGATCGCGGGGTGGTCGTCCTGAGCAAGCGTGACCTGGTCGACGACGAGTGGATCGCCCTCGTGCGCGCCGAGGTGCGCACGGCGCTCAACGGGACGCCGCTCGCGGACGCACCCATCGTCGAGGTGTCGGCCACGACCCGTCGCGGGCTCGAAGAGCTGCTCGCATCGCTCGAGTCCGTCCTCGGCGCCGCGCCGCCGCGCCGGGATCTCGGCCGACCGCGGCTCCCGATCGATCGCGCCTTCACGATGACCGGCTTCGGTACCGTCGTGACCGGCACGTTGATCGATGGGTCGCTGCGCGTGGGCGAGGAGATCGAGGTCGTGCCCGGTGGGCTGCGCGGACGCATTCGCGGCCTGCAGACGCACCGCCGGGCCATCGAGGTCGCGCGCGCAGGCTCACGGGTGGCGGCGAACGTCTCTGGTATCGAGAAGGTCGGCCTCGCCCGCGGCATGGTCCTGGTACGGCCGGGCGCGCTCGCCCCGACGTCGCTGCTCGGCGTGCGGCTGTCGGTGCTGGCGGACGTGAGCGGGCCGCTCGAGCACGACGACACCGTCCGCGTGCACGCCGGCACCGCCGAGGCCATCGCCCGGGTCTTGGTGCTCGAGGGCCGCGCGATCGCTCCGGGCGGGACCGGGTGGGTGCAGCTCCATCTGATGACGCCGCTCGCGGTCGCGGTCGGCGACCGCCTCGTGGTCCGCCGGCCGTCGCCGTCCGAGACGCTCGGTGGCGGCGCGATCGCGGATACCACTGGCGAACGGACCCGCAGCCGAGCCGATGCGGTCGCGTCGCTCGAGCGCCGGACCGCGCCTTCGGCCGCGGATCGGCTGCTCGCGTCGTTCGATGTTCCGCGCACGGTGGCGGAGGCGGGGGAGCGTAGCGGCCTCGATGCCGCGGAGCGCGGTGCCGCGTACGCCGCGCTCGTCGCCGACGGACGCGCTGTCCCGCTCGCCGACACGGCGATCTCACGCGACGCGTTCGAGACCCTCGCGACCCGCGTCGAGCGCACGCTCGCGATGGCCCATCGCAAGGCACCGCTCCGCGCCGGCGCGTCGCGTGAGGAGGTCCGCAGCGCGCTCGACCTCGCGCCGAAGCGCTACGCCGCGCTCGTGGCGCGGCTCGTCGCGGACGGCCGTCTTGCGGAGCGCGGAAGCGCGCTCGCGCTGCCGGCGCACCGGCCGGCCCTCACGGCCGAGCAAGAGACCCGCTGGGCCGGCGCGCGCGCGGCGCTGGCGCGTGCTCCGCTGCAGCCTCCGAACGCCTCGACGTTGCAGCAGGAGCATGGGATCGACCTCGAGGTCCTCATGGCCCTCGCCGATCGCGGCGACGTGATCCGGGTCGGCGCGGATGGCGTGTTCCTGCCGGACGCGGTCGAACGATTCGGCGATGCGATCATCGACGCACTGCAAGAGGGTCCGATGACCGTCGCGAGGGCGCGCGATCTCACGGGATCCAGCCGGAAGCACGTCCTTCCGTTGCTACAATTCCTCGACGATCACGGCCTCACGCGACGCGTGGGCGATGATCGCGTCCTCATCCACGATCCAGCCAGAAGCCACGAGCAGCTCCACCGCGCGATCCGGGGCGCTCGTATCCACGAAGGGGAAAGAGAATGAAGTTCCGCGCCGTTCGCCCAGCCGACGCGGCCCAGGCCGATGTCACGATCGTCCCGCTGTTCGATGACAAGCAGGCTTCGAAGTCGCTCGCGCGCGGAAAACGGACGATCGTCGACCGCCTCGGCGCCGAGCGCGGCGCCGCGACCCTGTACAACGTCTTCACCCACGTCGGCGGGGACAAGGACGGCCGGGTGGTGGTCGTCGGCGCCGGCAAGCGTGCTGAATACGACGCCGAGCGGGCGCGGAACATCGCGAGCGCCGGCATCAAGTCGCTGTGGAGGACCGATGCGAAGACCGCCGCGATCTACGTCGACGCCACGACGATCGGCGAGCCGCGCGCGGCCCAGGCCGCGGTCGAGGGCGCCCACTTCGCGATGTGGCGGCCCGAGGCGCACCGCAGCAAGCCCGAGGACCGCCGGCTGCCGCCGCTCGGGACCGTGAGCATCGTGGTCGAAGGGAACGTCCGCGACGCGATCCGTCGCGGCGACGCCGTGGGCCAGGCGGTGAACACCGCGCGCCGCATGGCGAACGAGCCCGCGAACAAGATGACCCCCACGATCCTCGCGCAGGAGGCGCGCGCGCTCGCGAAGGAGGCCGGCCTCGACATCGAGGTGCTCGACCGCAAGAAGTGCGAGAGCCTCGGGATGTTCAGCTACCTCTCCGTCGCCCAGGGGAGCCACCAGCCGCCACAGTTCATCGTGCTCCGCTACCGAGGCCGTGGCGGCACGGGCTTCGACCTCGGGATGGTGGGGAAGGGAATCACGTTCGACTCCGGCGGCATCTCCATCAAGCCCGCTGAGGGCATGCATCACATGAAGGCCGACATGACCGGCGCGGCGTCGGTCATCGCCGCGATGACCGCCATTGGCACGCTCAAGCCGAAGGTCAACGTCATCGCCGTCGCCCCGTGCACCGAGAACCTGCCCGGCGGCGGCGCAACGAAGCCCGGCGATGTGTTCACGAGCATGAGCGGGAAGACCGTCGAGGTCATCAACACCGACGCCGAGGGCCGCCTCGTCCTGGTCGATGGCATCACCTACGCGCAGCGCGAAGGCGCGACCCGCGTCGTCGATGTCGCCACCCTGACGGGCGCGATCGCCATCGCCCTCGGGAACCACTTCAGCGGCCTGTTCGGAAAGCCCGAGTCGTTCGTCGACGAGGTCCGTCGCGTCGGCGCCGAGGCGGGGGATCGCCTCTGGCCGATGCCGCTCACCGACGAATACCGCAACGAGATCAAGAGCGACATCGCCGACCTCACCAACAGCGCCGGTCGCGAGGGCGGCGCGATCAAGGCGGCGGCGTTCCTCGACGCGGCCGTCGAGGACGGCACCGAGTGGGCGCACTTGGACATCGCCGGGACGTTCTGGAGCGACCGCGACCGATCGCACGCGCCGAAGGGTCCGCAGGGGCCGTCGGTGCGAACGCTCGTCGCGCTCGCGGAGCGCTACGCCCGGAGCTAGGATAGAACGGATGAGCGAATCCGTTCTGGTGGTCGGTGCCGGGCTGGCAGGGTCCGAAGCGGCCTGGCAGCTGGCCCGTCGTGGCATCCCGGTCGAGCTCCTCGAGATGCGACCGCACAAGACCACGCCCGCGCACCGCACGGCGTGGCCGGCTGAGCTCGTCTGCACGAACTCCTTCAAGTCCGACGTGCCCGAGGTCGCCGCCGGGCTGCTGAAGGAGGAGCTGCGCCAGCTCGACTCGCTGGTGCTGCGTGCGGCCGACGGCGCTCGGGTGCCATCGGGGCAGGATCTGAGCGTGGACCGCGACGCCTTCGCGGCGTCGGTCGAGGCCGGGCTCGCCCAGGCCGGCGTCCAACGGTTGGCCGGCGAGCTCACCGCGATGGACCCCGCGCGGACAACGGTCATCGCGACCGGCCCGCTCACCTCGCCGGACCTGGCGTCGGCCATCGAGCGGCTGACTGGTCAGGAGCACCTGCACTTCTTCGACGCAGCGGCGCCGATCGTCGCCGGCGAGTCGCTCGACCACAGCGTCCTCTTTCGTGCGTCGCAGTACGGGAAGGGCGGCGACGCGTACCTGAACGTCCCGCTGGACCGCCCCGTCTATGAAGCCTTTGTCGCCGCCCTCGTGGGCGCCGAGCAGGTCGAGCTACGCGACTTCGAGAAGACGATGTGGTTCGAGGCGTGCCTCCCGGTTGAGGAGCTCGCCCGCCGCGGTCCTGAGACCCTGCGTTTCGGTCCGCTGAAGCCGCTCGGGCTCGTCGATCCGACGACCGGGAGGCGCCCGCATGCCGTGGTCCAGCTGCGCCCGGACGACGCGGCGAGCGACCTCTACAACCTCGTCGGGTTCCAGACGAACCTCCGTTGGCCGGAGCAGCGCCGGATCTTCCGATCCCTGCCCGGGCTGGCGAACGCGGAGTTCGCACGGCTTGGGGTGATGCACCGCAACACCTATGTGAACTCGCCCGCGCTCCTCGCTCCGTCGCACCGGCTGCGCTCGACGCCGCGGACGTACCTCGCGGGCCAGCTGGTCGGCGTCGAGGGCTACCTCGAGTCGGCGATGAGCGGGCTCGTCGCGGCCCTCAACGTGGCAGCCGGCCTGTCCGGGGCAGCGGACGTCGTGTTCCCGGACGATACGGCGATCGGCGCGCTGGTCCGATACGTCACGACCCCGCAGCGCGACTTCGCCCCCATGAACGCCACCTGGGGGCTCTTCCCGCCGCTCGACGAGCCGCTCCGGCGGGCCGACAAGCGCGAGCGGGCCCGCGCCCACCTGGCCCGAGCCCGGGCGTCGTTCGCGCGCTTCGTCGCCTCGCGACCGGATTTGGTCGCAGCGAGTCAGTTGGCCGAACTCGACCCACAGGCTGCGCTCGCCGCGACCCCGTGACCGAGCAGCTCAGCTTCCCGCTGGGCGAAGAGCGGCCGGACATCCTCCGGGCGCTCGCGGCCGAGCAGCGCGACGCGGTAGAGCACGGCGAGGGACCGCTGCTCATCGTCGCCGGCGCCGGCACCGGCAAGACCCATGTGCTCACCGCACGTATCGTCCACCTCATCGCCTCGGGTCGGGCGAAGCCCCATCAGATCCTTGCCCTCACGTTCACCGAGAAGGCCGCCGCGACGATGCAGGAGCGGGTCGACCTCTACACACCGCTCGGTCTCAACGACGCCGCGATCCGCACCTTCCACTCCTTCGGGGACGAGGTCTTCCGCGAGTTCGCGCTCGAGCTCGGGCGGGCGGGGGAGCTGCGCGTGCTCTCGCCGGCCGAGCAGGTCATCTTCGTCCGCGAGCATCTGTTCTCGGACCTGCCGCTGAAGCGCTACCGGCCGGCGGGCGACCCGGTCCGGCACGTCCGAGCGCTACTCGACCTCTTCGGGCGCGCCCGGGACGACGACATCGCGCCCGAGGAGTACGTGGCCTTCGCCAAGAAGATGGCGGACGAGGCCGGCGATGATGCGGCCCGTGACGAGGCCGAAGCGCAAGCCGAGCTCGCCGCGACCTACGCCGCGTACACCGCGCTGAAAGAACGCGCGGGGGTCATCGATTTCGGCGACCAGATCGCCCTCTCGCTGCGCGTCCTGCGAGACCACCCCGGCGCGGCCCGGCGGCTCGCCGAGCGCTACCGCTACGTCCTGGTCGACGAGTTCCAGGACACCAACGATGCGCAGTTCAAGCTCATCGAGCGCCTCGTCGCCCCCCACCGCAACCTCACGGTCGTCGGTGACGACGATCAATCGATCTTCGCCTGGCGCGGCGCGACGCTGTCCAACTTCGACGCCTTCCGGACTGCCTATCCCGAGGCGAAGGTGGTGACGCTGGTGGAGAACCGCCGGTCTGGGCAGGCGCTCCTGGACGCGGCGTACGCGCTCATTCGGAACAATCCCGACCGGCTCGAGGACCGCCTCGGCATCGACAAGAAGCTACGGGGCCGCCCGGCCGCCGACGCTGTCGAGGTAGACCACCTGCAGTTCGCGAGCGGCGCCGAGGAGGCCGAGGCCGTCGCCGACCGGATCGCCGACGCCGCGATCAAGACCCAGCGGCCGCTCGGGGATTTCGCGATCCTTGTCCGGAACAACTCCGACGCGACACGGGTCCTCAACTCCCTGGGCCGCCGCGGCCTCCCAGCCCACTTCTCGGGTGGGGGCCAGCTCTACGACCGAGAGGAGATCCGGCTCCTGGTCTCGTTCCTCACCGCAGTCGCCTTGCCGTCGGACTCACCCCACGTCTACTTCCTCGCCACGTCGTCGCTGTACGCGTTCCCTCCCGCCGAGCTGGCCAAGCTCGCCGAAGCCCAGACCCGCCGGCAGCGTCCGCTCCGTGACCTGTTCGAGGAGGTCGCCCGCGAGCAGGCCACCGGCTTCTCTGCTGACGCGGTGACCGCGGCGAAGAAGCTGATCGATGATCTCGAGCTGTACTCGGCGCGCGCGGTGGATCGCACGACGGCGGAGCTGCTGTTCGATTTCCTGGAGCGATCGAAGCTGCTGGATCGGTACCGGGATCCAGACTCCGCCCTCGCCGAAGAGCAGGGCCGCAACGTGGCGAAGTTCCTCCGCCTGGTGCAGAGCGCCGGGAAAGCCCTGCCGTCGGACCGGGCGTCGTTCGTCGTGCCACACCTGCAGCTGCTTCGCGAGGCGGGGGACGACCCCGCCGCCGCCGACTTCGAGCAGTCCCAGACCGCCGTGAACGTCCTGTCTGTGCACAAAGCCAAGGGACTCGAGTTCGGCATCGTCTACCTCGTGGTCGCCACCGAAGAACGCTTGCCGGGGAGCCTGCGGCTGCCGGACCTACGCCTGCCCGAAGGACTGGCCCGCACGCCGCAGAGCGACCGCGATCGCCATGTCGCCGAGGAGCGCCGACTCGCGTACGTCGCCATGACCCGGGCCAAGGACGCGTTCTACTTCACTAGCGCGATCGACTACGGCGGGACGCGCGGCCACCGGCCCAGCCGGTTCATTGGCGAGGCCCTTGGCCGGCGGCCCGGGAGAAAGAACGTGCGGCTCGCGGCGTACGACGAGCTCCAGCGATTCGCCCCCGGGCCAGCGGAGGTCGACAGCCCGCTTCCGCGCCTCGGTGCCGACAACGTACTGACCGTCTCGTACACGGAGATCGACGACTACCGGCGCTGCCCGCTCCGCTATCGGTTCGCCCATGTCTTGCGGATCCCGGTGCTTCCGACGCCGCCGATGGTCTACGGCACTGCGCTCCACCGGGCGGTCGCCGATTTCCTGCGCCGCAAGCGCGAGGGCGAGACCCCGACCCTCGCCAACCTCGAGGCGACCTTCCGGTCGTCGTGGGTCGGCGGCGGATTCATCTCGCCCGACCACGAGAGCGAGCGGTTCGAGGCCGGGCTCGTCGCGCTGCGGCGGTTCTTCCAGGATGAGCAGGGCAGGCCCGCCCCGGACCTCGTCGAGCAGCGCTTCTCGTTCATGCTCGGAAACGATCGGGTCGTGGGGCAATGGGACCGCGTCGACAAGACGCCCGACGGCGTCGAGGTCGCTGACTATAAAAGCAGCGTCCTTGACGGCGAGGCGGACACGCCGCAGCGGCGGGCCGCCAAGAACATGCAGCTCCCGGTCTACGCGCTCGCTTACCAGAAGACCTTCGGCGAGCTCCCCGCGAAGACCGCGCTCCTGTTCCTCGAGACGGGTGAGCGCGGGGAGATCAAGCCGACGCCCGAGGCGATGGGCGCCATCGCCGCCGTGATCACCTCGACCGCCGCGAAGATCCGAGCCCGGCAGTTCCGAGCGGACCCCGAGCGACCCGAGGCGCGCACCTGCAGCCAGTGTCCCTACAACGCCATCTGCACCGAGTCGTGGAGCGCCCGGCAGGTGCGAGGGGTCGGCTCCTAACTGCTGCCGCGCCGCGGTGTACTTGCGAAAAGACGTGCGTCCAAAGTTGGTCGCAGGCCAGCGCGTGCCTTGGTGGGCCGATCGCCGACATCGATGTCGCGGATCATGACATCGCTGTCGCGCTAGTGGACTGTCCGTCGCGGCCCGGCGGGCGCACGAAGCGGACAAGGACGAACAGGGCGATGAGGATCGCGCCGGCCAGCAGCACGAACACTCCCCGGTAGCTGAATCGGGGAAGGAAGAGCTCGGCGGCTACGACGACCGATGCCGGGATCGCCACCGATTCGGCCGCCGCCTTCAGGCCGGCGAAGACCCCGGTCTTCTCGGCCGGGACGAGAGCGGCGAGGAGCGGCCACCCGACGGCTGTGGCCGCCCCGTTCCCGATGCCGGCCAGCACCACCACCGCGATCGTCTCCGGCAGCCGCTGGATGACGATCCCTCCGAACGCCGCGAGTGCGAGCAGGCTCCAGCCGGCGATGAGGACCGGCTTCGTCCCGATCCGGTCGGCGAGCTTGCCGAAGGCGACCGCCGCGACCGCCGTCACGAGCAGCGTGCCAGCCGCAAGGGCCAGGGCGACCTGCTCCGACTCGCCGATGTCGACCGTGATGAACAGCGTCAGGTAGGGGAGCACCGCGCTGAAGCCGACCATGAACACGAAGATCGCGGCCAGGTAGCGCAGGGCCTGGCGATGCTCGGTGAGCTCGGCGACGTAGCCGCGCAGGCTAAGCCGCGACCCCGCGGCATCGACGATCGCGGGTTCGCTGACGCCTCCGACCGTGATCGCGAAGGTGACGACCATCAGGCCGGCCACCAGCAGGTACGACCAGGCCGGGACCCCGCCGCTACCGGACGTCGTCGAGATGAACAGCAGGAACGCCACCTGGCTCGCCAATTGGATGGCCGTCGAGACGCCCTGGAGGATGCCACGCTCGTCGAGCGTCGTGATGTCGGCAAGGAGGGCGACGTACGGGTCGGCCGCGGCATTGAAGAAGATCGAGAACAGGAAGATCCCCACGGTGAGGCCGAGGACGTCGTGCTGGGTCGCCGCGAAGAGGAAGAACGCCGCTGACAACGGGATGCCGAGCGCGATGAACGGCCGCCGCCGGCCGAAGCGACTGCGCGTGCGGTCCGAGAGCGCGCCGACGGTCGGCTGGATGATCGCGCCCTCGATGCTCCGCGTGCTCGAGAGCAGCCCCGTGAGCAGGTCGCTCGCGCCCGCCGCCTTCAGGAGCTGCGGCAGGACGAAGTTGTTGAACGCGAAGAACGCGCCGGCGCCGATCGATCCCGCGGAGTACAGGAGCGTCCTCGTTCGGGTCAGCGGCTCGGCCACGCGCGGCACGCTACTGATACCTATTCTGATATCAATCGAACACTCGTTCTAGGATGTTCGGGCGGATAATCGGCCGAGGAAGGAGCGCCGACAGTGGAGAATTTGGCCGTCGTCGTCGCGATCGTGGTCGCGGCCATAGCAGCCGTACTCGTCTCGCTGGTCCTGGCGCGCCGTCGCCCCGCGGATGCCCCGCTCGCGCTCCTGCAGCAAGGGATGCGCGCTGACGTCGCGCTCCTGCAGCAGACGATCGCCGAGCTTCGGGGCGCCAACACCCAGGCCCTTGCCGAGCTGCGGACGGACGTCCAGCGCTCGCTCGGGGCGACCGAGCAGCAGCTGCTCACGCAGTCCGGCTCGACGCAGCGGACCCTCGGCGAGCTTGGGGTCAAGCTCGCGACCCTGGGCGAGCAGAGCGTGCGGATCGGCGAACTCGCGAGAGATGTCGGATCGCTGCATGACCTCTTCCGCGCGCCAAAGCTGCGTGGCGGATTCGGCGAGGTGATGCTCGAGCGCGTGCTCGCGGACAACCTTCCGGTCGGCGCGTTCGAGCTCCAGTACGGCTACCGCGATGGCTCGCGCGTCGACGCGGTCGTGAAGTTCGCGGGGCGCCTCGTGCCGATCGACGCGAAGTTCCCGATCGAGTCGTTCAACGCGATGAGCGCGGCGCGTGATGACGCCGAGCGGGCCTCGCGGCGGCGGGCCTTCGTCCAGCAGGTGAAACGGCACGTCGACGCGGTGGCCAGGTACATCTCACCCGCGGAAGGGACCATCGATTACGCGTTCTTGTACTTCCCAGCCGAAGGCGTGTATTACGAAGCGGCGATCGCGGAGCCGGACCTGCGCGATTACTGCGCGGAGCGTCGGGTGCTTCCGACCTCGCCGAACACGCTGGTGGCGTATCTCCAAATGGTCTCGCTCGGGCTGCGCGGCCTCGCGATGGAGGAGCGGTCACGCGAGCTGCAGGAAGGTCTGCGGCGCGCGGCGCTCGAGCTGGAGAAGTTCCGGACGGCGTACGACACCCTCGGCGACCATCTGCGCAACGCGACCAAGAAGCACACCGACTCGCTCCATGGCCTCAACCGGACCGCGGACGCGATCGAGGCCGTCGGGCGACCGCTCGGGAGTCCCGAGCAGGGGACGCTGCCCCTCACCGGCGAGGAGGACAGCACGGTGCGGCGCCTTCCGTTCGTGGCTCGCGGGGACGACCGCTGACCGGAACGCTCCTCGCGATCGCCGCGGCCGGCGCCGCCATCGTCGCCTTCACCGTCGCCACGCGCGACCCCGATGGGCCGCTGAGCGTCGGTCTCGTGGTCGCAGGCGCCGCGGTCGCCGCCGGTGCGCTCGTCGCGCTGGCCCTCGTCTCGGCATCGACGCGCACGGCGCGGCGCGGCGCGAAGCGCGATGCCGCGGTCGCCCGCGGCCTGCGCCGCGGGGCGATGGTCGGCTGCGTCCTCGCACTCCTCGCCCTCCTGCGCGTGCTCGACGGACTCACGCCGCTCACGCTCGTCTTCGTCGTCGCGCCGTTCGTCGCTGCGGAGGTCGTGCTCTCGACGCGGCGGGCCTGACTTCTCCGATACGCTCGCAGCGCCGATGGATCTCCAGCCACTGAAGCAGCGCGCTGCCGCGCGCATCGACCAGGCCGCCTCCGCGCTCGACGGACTCGCGCTCGCGATCCATGAGCGACCCGAGCTCGGATACGAGGAGCGCTTCGCGTCGTCGGCGCTGGCCGACTACATC
>DASYVN010000257.1:0-17610 GCA_035937095.1 Candidatus Limnocylindria bacterium
CGCCGACGCCGATCTCCTTGAGCGTCACACCCGTCACGCGGGTGACGTCGCGCGCGAGCTCGGCGAGCACCTCACCGAGCTCGCGGTACCGCTCGGCCTGGTGCAGCTGCGTCCCGAGGTGCGCATGGATCCCCACGAGCCTGAGGTTCTTGGTCGCGGCGATGGCGCGGCACTGCGCGAGCGCGTCCCCACCGGCGATGGGCGCGCCGAACTTGCTGTCGAGCGTGCCGGTTCGGAGGTGCGGATGCGTGTCGGCCGCGATGCCCGGCGACACGCGCAGCCACACCGGCTGCGGCCGCCCGCGCCGCGCAACGAGTACCCGCAGCCGGTCGATCTCATCCGCGCCGTCGATAACGATGCGGCCGACGCCCAGGCGGAGCGCCGCGCGCAGCTCCTCGTCGGTCTTCGCGTTCCCGTGGAGCTGCGTGCGCCCCGGCACGAAACCCGCGCGCTTCGCCGCGAGGAGCTCGCCGAGCGACGCGGCGCTCGCGTCGGCACCGGAGCTCGCGACGATCGATGCGACCCCGCGCAGCGCGCAGGCCTTGATCGCGTACGACACCCGCACCGGACGCGCCGCCGCGAACGCCGCCACGTAGCGGCGATACGCGTCGCGGATCGTGGCCGCGTCGTACACGTACAGCGGCGTACCGAGGCGGTCGGCGAGCGTGACGACGTCCACGCCGCCGATCCGGAGCTGGCCGCGCCGATCGGCGCTCGTCCCGAGCGGCCAGATCGCGGGATCGATCACCGCGCCTCCGCGGGTCGGATCAGCCGCTGCCTGGGCTCGGCTCGTCGGGAAGGCTCTCGATGAACTGACGGAAGACCCCGAGCTCGCCGGTCTCCTCGACCGCGCCGGAGGCCGCGATCGACGAACGGTCGATGACCGAGTCGGTCACGAGGATGCGGGCGTCGCAGCGCACCGCGAGCGCGATCGCGTCCGACGCCCGTGAGTCGATCTCGACCTCACGCTCGCCGACCTGCAGGAAGACGCTGCCGTGGAAGACGCTGCCCTGGCCCGACGCATCGATGACGAGATCCTTCACGACGACACGGGTGATCTCAGCGCCGGCGGCGGTGAGCATCGACATCGTCAGGTCGTGGGTCAGCGGCCGATCGCTCGGGATGCCCGCGATCCGCGTCGCGATGCTGTGCGCCTGGTCGGCGCCGATCCAGATGGGAACGAGCCGGTCGGAATCCTCCGGCTGCAGGAGCACGACGTGCTGCCCGGTGAGGACGTGCACGCGTACCGACTCGACCGTGCAGAGAACGAGGCCCGAACGCGCGGATGACTCGGGCACGGGGAAAATGCTACCCGTATCTGCCGTACGGCGCGCTGATCCGCCTGGTGCGGCCACGCAACAGGAACAGCAGGACGATGCCGGCGAAGAAGCCGAAGATGTGCGCGAAGTACGCGACCTGCTCGGTCGCCGGATAGCCCGACAGACGAAGCGACGCGAGTCCTTCGATGAACTGGATCACGATGAAGAAGCCGATGACGATGATCGCCGGCAGCTGCAGCACCGTGATGAAGATCCCGAGGAAGATGAGCGTGCGGATGCGCGCTCCCGGGAACAGCACGAGGTACGCACCGAGGACGCCGGCGATCGCGCCCGAGGCGCCGAGCATCGGCGCGGGCTCGACGAGGCCCTGACCGATCGCAGCCACGATGCCGCAAAGGACGTAGAAGAGGAGATACGTGCCGCTGCCGAGCCGGGCCTCGATGTTGTCGCCGAACACCCAGAGATAGAGCATGTTGCCGATGATGTGCAGCCAGCCACCGTGCAAGAACATGTGGCTGACGAGCGGGACGAACGTCGCGAACGTCCATGCACCCATCGACACATCGTGCGTGAAGCGCGTCCACTCGAAAGCGTAGCGATCGAAGAACGCCTCGAGCGCGCCGGGCGTGCGCTGGAGGCTAAGCATGTAGATCCAGACGACGATGTTCGCAAAGAGGAGCAGCCGGTTCACGGGCGATGGTCCCTTGGTCGGATTGACGTCCGAGAATGGGATCACCGACTGAGATCGGTCGCCGCGATCTTGGAGCCGTGCGCCGTGTACACCGTGTGCAGGCCTTCGGAGACGAAGAACGCGGTCGCCGGCGGCAGGTCCTTCGGGAGGTCGAACCGGGCGACCTCGCGGCCGTCGCGGGTGAGCTGGACGAGTCGCCTCCCGGGCGCGTCGAGGACGTAGATATTCCGCTGCGAGTCGATCGCCTGGATCGCGGTCGCCTTCACCGGATCCCCGAGCCATTTGATGGTGAAGTCCGCCTTCGTGGCCGTCGTGGCGAGGCCTACGCGCTTGAACAATCCGACATCACCAGCCGTCGTGGTGATCCAGACGCTCCCGTCGACCGCGAACGACGTGAGCGTGTTCGGCGCGAGCGCCTGCGCGAGCACCGGATCGGCCGGCAGGTACTTCCCGCGATCCTCTTCGTGTCGCCAGATCTGGCCGGACGTCGCGTCCAGCACATAGAGATTGGCGCTGAAGCTGGTGAGGCCGTTCACGCTCTTCCACTTATCCCGTCCGTCGGGACTGACCTCGACGACGGTGTTGCCCTCGGCCTTCCACACCTTGTTCTGGTCGTCGATCGTGAACAGGGCCTTGTCGACGGCCGCCACCAACAGCGGCGTCGCGACCCCGGCCTTGCCCTTCTCCAGGACCGCGCCGGCGGTCGTCGAGCCCGGCGGCTGCTCGAACACGCGCCACAGCCGCCCACCGCCGGGATCGGCGACATACAACCCGAACTGCGTCTGCGCGAAGCTCGCGGCCTTGGCGCCGGGAGCCAGTGCCGCGAGGTCGATGAACACGTTGTTGAGCCGGTCGAAGATGGCGTTGGCGCGTGCGCTCAACGTCGACAACTCAGCCGTGTTCGCGGCGGGCGAGGTGGCCGCCTCGGCCAGACGGGCACGCGCCGAATCGAGCTTCTGATGGGCGCGGTCCTGGTCCGGGTTCGGCTTGCGGTCGAGGAAGGACTGCGCCGAATCGAGGTCGTTCTGGGCTGACAGGACCGTGAGGTTGTAGCTCGCGACGACGTTGTTGCTCTGGTAGTCCCGGACAACGACCGCGCCGATGCTGATCGAGACGCCGAGCAAACCGAGCGCGAGCAGGCTGATGAGCCGCTGTTGCCGGGCGGTGCGCTCGCGCGCGGTGTGCATCGAGCGGCCGAGCGTCGTGGTGCGATGCGGCATGAGCTCGAGACCGATCGCGAGGCTCTTGCCGACAGCGCCCGCTGCGGGTGCGGCCACCGCGCCGACCGCGCGGCCGATGCGCGGCCGGTGGCGCCAGATGGCGTCGACTCGGTGCCGGATGGTCTCGGCGACGAGGACCTCCTCGAGTGGCCGGTTCGGCGCCGGCGCCGACGCGATGCGTGGCGCGGTGCTCGTCGCGGGCGAGACCTCGATGAACACGACGCTGTCGCTTCCCGAGCCGCCTTCGGCCATGAACCGGTTGTGCAGATGCTCGGCGGCCGCGCGCGGATGCAGCGTGACGGCCGCGTTGAGCAGGGCGTCCGCACCGAGCGCGGCGATCGCGTTCCCCCCGGCGAGGATGACGGTGTCGCCGGCCTCGATGGTCTGCTTCCACACCGCGGGTAGGAGATCCGGATCGCTGCCCAGTGACGCGGCCCGTCGCGTGGTCGTCCGATGGACGAAGTCCGCGAGCTCGTTCGGGTCGTCGCCGGGTAGGAACAACCGCGCTCGGCGGACCAGGAAGATCTGGGCCTGTCCGATGCGGGCGGCGTACAGCTCGTTGTTGACGAGCACCGCACACGCGGCGTGGAGCGTCACGCGGCCGTGCTGATCGCGCAGCCGGTGCGCGGCACGACGGTTGGCGTCGCGCAGAGCCTTGCGGATCGCGACCTCGATCCCTGCCGACAGGTCGTACTCGTACTGCTCGCGCGTGAGCTCCGCGACCTCGCGGGCGATGTCCGCGCCGGCCTTCCCCTGCGGCACGACCTCGCACAGGAAGTAGAACCGGCCCTTCGTCCGCAGGGTCGAGCTGAGGGTCGGTTCGCTCACGACGATGACGTCGGAGCCCGCTCGGATCTCAGTGGTCGATCCGACCTTCGTGGAAAAGCCGGTCTGCCTCACCTGGGGGCAGTCTAGAAGTGCGGGAACAGACCGATCGGATCGATGGGCTCATCACCGAAACGGATGACGAGTGAAGGTGCGGTCCGGTGGTGATGCCGGTGACGATCACACCGCGGGGTCGCCTACCTGCGCCGCGGCGCCGACGTCGACCGATGGCGGCGCACGGGTGTCATCGAGATGCGCGTACAAGGTGAAGAGCCCGTCGCCGCGGCGAACACCGGGCTCCCGAGCGGTGCCGCGAAGGCGACGGTCCGAATGCCTGGCCCACCACGCCCTTCGCCGGCGACACCCATACCAAGGCCTGCTGGAACGCCGGCGAAGGCGGGCCGGCGAGACCGAGTCAGGCGTCGCTCGGCCGGTCCGGCCTCCTCGTAGATGGTCCGGACGGCGCCGACACCGTGCGGATGTGATCGAGGTCCGTCGTTGCCCGACGGGCGATGGCCCGGAGCAGCTCAGCCTCCCTGAGCCGGATCTCGCCGGACCAGATCGCGTCGGGAACGGTCACGACGAGCGCGCGATCGCTCAGGCCCACCGCCCGGGTCACGTCCGCGTCCCGGCCGAAGACCTCGAGCGCCGCCGCCGGCCACGCGTCGATCGCGGAGACGCGCGCGACATCACGCTCGAGCCCGAGCTTGCGCAGCGCGCGCTCGATGGCCCCGCCGATGGGCCTCACGCGATCGCTCCGTCCTTGACCCGCAATACATCGGCGCGCTCGATGAGCCGCTCGGGCACGCCCGCCTCGAAGGCCGCGGTCAGCAGGGTCTGCGCGTCCTCGGGCAGCGCATCGACGAGCGCGTCGCGCCGGCCGGCATCGAGCTCGCTGAGGACGTCGTCGAGCAGGAATACTGGCGGTTCGCCGACGCGCTCACGGATCCATGCGGCCTCGGCGAGCTTCAGCGAGAGCACGGCGCTCCGCTGCTCGCCACGCGACGCGAAGGTCGGCAGCGACCGGCCGTGCGCGCTCACGGCGAGATCCTCGCGATGGGGCCCGACGAGCGTCGTGCCCTGCCAGAGCTCGCGATCCCGCTTTTGGCCGATCAGCGCCCCGTACGCGGCCGCGCGCTCCGCGATCGTGTCGCCCTCGACCTGCGCGGCGTACGCGAGGGAGAGCGCGTCGGCGCCGCTGAACCGGGCGGCGGCCTCCCGGAACGGCGCCACGAGCTCGCGCACGGCCTCGAGCCGGCGGAGTGAGATCGACGCGGCTAAGCGGACCAGTTCGCCATCCCAAAAGCTCAGCTCCGTTGAATGGGGCTCGGCCAGGGCCGGCTCAGCCGGCCCTGGCCGCATCTCGGAACGCAGAGCGCGCAGCAGTGAATTCCGTTGCTCCAGGACCCGCTGGTACTCGCGCGTCTCGGACCGGTGGCGCCGGTACACCTGCCCGACCATCGCATCGAGATAGCGGCGGCGCGCGCTCGGCGCCTCCGCGAGCAACTGCACGTCCTCGGGGAAGAACGAGACCACCGCGAGCTCGCCGATCGCTTCGTCAGCACGTTTTCCGGCGCCATCGAGGAGGTACCGACGTGGCCGGCGCCGCTCGCCCTCCGGTGGCGAGAACAGCAGTACGTCGACCGTCCGCGCATCGTCGACGCGCTCGACGCGAGCGGAGACGCGGGCGGTGTTCGCGCCCCAGCGCACAAGCTCGGCGTCATCACGGGCACGCGGCGAGTCACCGCGGGCGATGAGATGGATCGCCTCGAGGACGTTCGTCTTCCCCGCGCCGTTGCGGCCCACGAGTGCCGTGACCCCCGGCGGGAGCGTGCGCTCGGTCCGGGCGTAACTCCGGAAGTCCTCGATAAGCAGTCGGGTCACGCGCATTCTGCGTCCAGTCTTCTGGGGCTCGGCCACGGCCGGCAAAGCCGGCCTGGCCGCACGCTCAACTAGGGATTCTGAGCGGCATCACCACATGCAGGTAGCTGTCGTCACCGACGATCCGGACGACGCCTGGGGCCAGCGGACCACCGAGCTCAAGCGCGACCTCGGACGCGGTGAGGCTGCCGAGCGCGTCAGCGACGAACCGTGAGTTGAACGCGATCGCGGTGGCCTGGCCCTCGACCGTGGCGTCCACGCGCGAAGTGTTGTCGCCAACCTCGGCGGCCGTCGCGCTCACGACGAGCGGGACCTCCTGGGACGGATCGACCGCGAACCGCACGATGTTCGCGGCATCGCGTGCGAAGTACGAGGCCAGCTTCGTCGCCTTGAGCAGCTCGTCACGCGAGACCGTGACCTTCGTCGCGTGGCTCGTCGGAATGACCTGCTGGTAGTTCGGGAACTGGCCCTCGATGATCCGCGAGACCAAATCGGCCTCTGCGGTATGGAAGATGACCTGGCTTCCGTTCGGCGTGACGAGGAGGTCGACCGGCGACTCGGAATCGTCGACGATCCGGGCCACCTCGAACAGGCTCCGCGCGGGGATGATGATCTCGACCTTCGGCTCGACCTTGGTGAGGAGCGGCGCACGCCGCACCGACAGCCGGTACGGATCCGCGGCGGCCATGGTGACCTCGTTGCCCTCGAACGTGGTGAGCACGCCGGTGAGCACGGGCCGGGAATCGTCGGTGGCCGCGACGAACGCAACCTCGTTGATCATCCGGCGAAGGACGCCTTGCGCCATCCGGGTTGTGGGCTTATCGGGGATCGCCGGGATAATCGGAAACTCCTCCGCGTCAAGGCCTTTCACGTTCGCTTCGGTGATCGCGCTCTTGAGGTGCACGGTCTTCGTGCGCACATTGAGCGCAATCTCGATCGGTCCCGGCGGCAGCGAGTTTACGAAGTCGGTGAAGAGCTTTGCCGGCACAGTGATCGCGCCGTCGTCCTCGATCTTCGCTGGGACCCAGCAGTTCACACCGATCTCGAGGTTTGTGGCGGTGAGCTTGAGGCGACCGCCGTCGGTCTTAAGCAGGACGTTACCCAGGATCGGCAGGGTCCCTCTCGTGGAGACCCCGCGACCCACGATCGAAAGACCGCGCGCGAGGTTCTCTTGTAGACAGCTGACCTTCACCCGGTCTCCTTCCACGTCCTCGTCCGAATAGATCGATTAGAACGCCAGTCGCAGTAGTAGTGCGGTGGACTATGACCCATCGTGCGGTTTGGTCCGCACAGCATCGGTCGGCGTCGGTTTTCGCTCGGTGCACGGTCAGGGGACGGGCTGCGGATGGCCCGGGACGGCCGGTTCGGCTATGTCGTGAAATGCTACAGGCCAGTCGGTCGGCGACACCTTAAGGGGTCGGTTGTCCACGAACACCTGCCTTTATCCACAGGGCGACCGTGCTTATCCACACAGGCAAGGCGGTTACTCCGCGTACAGAGATTCCCGGAGAGCGTTCACGTCACGCCGGAAATCGTCGTTCTCCGACATTTCGCGCTCGATCTTTTCGCAGCCGTGCAGGACGGTCGAATGGTCGCGGCCACCAAGCGCCTCGCCGATCCGTAGGAGCGGCGCTTCGGTCTCCTCGCGCATGAGGTACATCGCGATCTGCCGCGGCAGCACGATCTGCTTGTCCCGCGCCTTGCCGCGCAGTTGGTCTGACGGCAAGCCGTAGTACTTGGCAACCGTCTCGACGATTCGCTCCGGCGACAGCGACTGCCGGCGCGGGTTGTACAGAATGTTCTGCAGCATGGTCTGCGCAAGCTCCGTCGTGACCGGGACCGCGTTCAGGGTCGCGTAGGCGACGATGCGCGTGAGCGCGCCTTCGAGCTCGCGGATGTTCGAAACGATCCGCTGGGCCAAGAAGTCGATGACCGGCGGCGGCACCGCGACGTTCGCGGCTTCGGCCTTCGCGCGAAGGATCGCCGTGCGGGTCTCGAGATCCGGCGGTGAGATGTCCGCGATCAGGCCCCACTCGAATCGCGAGCGCAGCCGATCCTCAAGCTGCGGGATGGCCTTCGGCGGCCGGTCGCTCGACATGATGATCTGCTTGCCTTCCTCGTGGATGGCGTTGAACGTATGGAAGAACTCTTCCTGCGTGCCCTCTTTACCGGCGATGAATTGGATGTCGTCGATGAGCAGCACGTCGATGCGGCGATACCGCTCACGGAACTCCTCGGACTTTTGCCCGCGGATCGAGTTGATGAACTCGTTCGTGAACTTCTCGCTCGTCGCGTACGCCACGCGCTTCTTCGGGTGGCGCGACAGGACCGCGTGCCCGATCGCGTGCATGAGGTGGGTCTTGCCCAGGCCGCTCCCGCCATAGACGAAGAGTGGGTTGTAGGAGTGGCCCGGTCGCTCCGCGACGGACAATGCGGCCGCGTGGGCCAGCCGGTTGTTCGAGCCGACGACGAAGGTCGCGAACGTGTAGCGCGGGTTGAGGATCGCGGTGACCGGAGCGCCCTCGCCGCGACGTTCGGACGGCGGCGCGACCGGGCTGACCGACGCGGCTGAACTGTTCGAATTCTGGGCGGAATAACCCAGATTTGGCGGTCGTTGACCCGTGCCGGCGGCGGGCGCCGCGCCCCCAGGGACCGTGATGAAGCGCACGTCGACGGTGCGGCCGACGAGGCGCTGGAGCGAGGTGCGGACCTGGGTGCGGTACTTGTTGTCGAGCCATTCGCGAGCGAAAGCGTTCGGGACCCCGATGCAGAAGACGTCGTCCTCTTCGCTCACCACGTAGGTCTCTTTGAACCAGGTGTCGTAGTTCGCCTTCGGCATCGCGAGCTGCAGCTCGCCGAGGGCGGCGCGCCACAGCTCCTTCAGATTGAGACGGCTCTCTGCTCCCAGCCGCGAGTCAGACGTCACGGTCGCTCCCCACTCAGATACGCGTTACCGGTGATAAAACGAGAACGCTTGGATCCATGATGCGGATGCGTTGGTTCGTCGCTGGAAGTGGCTCCCCTGGAAGCCCGCGAACTATACCCCGGTGTCGGAACGCGGGGCAAGGCAAAGAATGGCAACGGAGCAGGCTGCTAGACTTTCACTCACACATCCGACGTGATCCGCGTCAGCTTTTCGAGAAGGGGACTCGATCGTGAAGCGTACCTACCAGCCGAAAACACGTCGTCGAGCGCGGGTGCACGGATTTCGTGCGCGCATGAAGACGACGGGAGGCCGCAAGGTCCTCGCCACGCGGCGTGCGCGTGGTCGCAAGCGACTCACCGTCGTCTAGCCAGGAGGTGATGCACGCCGCGCGACTGCGGCGAGGGGAAGACATCGCGCGCGTCCGCGCGGAAGGCGTCGCGCGCACCGACAGGCTGTTCTCCCTCCGCGCATTGCCCAACGATCAGCCGACCGTCCGCGTCGCGGTGGCCGCGTCCCGCGCTGTGGGCGGCGCGGTGAAGCGCAGTCGGGCTCGCCGTCGCGTTCGCGAGGCCCTCCGCATCGCACTGGATGCACGCCCGAGCGCGACGGTGGGCGCGGACCTCGTCGTGACGGCGCGCCCCGCCGCGCTCGATGCCCCCACGGCGGAACTGCGCGGCGCGATCGTCCGCGAGCTGGACCGGGTGCTCCGGTGAAGCGCGCCGTCCTCGGAGCCCTCCGGTTCTACAAGGCCCACGTGAGCCCCGGGCTGCCCGCCGCCTGCCGCTACACCCCGACCTGCTCGGAGTACGCGATCGAGGCCGTCGAGCGGTACGGCGCGTGGCGCGGCTCGGTCATGGCGATCCGCCGGGTGCTCTCCTGCAACCCGTTCGCGCGCGGCGGCTACGACCCCGTGCCGCAGCGAGCCGGCCACTAGATGCTCGACGCCATCGCCCCGTACTGGAACTTCCTGCTCGTCCACCCGCTCATCTCGCTGCTGGTCGCCGCGTACGACCTGGTGCGCGACTTCGGGTTCGCGATCGTCGCCGTGACCATCGCCATCCGGCTCGCGCTGTACCCGCTGTTCAAGATCCAGATTCGCAATCAACGCGCGATGCAAGAGCTCGCGCCAGCCATGGCCGAGCTGAAGGCGAAGTACGGATCCGACAAGCAGAAGCTCAGCCAGGAGCAGATGAAGCTCTATCAGGAGCGCGGCTACAACCCGGCGATGGGCTGCCTGCCGCTGCTGCTGCAGATGCCGCTACTGCTCGCGATGTACGCCGCGTTCACCCAAGCGCCGCACCTGACCGGCGCGTCGCTGTCGCGGGACCTCATCCCGTTCGTGCCGAATCCGCTCGCGCCGGACCAGACCATCGACCTCACGGCCCATTGGCTGCCGTGGATGACCGGCGGCCTCGGCGACGCCGATCCGCTGCACATCCTCCCGATCCTTGCCGGCGTCACGCAGCTCATCTCGTCGGTCATGTTCCAGCCGATGGCGCAGCCGAAGACCGTCGATCCGCAGCAAAAGATGATGCAGTCGATGCAGTACTACTTCCCGCTGCTGACGATCTTCATCGCCTGGAGCCTCCCTGCCGGCCTCGCGATCTATTGGGTGACCACGACGCTCTTCGGCATCGTGCAGCAGTACTTCGTGAGCGGATGGGGCCAGCTGCCGAAGTTCCTTCCGTTCCTCAAGAGGATCCCGTCGCCCGCGGACCGCACGCTCGCGGCGCGGCAGCAAGCGGCGCTCGAAGAGGAGCGGCGCGACATGGCGACGAAGGCCGCCATCACGTCGAACGGTCCGGGCGCGCAGAACACGCGCGAAGCGCGCCGGAAACGGAACCGCAACAAGAAGAAGTAAGCAAAGCGTGCTTCGCCTTGCGGCGAAGTGAGCGCGAGGGGGAAGCGATGCCGCTGCGAGGCGAGGAGTTCACCGGACGGACCGTCGAAGAGGCCATCGAGCGTGGATTGCTGGAGCTCGGGCGCAAGCGCTCCGACGTCGATATCGAGATCCTGGAGCGAGGGAAGCCGGCAAACATGCTCGGCATGGGTGGCGTCGACGCCCGGGTGCTGCTGTCGTTCACCGAAGAGGAGCGCGCGCAAGAGCCTGAGCCCGTCATCGACGAGCGCGAGGTCCCGCGCAGGCCGGATGCCGTGCGTGCCGCCGCGGAACGCGCCGCCGACGAGGCCGAGGAGGCAACGCCGGCGTTCGCCGAGGAGCTCGCGCTCGGGCTCACGGTCCTCAAGTCATTGCTCGACAAGATGGGCGTCGACGCCGACGTCACCCTCGACGACCGGCCGGGCAGGGAAGGCCTGGAGGTCGAGGGCGCGGATCTCGGTGCGCTCATCGGACGCGGCGGCGAGAACCTCGTTGCGCTGCAGCAGCTCGTTTCGGCGATCACGTCGAAGTCCGTCGGCCGAACGGTCCACGTGCCGGTCGACGTCGAGGGATATCGCCGACGCCGCGAGGAGCAGCTCCGCGAGATCGCACACCGTGTCGCAAGCCGGGTCAAGACCACCGGGCAGGCCGTGACCCTCGAGCCGATGCTCGCGTACGAGCGCCGCATCGTGCACCTTGCCGTGCAGGAGCAGGAAGGCATCAAGACCGAGTCGGTCGGCATCGACCCGAACCGTCGCGTCGTCATCAGCTCCACCGCTCCTGGAGCGCGCGGTCCGGTCGGTTTCCGGCCAGCGCGGCCCAGCGGCTTCGGCGATGGTCCGCGGCCTGCCGGACCCGGCGGATTCCCTGGCCGCCGGCCGTATCCGCCGCGTCCGGGTGGAGTGCGCCCGCCGCGACCGGGAGGCTTCGGGCCCACTCGCTAGCTCCGCCGCCGCTAGTTCTTCGCGAGACCCGTCCGGCCATTGCCACCCGAAGAGGGGCGACGAGCGGACATCTGCGCCGTTAACTTTCTCGTAGTGCCCGAACGCAACTGGTCCGCCGAGCGGGTCCGCAGCAACTTCCGCATCGACGCCTTCTCCGGTGTCATGGCGGGCGTCTACCTGGGGGTCATCGTCGCGTTCCTGCCGGTGGTCATCAGGCGCATGGGCGGCTCCGGCGAGGACGTGGCGCTCGTTGTCGCGGGGCCGTTCGTAGGACACCTGTTCTCACCGGTCTTCGGCTATCTGCTCGCCCGCTTCCGCCCGGTCGGGATCACCGCGGCCACGGCGACGCTCTCGCGCTCGATCTTCCTCGTCGGGGTGCTCGTCGCAGCGACGCCGTTCGCCCTCGCGCTCGTCTCGGTGACGATGTGGGTGATCGCCGTGGCGAACATGGCCTCGTACGCGACGCTCATGCAGGGCATCTACCCGGACAGCGAGCGCGCGTCGGCGATGGGCAAGGTCCGCATCGGCGCATCCATCGCGAGCATCGCGAGCGCGACCCTGGCGGGCCTGTTCATCGACAGTATCCCCGCGACGATCGTCTTCGCCGCCGCTACGCTCATCTCGCTGCCCGGCGCGATCGCGTTCGGCCGCATCCGCCACGAGCTACCGGCGGTCCTGCCGGTGCGGCACCGGCCGTCCCGCATCGCGCGCGACGTGTGGCGCGATCACCGATATCGCCGCCTCTTGATCTCGTTCACGATCTTCGGATTCGGCAATCTCATGAACGCGGCGCTATACCCGATCCTGCTCGTCGACCATTTCAACGCGCCGAACAGCTTCGTCGGATTCATGACCGCTCTGCAAGCCGGTAGCGCCGTCATCGCGTACTTCGTGTGGGGCCGGTTCATCGACCGGGGCTCCTCACTGCGCATGACCGTCGTCAACACGGCGCTCGTTCTGCTCATGCCCCTGGGCTACCTGCTCGCGCCGAGCGCGACATTCCTGCTGCCGGTGGCGATCGTCGCCGGGGTCACGAACGCCGGGGGAGACATCACGTTCTTCACGAACATCGTCCAGCTCGCGCCGCGGGAGCGCGTCGGCGACTACGCGGTGGCCCAATCCGCGCTCATGGGCGTGCGCGGGACGATCGCGCCGTTCGCCGCGTCCGCGCTGCTCGCGATGTTCTCCGCGCAGATGGTCATGGTCCTCGCGATGGGCCTCATGGCCGTGGGCCTCGTCGTCCTGGACCGCGCGGTGCGCAGAGCGACGGCCGCGCCCGTCGCGGCTCGGGAGGCCGCTCCCGCGTAAGCGAAACGTGCGTCGCCTTTCGGCGAACTAGCAGTTAGCCTCGCGAACTCGGATGCGCGGCCCGCGCAGCGGACGACACTGATCCCGATGCTCCGAGTCGCCGCGTTCGCGCTGACCGTTCTGTTCGTCGCGTGCTCGGCCGCGCCCGCTGCCGTCCGGAGCGCGACGGCCACCGCGAGTCAGACCGTTGCAGCCGCCAGTCCGTCGCCGAGCCCCGCACCGACGCCAACGCCGGCCGCGTCACCGACGCCGATCCCGCTCCCGAGCACGGCGCAGATCGATGCGCCGTCGGGCAACGTGGTCTGGGTGACGGTCGCGGAGACGCGGCTGTTCCGCTCGACCGATCGCGGCGATTCATGGCAGGAGCGGCCGATGCCGCCGGCGCTCCCGGCGGTACTGACGTTCATCGACGACCGCGAGGGCTGGGCGATGGTGCCGACCGGTGGATGCTGCGTGGCGCCGCCTGCGGGAGGCTCGTGCGGCGCACCGGTCCTGATCTCGCACACGTCGGACGGCGGCGCGGCCTGGCAAGCGATGACGACGTCGGACCTCGAGCCTCCTGGTCCGTGCAAAAGCACGATCCGCTTCGCCGACGCGCAGCGAGGCTTCATCGCGGCGTACGACCCGGCCGGCTCACCCGTCGTCTACCGCACCGCCGATGGCGGTCGCACCTGGACACCCTCGTCGCGGCTGCCCGACCCACCGGGGTTCACGACCCGGGCGGCCCAAGGCCCGATCTTGGGCGTCGGCCGGATCGGCACGTTCGGCACGACACTCCTCCTGACCGCGTTCCCGAGCAACCCGGCGAACGGAACGATCCACGTGTACCGCTCGACCGACGGCGGAGCGACCTGGGCGTACGCCAGCACCGCGCCGAATAGCACACAGGACGTAGCGTTTGTCACCGCGACGCGGTGGCTCCAGATCTCATCGCCCGGCGCCGCGAAGGAGACGACGGACGGTGGCTCGTCATGGCACCCGTTCGTGACGACGTATCAGCAGGCCGCGCCGATCGCGCCGTCCGTCGTCTTCGGCGATGCACAGGTCGGCTACGCGACGGTGCGTGGCGCGATCCAGCGGACGATCGATGGCGGCGCGCATTGGACCAGCATCCGCACGCCGGGCACGTTCTAGCGGAGCGCGATCCCCGCATCGGCGATGGCCTTCGCGAACCGGTCGGCGATCAGCGCGTAGCCCGCATCGGATGGATGGAATCCGTCCGCCGAGACCGTGATGGTGCTCACGAGCGGTCCGGATCCAGTGAAGAGATCGACGGCGACGACACGCCCGGAGAACGACGCGGCGATCGCGGCGATAGCCGTGTTGTACGCGGTGATGCGGGCGAGGAGCGCGGCTGGATCAGTGCCGGCGTATGCCGGGACCGACCGCAGATCGGGCACGGTGCCAACGAAGATCCGCGTGCCGCTCCGCGACACCAGCGGCTCGATGACCGAGCGGAGCGCGATCGCGTAGTCGCTTGGCGACACGCTCGCGTTGAGGTCGTTCACCGCAAGCCAGATCGTGACGAGCTGCGGCTGGAGTCCTAGCGCGGTCGGAAGCTGCTCGCGGGCCGCCTGCGCCGCGAGCGAGCCGGATACCCCGAGGTTCACGTAGTCCGTCCCGGCCGCCAGCCGAGCCGCGACCCGCGCCGGCCACGAGCCCGCGCGTGGATCGGACGCGCCCACACCGACCGTGTCCGACGCGCCGATGGCGACGTAGCGGAACGCGGGTGCCACGGTCGATGGTGATGTCGTAGGCGCGGTCGTCGTGACGAACAGTGTGGGCGTCGTGGTCGGCCGCGGCGTCGCCGTCACCACGGTCACCGGTGTGGCGGTGCATGAAACAAGGGCGAGGGCCAAGGCGAAGATGAGCCTCGTCATCGATCGAGGGTACGGGTAGAATTGAAAATGTTCCTGAAAGGGATCACGGGGATGCGTGGTTTCGACAGGGCAGGCGAACGTATCGCTGCGAGCCGAGGAACGCCGTTCTCCCTCGTAAATCCGAACGGCGCCAGGTAACTGGCAACACCTCTTACGCAGTCGCTGCCTAGTCAGTGACCGTCCTCCCGGTCTCCGCCCCGCGGGCCGGGAAGGGCGTAATTTGCGGGGCTGCGGCCGCCGATCGCCCGGTAGGCGGACCAAAGATCACGGGCTGGCGGGACCGGAAGCGAGCCAGTGCGCGTCCGGGACCGCGAGACAACAAACCGCTGGCTACGCTCGTAGACGCGATACGGTCAAGGGCCTTGGACGGGGAGTTCGACCCTCCCCCATCTCCACCAGTTGCGTGGGGTTCGGCGGCCGCCGGCGAAGCCGGCGGCCGCCGCACGGAGGCCGTCACGCCGAGCGGCTACTCGGGCGCGTGACCGCGGCGACGCGCTTCATCTCGTTCGGCGTCGCGCACGCGAGCGGGTTCGCCGCCGGCCTCCTCGCGGATCACATCGGGATGCGGATCACCCTCTTCATCTCCGGGCTCATCGCCGCCGTCGCGTTTCTCTATCCGCTCGCGTCGCCGGTGCGCCGGTTCGATCAGCCGGCGGCGACCATCGAGTGAGCCGCTACAGCGTCGGCGCTCCGGGCGGTGGACGCCATTTCGAGGTTTCCTTGCCTGGACGCCCGCCGTACTTGCGGTCGGGCAGCGGCTCGCGGCCCTCCTTGCTCTTCCGGGCCCGGCTCGTCACGCCGACCTCGGGATCCTGCCGGCCGATCTTCTGCGCATCCTGCAACGCCCGTTTCGTCGGGGGCTTCTTCTCATCGAGGTGCTTCTCGGCACGGGTCTTTCCCGCGTGCTTCACGAACCGATGGTGCCCGCAGGTCCGATGCCGCGCAGGTGACCGTTCTGTCCGGTGCGCCGGACGGCGAGGTGCAGGCCCCCGAGCACGACCGCGAGCGCGGAGAGGCACAGCCCGAGGGTCGCCACGCCGCTCGATTGCATGACCACGCCGATCCCCGCGGGCAGCACCGCGCCGCCGATCATTCCCGCGGCCACCTGATAGCCGATCGCGCGCGGCGCCGCGGCACGCCCGACGCGCCGCGGGGTGAGGTAGAGCAGCAGCGGGACGAAGACCGAGAGCGAGGCGCCGATGGCCGGGAGCGCGACGAGCGCCGCCGCGGGCGGAGGGAGCACCCAGAACGCCACCGCGCTCACCAGTGCGCCGGCTACGCTGAGGTCGAACAGCCGCGCGGCGCCGGCGCGATCGCCGAAGACCGCGAGCGCGATCCGTCCCGCGGCGAGCGCCGACCAGTAGAGGAACACCGCAAGGCCGGCGATCGCGTCCGTCAGTGCGCCGTCCGCGGTGAGCCGGGTGAAGCTCCACTGTCCGGCGCCCAACTCGATGCCGACGTATACGAAAAGGAGCGCCATCCCGGTGACGATCGTTCGCCGGACGCTCGCGCTCGCGAGCGGCGCGTCCTCGCTCTCCGGTGCGGATCCGAGATCGTGCCGCGCGAGGTACGTCGCAACGGCCACGGCGACGAACGCGAGCGCCGCGACGGCGTAGCCGAGCCGCCAAGACCCGGTCGCGACGAGCACCGCGCCGATGAGCACCGGGCCGAGCGTCGCGCCCAGGGCCCACGACGCGTGGAGCGCGCCCATGAACCGCACGCCGCGCTTCAACGCGGCCTCCATGTTCACCGCCGCATCGAGCAGTCCGAGCCCCGCGCCGAGGATCGCGGCCGCCACGATCATCGCCGGCCACGTCGCGGCGATCGCGAACAGCGCGAGCCCGCCCGCGGCGAGCATCGTCGGAACGAGGAGCAGCGCGATGGTGCCGAACCGCTCACGGATGAGTCCGCTCAGGCCGCTCGCGCCGAATTGCGTGACCGTCATCGCCGCGAGCAGCGCGCCGAGACCCGCGAGCGGCGCATCAAGCGCCGCGCGCATCGACGGCCACGCGATGCCGAGCATGCCCGTCGGCAGACCGAGGACGACGAATCCGCTGAACGCGACGGCGGCGGTCCGGGTCCGCATCGCACCAAGGCTAGGCTCGTTGGGTGGTCGGGCGGCCAGGGGATGAATGACTGACGCGTTGCGACTTGCCGCTCGCGTGCGTTAGAGGAGCATGCCCTCGTTGATGCGCGCGATTCCGATCGCTTTCGCCGCCGTGCTGCTGGCCGCGTGCGCGACCGAGAGCGTCACCCGCGCGGTGCCGAGTCCGACGGCCGCCGCGCCATCGCCGACACCGTCGCCTCTGCCGACCGCCCCGCCGACGGCCGCGCTCCGCTTCGACCAGCTGCCCGAGATCGCCAGCGATCCGGCTGCGCTCGCCCTGCAGCTGGTGATGGTCGAAGCGTTCATCCGCGATCCGAACGTCACCGGAGACCAGCTCGGGTGGGCCGGGCACGCGGAGCAGCTCTGCATCTCCCGACTGGCCGACTACCCCGACTGGACCACCCAGGTCCTGGCCGCGCTGCCTGCGGCGCAGCGGGCGGCGGTCGCCGCCAGCATCGAGGCGGGCAAACAGCTCCGGTCGCTGCATAGCGGCCCGATACCGAAGAACCTGCCGGACTGGCACATCGTCCAGCCGCCGCCGATCGAGGAGCTCCTGACCTACTACCGCGAGGCTGAGGCGAAGCTCGGCGTGCCGTGGTACTTCCTCGCGTCGATCAACCTGATCGAGACGCGCATGGGGCGGATCCGCGGCGACTCCTCCGCGGGCGC
>DASYVN010000258.1:0-8433 GCA_035937095.1 Candidatus Limnocylindria bacterium
ATGACCGTCGATACATCCGCAACGCGAGACCGTGCTCTCGTAACGGTGCCGCATGCGGCAGGTGCGATCGTGCTGGCTGCGAAGAACGGCGGGCCGGTGAAACAGCTCGAGGACATCCGTGGCGGAGCAGTGGCCGTGGCCATGGACGAGCTTGGCGCGCGGGAGGTCGCCCAGGCATACCTCCAGGAGCGCGGGATCACGGCGACCTCGACACCTACATGGGCGTCAACGGTGCAGCGGCGGCGCTGGACGCCGGACGGGCGGCCGCGATGGTCGGCGACAAGGCCGGTGCGACGGTCATCGCCACCGAGCGATCCCTGTCGATCGCCGCGGTGATCGCGCAGCGGCCCTACGTGATAGCGGTGAGAAAGTCGGCGCCCGATATCGCGAACGCCATCAGCGATGCGCTCCGCGCTGCGCTCAACTCCGGCGAGATCCGCGACGCAGCCATCCCGGCCGCGTTCCCGTACGAGGCACCCTAGACACGCTCGTAAGCGGCGCAGAGCATCCCGAAGTAGGTCGGGGCTTCGTAGCTGAGGAACTCGCCCCTCCACGTCCCGCCGAGCGCCCCGTGCAGCATGAGCATCTGCCAGTAGCTGTCGGCTTTTCCCTCCACCGGAAGCGTGGGGTCCATCCTCAGCAGTCCGCCGAGGTCGTCCTTCTTGATCAGCGCGACCACCTGCTCGTCGAACTCCCGCGACTTCGGGGTGAACCCGTACGGGCCGTTCGCGTCGTGACCGTGGCCGTGATCGCAGCTCGCGATCAGCGCTACGCGCTTTCCCGAAGCGGCGACGGCCCGCTCGATCGCGCGGCCCGCGGCAACGTGGCGCTCGTACGGGAGATCGCGCGCCGGCGCGATGACGACCGTCCGCACCGGCGGATCGGAGCGTCCGCCCATGAACCAAAACGGCACGAGGACCGCCCAGTCCATGGGGAATGTCGCAGCAGCGGCGTCGTTCGCGCCGTAGCTCACCCCCGCGACCGGGATGCCCGCGCCGCTGATCGCGTCGCGGATGGCGAGCGCGAGGGCACGATCGGTCGGCAGGCGCAGCGCGACATCCGGGTGACCCTCGAGGGCGCCGGACACCGTGCCCGAGGTGACCACCGCCATGGCGCCCTCGACATGGATGTTGTGCGGCGTGAGGACGATCGCGACCTCTGGCTTGGCCTGGTCGAAGCGGCGGCCGAGCTCCTCCATCCCGCGCCGGGTAACGGCAGCGAGCTCGCGCTGGTCAGGCGCACAGGCTTCAGCGATGGCGATGCCACCGTGGGGGGCGATGCATGCGAAGACGAGAGCCACGGGCGGAGCCTAGCGAGCACCGATACTGGAGCGATGCGGCGTGGGGCGATCGGTCTCGTGGCCCTCTGGGTGTCGGCGTGCGCTTCGCCGCAGGCGAGCAGCCTGGAGACGCCCGCGCCGACGACCAGCGCCAGCGCGGCCACGACCGCGACCGTCGCCCCAGGCACGCCGACCGCCGCAGTGACCGCCACCGCGGTGTTCGTGCCGCGGCTCACCGACCAGGTGGTCCAAGCGAACCTCGTCGTCCCGTGGGATATCGCCTTCGCGCCGGACGGCCGGATGCTCGTGACGGAGCGCGCCGGAACGGTGCAGGTCTTCGAAAGCGGCGCGTCCGGGGCGCGGAAGCTCGCCACGCTGACGGTCGCGAACGTGGTCCAGAACGGGGAGAGCGGGCTCATGGGCGTCGCCGTGGATCCGGCGTTCACGACCAACGGCTTCGTGTACGTCTGCGCCACCCGCAACGATCAGCAGGCCGGCGGCGTCGTGAACCAGGTGTTGCGCTACGCCCTGTCGGGCACCTCATGGACGCTCGATGGGTTCGTCATCCGGACAGGGATGCGCTCGGGCAGCAACCACGATGGCTGCCGCATCCGGTTCGACGCGACCAAGCATCTCTGGATCACGATGGGCGAGACCGGGACGCCGTCGCTCGCGCAGGACCCGAACTCACTGAACGGCAAAGTGCTGCGGATGGATCCCGATGGCAGCATCCCCGCCGACAACCCGATCATCGCGGGCGCGTCGGGCCGCACGGCCGTATACGCGTGGGGCAATCGGAACCCGCAGGGCATCGCGTTCAGCGGCACCGATGTCTACGAGGTCGAGCATGGCGAGAACGATGACGACGAGATCAACTTCATCCAGGCTGGCGTGAACTACGGCTGGCCGGCTGTGCACCAAAGCGGCGGCGCGGCCCGTGGGATGACGGATCCGATCTGGTCGTCAGGGGACGTCACGTTCGCGACGTCGGGCGCGGGGTTCGTGTTCGGTCCGAGCTGGGGCAGCTGGAGCGGGTCGTTGTTCGTCGCGGCACTGAAGGACACGTCGCTGCGCCGCTTCACCGTCACGCCGGCGCTCGCGACGCAGCAGGACCTCCTGTTGAAGGGCAAATACGGGCGGCTGCGCGCGGCGGTGCAGGGACCGGACGGCGCGCTCTACGTGACGACCAGCAATCGCGACGGCCGCGGATCGCCCGTGGCGGGCGACGACCGCGTGGTGCGCATCGCGCCGTCGCAGCCCTAGCGGATCCGGCGCGCCTCGAGCTTCCCCTCCGCGCGGCGCACCTCGAACGCGGGCTGGTCGTAGGTCGCCGGGCCGACGACGACGCTGCCGTCGGCGATCTTGAAGCGCGAGCCGTGACAGGGGCACTGGATGGTGTCGCCGACGATCGTGCCCTCCGCGAGCGAGCAGCCCGCATGGGCGCACACGTCGTGGAGCGCCGAGATCCGCTCGCCCACCCGCACGAGCACGAGCGTCTGCGCGCCGGCCTTGGCCTTCGTCGGCTGACGCTCGGGCACGTCTGCCACGTCGAGTGCGGCCCAGTTCGTGCCACCCGACCGCCAGGCGTGCCGGTCGACCATGTTGCCGAATGTGAAGACCAGGTCCCCGCCGATGTACGCGCCCATCACGATGAACAGGTAGCCGAGTGCCGCGGTGAGGGTCGCGTGGTAGGGCGTCCCGGGCGTGAAGCCGTAGCGCACGGCGAGCGAGAAGACGTAGAAGGCCATCGCGACGAGCATGAGCGAGGCGTGCACGCCGGCGTACTGGCGGGTCTTGCCATCGGTCTCATCGAGGTCGACGAAGCCCGCGATCGCGGCGAGGATCAGGCCGCCGAAGCCCAGGAGGGTCGCCCAGTTGGCGCCGTCGTAGATGCCGAGCAGGTCGAGGACGAGCGCGATCGTCAGGCCGCCGACCGGCACGTCGGTGAGCAGCGGGTGCAGCGGATGGCCGAGCCAGGTGCCGTGGAGGAAGCTCCGCAGCCACGTCGGCCGCACCACGAAGCGGTCGACCGACGAATAGAAGTCCGCGATGCCGACGCCCCAGTCCCATTTGTCCAGCAGGTTCCGGTTGACGAAGCGCCTGATCATTCCAGCCTCCCGTGCCGCCGCGCAGCCGCATGATGCGTCATCCTGCATACGTGCAGGTGGCCGGCCGGGACGTGACCGTCACGAACCGGGACAAGATCTTCTTTCCGCAACGCGGGCTTACGAAGGGCGACCTCGTCGACTACTACGTCTCCGTCGCGCCGGCCGTTCTGCCGCACGTGCGGCAACGGGTCATGCAGATGCTCCGCTACCCGAACGGCGTCGACGGTCACTTCTTCTACCAGAAGCGCGTGCCGGTCCCGCACCCCGAGTGGCTCGAGACGTACACCATCCAATTCCCGAGCGGGCGGACCGCCGACTTCCCGGTCGTGAACGATGCCGCGGCGCTCGCGTGGATCGCCAACCTCGGCTGCATCGACCTGCATACGTGGTCGTCGCGGATCGGCGACGTGGAGCGGCCCGACTACCTGCTCATCGACCTGGACCCGCGCGGCGGAGATCCGTGGGCGAACGTGCGCACCATCGCCCTCGTGGTGAAGGACGTGATGGACGAGCTCGGTCTCGACAGCTGGCCGAAGACATCCGGGTCGACGGGGATCCACATCCTCGCGCCGATCGTGCCGGAGCTGCCGTTCCCCGAGGTCCGGCGGTTCGCGAAGGCCTTCGCCCAACAGGTCGAGCGGCGCGTGCCGGACATCGCCACGACCACGTGGAAGGTCGCCGATCGTACGGGCGTGTTCGTGGATTTCGGCCAGAACGCCCGCGACCGGACGATTGCCTCCGCCTACTCGATCCGCCCGACGCAGGACGCGCGGGCCTCGGCACCACTGCGATGGGCTGAGGTCGCGGAGGTCGAGGCCGCTGACTTCACGATGGAGACGATGCCCGTGCGTATCGCGAAGGTCGGCGACCTCATGGACGGGATGTGGAGATCACCGAAGAGCCTCATTCCGCTGTTCGAGCGGTTGAAGCTCAAGGCCCCGGCGAAGCTCTAACAAACCCCTTCGATCGTGGTGATGACACGATCGATGTCGAACGGCTTGGCGATGACGCCCGCGGCCTGCAGCGTCTTTTGGTGTTCCTCGAGCGGCCCCGCGGCCGAGAGCAGCACGACGGGCACGGTGTTCCCCACCCGTTTTTGCTCGGCGCAGAAGGCCCAGCCATCCATCACCGGCATCATGAGATCGAGCAGGATCACGCACGGATTCCAGCGTCGCAGGATGTCGAGCGCCTCCTGTCCGTTCGCGGCGGTCTCGACGGTGAAGCCTTCGTCATCGAGCGCGGTCTGCAAGGTATCGCGGATGACCTCCTGGTCGTCGACGACCAGCACGTTCATGTTGCGTCCACGCACTGCGACGAAGGGTACCCCGAGGTACGCACGGTCCCCCTACGGCCGAGGAAGCGACCCACCGGTCTCAAGGAGACCGGAGATGGTGGGGTCGCCATCGCGCCGCGCCGGCCGGACCTGGTCCCAGGTGCACTGGCGGGGGTCCTTGTCCGGACGGAACCGGAGAAAACGCGTGCCGTGGCGGAACCGATCCGACTCCATCTTGTCGTATCGCACCTCGCATACGATCTCGGGTCGCACCTCGACCCATTCGAGGTCCTTGCCTTGCGACCAGCGGCTCTCGCCGCCCGGCATGCGCCCCTCGCCGAGGTGACCGGTCTCCACGAGCGGCGGGAGACGCTTCTGCAGGTCCTTCTGCAGATCACCGGAGATGCCCGAGGTGTGTCCGACGAAATCGAGGGTGCCGTCGTCAGAGTAGAGCCCGAGCAGCAGGCTCGCCACGCGGTTGCCGTTCTTCCGATAGCCGACGATCACGCAGTCGCAGGTCTTGTGGTGCTTGACCTTCACGACCGCTTCGCGCGAGCCCGGCTTGTACGCGAGGTCCGCGCGCTTACAGACGACCCCGTCGAGCCCGATCATCTCGAGCCGCTCGAGCCACCGCTCCGCCTGCGAGCGATCCTTCGTTTGCGGCGAGAGCGTGAATGCGGTCGCGCGCTTCTCGAGCTCCACGCGCCGCTCGGCCAGCGGCCGGTCGTGCAGGGATTCGCCGTCCCACAACAGGATGTCGAAGGCGATGAACGTCGCCGGGGTCTCGGCAGAGAGCTTGCGGATCCGCGACTCGGCCGGATGGAGCCGCAGCTGCATCGCGTCGAAGTCGAGCGCGCCGTCGCGCTCGATGACGATCTCGCCGTCCAGCGCCGAGTGCGGTGGCAAGCGTTCCCCCACGACGCGCAGCTCGGGAAAGTAGCGAAGGAGCGGACGGCCGTTGCGGCTCCAGAGCGCGAGCTCGCCGCCGTCGTTCTCGAAGACGCCACGGAACCCATCCCACTTCGGCTCGTACCGCCAGCGGTCACCGGTGGGAAGGCCGTCGACAAGCTCCGCCTCCATCGGCGGGAAGGGCACGTTCGGACCCACTTCAGCTGGCGCCTTCACGCGCCGAGTCTAGGAAGGTCTAGCGGCCCTTGGTCTTCGCGTTGTCCATCATGCTGAGGTCCTCAGGGTGCGGGACGTTGGCCTCGGGCCGATCGCTGTCCTTCACCTTGCCCTTCTCGGCGACGATCCCTTCCTGCTGTTCCACGATGCGCTCGGCTTCCAGGTCCGGCTTTCCGAAATTCTCGGTCTTTGGCTTGTCTTTCATGCTCCGGACTGGCGCACGGGGCGTGCCATGGTCCTGGGCACGCGGTTTGCCTCCGCTTTCAGGCATGGATAAGAACGAGACTCCCCGCAACGCAGGAGGGCCAGCCGCCCACGCGGAACGCGAGCGAGACCGAGGAGCGCCTCGAAGCGAAAGAGCACGCCGATCGCGGCCGGGCGAACAAGGACCGGATCGAAGCGAAGATCTCGCAGCTGAAGGATTAGCGCTCGCGGTAGCGCGGGCCGGCTGCCGGGAAGCTACGCGGGCGAAGCTGGAGCGATGAAGACCCGGTCCTTGCCGTGACGCTTCGCGTCGTACAAGGCGGCATCGGCGCTCCGGAACAGGGAATCCTCGTCCGACGCGGAGCGGGGGTAGCCGGCGACGCCGATGGAGACCGTGCCGGTGACGTGGCCACCGTCCGCGGCCACGACCGTCGCGGCAGCGACCGCGACGCGGATCCGCTCGGCGACCAGCGCTGCGGCCTCGGGACTTGCGTCCGGCTGCAGGACGAGGAACTCATCCCCGCCGAAGCGGGCGACCACATCGCTTGTGCGCACGTGTGTCTGCACGGCCTGCGCGATCGCGACGAGGTGCCGGTTGCCGGCCTCGTGACCGAAGCGGTCATTCACATCTTTCAGCGAGTCGCTGTCGATGACGAGCAGCGAGAGCGGCCGCCCACCGCGTTTCGCGCGCTCGATCTCCTCGTGGAGCCGCGCGCGGAAGTGCCGGCCGTTGTACACGTTCGTGAGCTCGTCAGTGACCGACAGATGGCGGACGGCCTCGTGCGCGGCGGCGGCCGCGATCGCCAGGGAGGCCTGGCTCGCCAGGGTCTGCGCGAAGCGGTAGTGCTCCGCGGTGAACGCGTTCACGCCCATCTTCACCGCGCGGATGACGCCGAGGAGACGCTGGTCCGCGACGAGCGGCACGACGATCGCTGACGTCCGGTCAAGCGAGACGCCGGTCACCGGTATCACGCGCGGGTCGGCGATGGCGTCGGAGATCAGGACCGGCTCGCGGTGCTCGGCGGTCCAGCCGACAATGCCCTCGCCCAGCTTGACCTTGGTGTCGCGCACCGTGGTCTCGTATTCGGTCGGGTAGTAGCTGGCGTCGTACATCATCGTCGCGACCTCGAGCCACTGGGTGTCCTCGTCCCAGAGGAAGACCGCCGTCGAGTCGGCGGTGGTGACCCGTTGGAAGGCCTCGACGATGGTCTGGAGCGTGCCGTCACGATCGAGCTGCGCCGCGCGGCGCGCCACCTCGGCGACCGCCTGGAGCTCGGCGATGTCGCTGCGGCGGGACGCGTGCTCGCGCGCATGCATGAGCGCGAGCGATACGAGGCCCGCGAACGCCGAGAGCAATCGTTCGTCCTGCAGCGAGAACGCGTCGGTCTTCGGGCTCTGGACAGTGAGGACCCCGAGCAGGTCCCCACGCGCGATGAGCGGCACGCAGATCTCCGAGTTGCACGACGGCGCGACCGGGATGTACCGCGAGTCGGCGGAGACGTCGCCGACGTTGACGATCGCGCGGGTACGTGCCGCAACACCGGAGAGACCGCGCGCGGTGGACATCCGATACGAGCGGACGCCCGGCCCGTCGCTGCCCTCGCCGGCGGCGGCGGCCGCATACAGCTCATCCCGCTCCGGATCGTGCAGCAGGAGGTAGCGCATCGTATATCCGAACTGCTCGCCGAGCAGCTCGGTCGCCTGGGTAAGCACGCTCGCCTCGTCCGTCGCGGCGTTCAGCAGGACGTCTGCGGCACGCATGAGGAGCGACAGCTCGTTCACCCGGGGGGTCATCGTCATGGTCATCTTGCAAAACCTTACGTGGGCGTAGCCGGACACGGCTTCCGCGCGAGGGAGTACGGACGTCCTAGTGCACGAGGCGTGCGGGGACACCCGCCAGAGGGAGCGTTCGCACAGTCTTGCCCGTTTTGTCATCTAGCACCCGGAGCTGCGCCGGGTCGCGGGTCGCCATGAGGACCTGATCGCCGCCGGCCAGCGGGCCGCAGTCGGTCCCCGCCGCGGTGCTCTTCCCATCGGTACCGACGACGTAACGCCGGGCATCCGTCCCAGTGGTCGTACAGATGTGGATGGTCCCGTCCACGGTCGCGGCGGCCTGGAGGCCGGTCCCGACGACCTGCCGGCCCCGCCCTTGGGGGAATGGGGCTTGGAGCGAAAGATCGGTCCAGTGCAGTGGATCGGTGAGCGCGTAGATCCGAAGACCCGCGCCACCGCCGGCGAGACCCGAGTCGAACGCCACGATCCCGGTTCGCCCGCCGCTGATGCGAAAGGCCGCCGGGGCCACAAGCGAGCCGCGCGGGAGCATGAGACGCGACGTCACCGCACGGGTGTTGACGTCGATGAACGCGACTTGCAGTCCGCGTGGATCGCCCAATGGCACGATGAGCGCGTTGTCACGCAGCACCGCCGGGCCGGCCGTTGTCGGC
>DASYVN010000259.1:0-23437 GCA_035937095.1 Candidatus Limnocylindria bacterium
GGACCGACGAGAAGAAATTTAAGAGATGGTGGCCGTGCGATGTCCACGTCGTCGGCAAGGACATCACCCGCTTCCACTGCATCTACTGGCCGGCGATGCTGATGGCCGCCGGCGTCGAGCTCCCGCGGCAGGTGTTCGCGCACGGGTTCCTCCAGAACACCGCCGGCCGCCTGTCGCGATCGAGCGGGAACATGATCGATCCGCTCGGCGCGGCCGCGGAGTGGGGCAGCGACGCGATCCGCTACCTCGTCCTCCGCGAGGCCCCGTTCGAGAAGGACTCGCCGATCAGTCCCGAGCAGTTCAACGCGCGCTTCAACGCGGACCTGGCGAACGGGCTTGGGAACCTCGTGTCTCGCACGTTGAAGATGGTCGAGACGTACTGCGAGGGTCTGGTGCCACGTCCCGGCGGTGAAGGGGAGTCTGAGATCGCGCTCCACGCGACCGCGAACCGCGCGGTCGAGGAACACGACGCCGCGGCCGCGAAGCTGTACTTCGCTGACGCGCTCGCGGCCATCTTCACCCTGGTCGACGCGGCGAACAAGCACTATCAGCTGACGCAGCCGTGGAAGCTCGCGAAAGACCCGTCGAACGCGCTCGCCGTTGCAGCATCGCTCTACGCCGGTCTCGAGGCCCTGCGGATCATTGCGTACGCGCTCTGGCCGTACATGCCGAACGTCGCGGATTCGATCTGTGGTCAGCTCGGCCTGCCATCGCCGGCGGCGGCCCCGTGGCCCGACGTCGCCCGCTGGGGCCTGCTCGAGCCGGGGCGCCGCGTGCACAGCGGTGCGCCGCTGTTCCCGCGTTTGGAGGCGGCGAAAGCTTCCTGATCGACGCGCACGCGCATCTCACCGATGCGCGCTTCGCCGGGGATCTCGATGCCGTGCTTGCGCGCGCCCGCGCCGCTGGGATCACCCGGATCCTCACCTGCGGCGAGGACGTGCCCTCGAGCAGCGCCGCGCTCGCGATCGCGCGCCAGCACGCCGACGTCCGCGTGGCCGTGGGCGTCCATCCGCATCGCGCCGCCTCGCTCGATGCCGAGGCCCTCGCCGAGCTCCGCCGGCTGGCCGCGGACGAGCGCGTCGTGGCGATCGGCGAGATCGGCATCGATCTCGCGGGTCGGAGTGCCCCTCAGGAAGAGCAGCAGCGAGCCTTCCTGTCGCAGCTGGATCTCGCCGCCGACCTCGAGCTTCCGGTCGTCGTACACGTCCGCGACGCGGGTCCCGAGGTGCGCGCACTGCTGGTCGGCCGGGCCGTACGTGGACAGCTTCACTGCTATAGCGAGGGACCGGATGAGATCCGCGCCTGGCGTGCGCTCGGCCTGGTGCCCTCCTTCGCAGGGCCCGTGACGTATCGCGCGAACCGGGCGCTGCGCGAGGCAGCCCGGGTGACCGACGTGCTCCTGGTCGAGACGGACGCGCCGTACCTCTCGCCCGAGGGCCACCGCGGGACACGGAACGAGCCGGCCTTCGTCGCGATGACGTACGCGGCGATCGCCGCGGAGCGCGGGAGCGACGTCTCGGCGCTCACCGCGACGACCCGGACCGTCGCCGGGGCCCTCTTCGGGCGTCGCTGGTAGGGGTCGGGAACCGGGACCGGGGCCGCTTCGTCTACCCACCAGCCGGGCATGCCCGGAGAAGGTAGGTAGTGATGAAGCGGCTGATGTGGCTCCTTCCGGCGGTCCTCCTCCTCGCGGCCTGCGCGACGTCCGCAGGCACGGCATCCAGCGGCGTGGGCCGCGGCGGGTTCGGCGTGACGACCGACGCTGCCGCCCCGATGCCCGCCGCGGTGAACGGTGCCGCTCCCCAGGGGAGCGCGGCCGGGAACGGCGTACCCGTCCCACAGGCGCTCGATCCCAATCGTTCGGTGATCCTCACGGCGAGCATCGCGATGAAGGCGGCCGACCCGTGGGCGATGGCCGACAAGGCGCAGGCCGTCGCGACCGGGCTCGGTGGCGATGTCATCGGACTGAGCCAGAGCGGCAGCCAGGACCAGCGGGTCGCGAGCATGACGATGCGTGTGCCCGCGGACCGGTTCAACGACGCGCTCCGCCAGCTCCGCACGCTCGACGCCGAGGTCGTGTCCTCGACCGTCGACGGCAAGGACGTGACCGATCAATTCGTCGACCTCAAAGCGCGCCTCGCGGCCAAGCAGAGCGAGGAGCAGCGATACCTTTCATTGCTGACCCGCGCGACGGCGATCGACGACATCCTGAAGATCGACAGCGCGCTCTCGAACGTCCGTACGCAGATCGAGCAGCTGCAGGGTCAGGTGAACTCGATCGCGTCCCGCACCCAGTTCTCGACGATCACCGTCTCGATCAGCCCGTCCATCGTCCCGGTTCCGACGGCGACCTCGGCGTGGGACCCGGCCAAAACGGTCGCCCAGGCGTTCGCCACGCTGACCGCGGTGCTCCACGGCTTCGCGGACGTCGCGATCTGGATGCTCGTGTTCGGTTGGATCCCGCTCGTCGCGCTGACCATCGCGCTCATCGTCACCCGTAGCCGGCGCACCGTCCGCAGCGCGGCCTCTTAACCCCTACTCGCGACTTGCGCTTCGCGCTCAGGGGCCCCTGCCCCTGCTCTGGGGGCCGGTGGGCTCGGGATGGGCAAAGCCCGTCCCGGGCCCGCTTGCGTGTCGCGATTCGGCGCGTCCGGTGGGCGACGGCGGGCTGGGTCAGCGCGCTCGCCGGACTCGGCGCGTCGGAAGCCGTGGGCGCGCAGCTCTTCGTACAAAAGGAGTGCTTCGCCTGCCATCAGATCGGTGGCGCCGGCGGCCGCCGCGGCCCGGACCTGAGCAGCGTCGGCGCGCGGCTCTCGCCCGATCAGCTCGTGACGACCATCCTGAGCGGTAAGGGTCAGGCGATGCCGTCGTTCGCGAGCGCGTTCACACCCGCGGAGCTGGGCTGACCTGGTCGCGTTCTTGGGGACCCGTCGCTAGGCCGCGAAGGTCGGTCCGCTAGCCGCCGAGCGTAGAGAGCGGGTCGAGCGGCTCGCCGTTCTTGTAGACGGCCCAGTGCAGGTGGTAGCCGGTCGTGAGCCCGGTCAGGCCCACCGCGGCGATGCGCTCGCCCGCCTGGACGATGTCGCCCGCCTTGACCGTCGGCGCGAGCGGTCCGTTTTCGAGGTGCGCGTATAGCGAGACGAGGCCGTTGTCGTGCGCGATGACGACCACCTCGGCCCCGTCGCCCATGCGGCCGGCGAACACGACGCGGCCGCGCCCGGGCGCGACGATCGGCGTGCCGGCGAGCGCGAGGATGTCGACACCCTCGTGGAAGTTCCAATAGAAGATGCCCTTGTACAGACGCGTCGGCTCGAGGCCAAGGTCGGTCGGGCCGAACGGCTGGCTGACCTCGCCCGCGAGCGGCCGTTGCCAGGTGGACGGCGGCGGGGCGGCGGGCGCACCGCTCATGAGTAGCTGGGTCAGAGTGGCGGTCGCGGACGCGATCGCGGCGCGGAGCGCGCGGAGCGCGGAGCCGTCGCTCACGTTCCGCTCCGTGCGGACGAGACCGCCACGGATCCGCGGATCGGAGACTGCGGCGAGGGCGGCATGTGCGAGGTCCGCCTCGGCCCGCGTCGCGAGGAGCTGCGCGTAGAGCGTGGTCTGGTCCGCCGCGGCCGCCGTGGCCGTCGCGATCAGGACGTCGTACGAGGCGAAGGTGCGGGGGATCGCGCGGGCGAGCGGGACGGCTCGCGCCGGCGTGGTGGTCCCGTCGTCGGCGTTGGCCGGCGCGCCGAGGGCGAGCAGCGACAGCCCCGCCAGAACACACCCGTAGAGGGCCCGTAGCCGGGCGTTGTGGATGGTCATCCCTTCCCGCTTCGACTCTCGAGCTGTCCGCTCGGTCAGCGGTGGTTCGGTGACCACCCGGTCATCCTGACAATGGGTCGTACCTTCGGAGAGCGAGCGACCGTGCGAATTCCGGCGCAGATCCGAGAGATCTGCATCATTCAGCTCGCGCCTCTCATCCGGCTGGTGGATGTCCGCGCACCGTACGGGGCAGCCGTTCGGCGGCGAGCCGAGACGCGCTTGATCCCGAGTTCGCCGTCGCTGGGCCGCCCTATCCTCCGGCGCGTGACCGAAGACGTCCGCATCCGTCCGATGACCGAGCTCGACATCGAGGGCATCACGCGGATCGACGAGCGCATCACCAAGAAATACCGGCCCGAGGTCTGGGAGCACCGCGTCGGCTACTACATCCGCCGCGATGCGGAGTCCTCACAGGTCGCAGAGCTCGGTGGCAAGGTCGCTGGATTCATGATGGGGGAGGTCCGCGGCGGCGAGTTTGGTCTCGAGGAGCCGACCGGCTGGATCGAGTTCTTCGGCGTCGATCCGGACGTGCGCGGCCGGGACCTCGGCCGTCGTCTCATCGACGCCCTGCTCACGCACTTCCGATCGCAGGGCGCCCACATCGCTCGCACGATGGTCGCGGCGTCGGACCCGGACATCGCCGGCTTCCTCAAGGCGATGCAGTTCACGCCGGCGGCGCTCACGGCGCTCGAGAAACGGCTCTGACGACGCCGCGCTCGGCACGGCGGGCGCCGGCGAAGACGATCAAGCCGAAGCGCCCGGACGGACGCACCCTCCGGTCGCGACCGCGTGCCGCGGGGGCGGCGCCGCGATCCGGGCCGCGCCGCCAGGCGATCCTCGATGCCGGGGCGCTCCTCATGCAGCAGCGCGGGTTCGTCGGCACCACCGTCGAGGACGTCACCGATCAGCTCGACCTCACGAAGGCGGCCTTCTACTACTACGTCGAGAACAAAGAGGAGCTGCTCTTCCAGATCGCGACCCAGACGCTCGCGCTCGCGGACGCGAGCATCTCGGCGATCGAGCGGTCGAGCAGCGCGCTGGATCGGAAGCTCGCTGACATGGTCGACTCGTTCGTGCGGCTGGTCGCCGAGCGGCCCGCGTTCTTCACCGTCTACTTCCAGGAGAAGGGACATCTCGACGCCGAGCATCTGCGTACGGTGACCCGCGTCGAGCGGAAGATCGCGAGCGCGCTCGAGCGCGTCCTACGCGAGGGGATGGCCGGGGGGCCTTCCGTCCATCCGATCCGGCGGTGACCGCCTTCGCGATCCTCGGGATGTGCTTCTGGGTCTACAAGTGGTTCCGGCCGGACGGCCGCGCGAACGTCGCCGACGTCTCGGCCACGTTCCAGGCGCTTGCGCTGCGCGGTGTCGAGGCGGGCATAAACTGACTAACTAGTTAGTACGAGCCGGGGGGAGCCAGATGGCCGATCAGCAGCACCAGCTGCCACGCCAGTACCACGAGGCCGTGGTGCACTGGCAGCGCCACAACTTCCCGGACTACCCGCGGCTCGAAGAGCAGTGGGACATGTACTTCCCGAAGGACGAGGCGTTCTGCCTCTGCGCGCGCGTCCAGGAGAACATGCCCGACCAGATCGAGGTCGGCGATCGCACGGGCCAGCCCAAGGCGATCGTCCCGAAGGAGCTCGATCCGAAGGCCGCCGAGGAGCTCCTCGCGATCATCCGCGCGCAGGCCTCGACGGAATTCGGCTCGATCCAGCAGCACCAGGCCACGCTCGCCCGCGCGAGCGACCCGCAGGACCAGGCCTGGGTGCTCCGGGTCATGGCCGAGGAGCTCCGCCACGGCTACCAGATGATTCATCTCCTCACGAGCGCGGACTGGTCACCTGCCACCGACACGAAGCCCCAGGACATGGTGGAAGAGATCCTGTCGATGAAGACCGGCTCGCACGTGCTCGCGGCGTTCAACCTCGAGTACGACAGCTTCGTCGACAACGTCGTGTTCGCGGCGTTCATCGACCGGGTGGGGAAGTACCAGCTCACGATGCAGAAGGTGAACGCGTACAAGCCGATGGCAGCGTCGATGCCGCCGATGCTCCGCGAGGAAGCGTTCCACCTCGCTGCCGGGGTCATCCCGATGCGTCGCTGGGCCGAGGCGGCGGCGCAGCCCGACGCCCTGATCACGATGCCGGCGCTCCAGAAGGCCGTCAACAAGTGGTACGGCCGAGGTCTCGAGATGTTCGGCGACGAGCGCGGTGGCAAGACCGCGGTGAAGCTTGGCCTGAAGGACAAGACGAACCGCGTCGCGCAGGACGAGTACATCGCCGAGGTCGACCGGATGCTCGACGACATCAACCAGCGCTATGTCCGGGCGCGATTCCCCCAGCTCTCACGCGAGGACGCCGACGCGCTCTACGCGCGGGTGAAGGCCGATCGCGGGGCGATCGACGGGCTGTCATGGGACGACGATCTCTTGAAGCTCCCGCACGCCGGCTTCTTCCGCCGCCGCGGCGAGTACGCATTCCAGCTGATCGGTGTGGACGGCGGGAAGGTCGACGATGTCGAGCGGTACATCGAGCACGTCCGCGATCACCTGCCCGAGGCCTATCTCGCGTCGGTCGACGTGAGCCACTGGGCCGATCTGCAGCGCGGCGTCGCGAACGGAACGGTGCCCCTCGAGAACGCCGTCAAGTCGATGCCACGTCTTTTGCGTGTCGGCGGCGCGTGCCCGTGCGCCAACTCGGTCCGCTGGGTCGTGGACGTCGACGTGCCGGCTAACGGCGGTCAGGAGACGCGCCTCACGCCCTAGCAAGCCCGGCTGGACTTTCGGCGGAGCGGCGCTACTGTCCTACTACGGTCATGTAGGAGGCTGCGATGATCCGCACCCGCCTGTCCCCGCCGATCGACCGCCGGCAGCTGCTGCGCTACGGATTCTTCGGCGCGCTGTCGCTCGCCGGTGCGGAAGTCGTCGGATCCGTCCTGCCGTTCATGCAGGTCCGGCGGATCGTCGGTCTCGGTGTGCCGGTCCTCGTCGGCACGAAGAGCGAGGTCCTCGCCGGATTCAGAGAATCGAACGACGCGCCCCTGCTCTTCCGTCAGGGCCACTTCTTCCTGCTCCACGCGCCCGGGGGGATCATCGCGGCGTACCGCAAGTGCACGCACCTCGGGTGCGCAGTGCCGTTCAGCGCGAGCGAAGACCGCTTCCACTGCCCGTGCCATGGGTCGATCTACGACAAGCGCACGGCGATCGTGATCCGCGATCCCGCGCCCAAGCCACTGCAGCTGTTCCACATCAGCGAAACGGCTGCGGGCCTCGTCGTGGACACGAATCCGCTCAACGTCATCGATCGACGGGAGAACCGTTGGGATCCGTCGGTGATCGAGATCGCCGACTAGCGAAGGGCGATCTCCGCGAGTCCGAGCGCCGCGGCGGTCGATAGCTGCGCGACTTCGCCTGATCGCAGCTTCGCGATCGCCTCGGCGAAGGGCATCGTCAGCAGCTCTTGCTCCTCGTGGTCGCCGCTGTCGGGCTCTTGGACCTTGCGGGCGCCCTTCGCGATGAAGACGTGCATGTGCCCGGAGCCGTAGTTGCCATCGACGACGTACCGACCGAGCGACAGCCATTCCGCCGCCTCGTGCCCGGTCTCTTCGATGAGCTCGCGCTTCGCGCCGGCGAGCGGATCCTCGCCCTCCTCGAGGTAGCCTGCGGGCAGCGAGAGCGAGACCGCGCCGACGCCGAGCTTGAAGGAGCGCGCGAGGATCGTGCGATCGCCCTCGAGGAGCGGCACGACGATGGCGAAGGAGCGCATCGCGATCCAGTTGAAGTCGCGGAGCACCGCTCCGTTCGGGAGCTCGACGTCCTGCGCCCCCACGGTGAACCACGGTGGCCGCTCGAGGAGGACGCGACGCGACAGGACCCGCCAAGGTCGGATCACGAGACCCGGTACTTCTCCAACTTCTTCCGATCGAGGGCAAGGCCCATGCCCGGCTTCGTCGGAAGAGCGAGCAAGCCGTCCTTCGGCTGCGGTAGCGGCTCGGTGAAGAGCTCGGCGAGGGGATTGGAGATCCACATCCACTCGCATGCGAGGAGCTGCGGGACAGCAGCCGCCAAATGCAGCGACGCGAGCTGGGCGAGACCGCACGAGAACCCGGTGTGCGGCGCGTACTTCACGTTGTGCGCATGGACGAGCGCGCCAAGGCGCTTCGCGGCGGTGAAGCCGCCGATGCGCGCGATGTCCGGCTGCACGATGTCGATGGCCCGGCGCTGCAGGAGCTCGCGGAACCCGAAGATACCGAATTCGGACTCACCGGCCGCCAGCGGGATCGGCTGCGACCGGCGGATGAGCTCGTAGCCGTCGATGTCGTCGGGGTAGACCGGCTCCTCGAGGAACCAGAGGTCGTACTGCGCGAGCTCGTGGCAGACTTTGATGGCCGTCGCCGCGTCGTACGCGCTGTTCACGTCGGCGCCGATGTCGATCGTCGGCCCGACCGCCTCGCGGATCGCCTTGGTCACCGCGATGTCCCCGCGATAGCCACCGCGTGCCGCGGAGCGCCCGAGCTGGATCTTGATCGCGGTGTGGCCGCCGTCCACCTTCTCCTTGGCCTGCTTCGCCATCGCGGCGGGATCGGCCGTGTAGACCTTCGAGCCGTACACCGGCACGGACGCGCGCCCCGCGCCGCCGAGCGCCTTGTACAGCGGGATCCCCTGCGACTGCGCGAGGATGTCCCAGAGCGCCTGGTCGATCCCGCTCATGCCCTCTTGGACGAACCCGCGGTAATGGCCCCACGGCCGCAGCAGCGTGAACATCTCGTCCCAGAGCCCCTCGACGTCGTGCGGGTCCCGGCCCTTCACCACCGGCCACAGCAGCTCGCGCACGACCGTGTCGAGGACCTTGGGCGCGCGGCGGGCGATGCACTCACCCCAGCCGGTGATCCCGTCGTCCGAGGTCACCGCGACGACCATCGCCTTGAACGTCGAGTAATTGCCGGCGCCGAACTCGATCGCCGCGCCCTCCGCCTCCAGGACCCACGTTTCGAGGCGGTCGATCTTCACCGCGCAACCATACGGAACGCGGCGTTGGGCTCGCTCGATCACTTGTCCGCTTGACAGCCCGACCGGGGCGAACCTACTCTGTTAGCAGTCGCGCCAGGGGAGTGCTAAGTCCGTTTCGCGAAGCCCAGAACCCGGCACTTGCCTGGCCAAAACGCGCACAAATGTACGGAGGCGCCACATGCCAGCAATCGCAGAGAAGCCCACGCTGAAGCTCAAGCCCCTTGGCTCCCGCGTCGTCGTGAAGGCCCTCGAGCGCGAGGAAATGACCAAGAGCGGGATCCTGCTGCCGGACACCGCGAAGGAAAAGCCCCAGGAGGGCAAGGTCCTCTCGGTCGGTCCCGGCGATCGTCACCCTGACACCGGCCAGCGCATCCCGGTCGAGCTCAAGGAAGGCGACCGCGTCCTATTCCAAAAGTACGCAGGGACCGACTTCAAGCTCGACGAAGAGGAACTCCTGATCCTCAGCGAGAAGGATGTTCTCGCCGTCATCGAGTCATAGGCGGAGGAAGAGAAAGTTATGGCAAAGCAGCTCCAATTCACCCAAGACGCGCGAGCCTCGCTCAAGGCGGGCGTCGACAAGATGGCGAACGCCGTGAAGACCACCCTCGGCCCGAAGGGCCGCAACGTCGCGGTCGACAAGAAGTTCGGCGCGCCGACCGTGACCCACGATGGCGTCACCGTCGCGCGCGAGATCGAGCTCGAGGACCCCTTCGAGAACATGGGCGCGCAGCTTCTCAAGGAAGCCGCGACCAAGACGAACGACATCGCCGGTGACGGCACGACGACCTCCGTCGTAGTGGCGCAGGCGATCGTGACCGAAGGTCTCAAGAACATCGCCGCGGGCGCGAACCCGATGCTCCTGAAGCGTGGCCTCGAGAAGGGCGTCGACGCCGTCGTCGCCGAGCTCAAGTCCCAGGCCGTCGAGGTCAAGGGCAAGGAAGAGATCGCGCACATCGCGGGCATCTCCGCCGCGGACTCGGAGATCGGCGAACTCATCGCCGAGGTCCACGACAAAGTCGGCCGCGACGGCGTCATCACCGTCGAGGAGTCGAAGGGCCTCGAGTTCGAGAAGGAATACGTCGAGGGGATGCAGATCGACCGCGGGTACATCTCGGCGTACTTCGTCACGCACGCGGACCGGATGGAAGCGGTCATCGAGGACGCCTACATCCTCATCACGGACAAGAAGATCTCCGCGATCACCGACATCCTGCCGGTGCTCGAGAAGCTCGTGCAGGTCAGCAAGAACCTCGTCATCGTCGCCGAGGACATCGATGGCGAGGCCCTCGCCACGCTCGTCGTGAACAAGCTGCGCGGCACCATCAACGTCCTGGGCGTGAAGGCCCCGGGCTTCGGTGACCGTCGCAAGGCGATGCTCGAGGACATCGCGATCCTCACCGGCGGCAAGGTCATCAGCGAGGAGGTCGGTCGCAAGCTCGACTCGACCACCGTCGCCGACCTCGGTCGGACTCGCCGCGTCACCTCCACCAAGGACGAGACCACGTTCGTCGAAGGTCACGGCTCGCAGGAAGCGATCCTGGCCCGGGTCAAGCAGATCAAGGCCCTCATCGAGGAGACCACGAGCGACTTCGACAAGGAGAAGCTCAACGAGCGTCTCGCGAAGCTCGCCGGCGGCGTCGCGATCATTCGGGTGGGCGCTGCGACGGAAATCGAGTTGAAGGAAAAGAAGCACCGTGTCGAGGACGCTCTCTCCGCGGCCCGTGCGGCCGTCGAGGAAGGGATCCTTCCGGGCGGTGAGGTCGCGCTCCTGAACGCCGTCAAGGCCCTGGACAAGGTCCAGGCCACCGGCGACGAGCTTACCGGCGTGAACATCCTCCGCCGCGCGCTCGAGGAGCCGTTCCGCCAGCTCATGGCGAACGCCGGCCAGGACGGCGGCGTCCTGCTCGAGGGCGTCCGTCGCAAGCAGGCCGAGGCGAAGTCCGGTACGTGGGGCTACGACGTGATCAAGAACGAGATCGTCGACCTCGTGAAGACCGGGATCATCGACCCCGCGAAGGTCACCCGCTCCGCTCTGGAGAACGGCGCCTCCGTCGCGGCGATGATCCTGACCACCGAAGCCCTCATCACGGACCTTCCCGAGAAGGACAAGGCTCCGTCGATGCCTTCGGGCGGGATGGACTACTAGTCAGCCAAACGTCGCGACTCAAGAGGCCCCGTCGCCAGCCGGCGACGGGGCCTCTTCATCTGTGCGACACGCATGAGTCGGATCAGGGCCGCAGCGGTGACGGCGTCCCAGTAGGCGTTTCCGCGCACCGCGATATGCCTTGGCGAAGTTGTCGCCATTGTTGAACGTCTTCAGTCTGTGGCAACTCTCGGGCGAGCCGCTCGCGCGCATCTCTAGCGAGTCTTGAAGCGTGGCTTGATCGATACCAAGCCGCAGACCGAGCACATCGCTGCCCGAAGCGTCGGGTCGACGTCCGTCAGTCGATGCCATTCGGCCATTCCTCGGCACTTCACCGAAGTGCCGAGGCCGTTTCAAGAGGAATCGGCGAGGCAGTCCGTTATTGCCCGGGCGGTGCGATGCGCGATTGCATGACGAGCGGGCCGCTGCGCTTGCCCTCGGCCTGCATCTCGATCGTCACAGCGCACTGCGCGAAGCTGTCGACCGGAACAGTGAGGTCGACCCCCTGGATCGCGTGGCCGGACGCTGAGAAGTTGGCACCGCGCACCCAGTGGCCGTCCGCGTCGACGAGCCACACGGCGTACATCGCGCCGCCGGTCAGCGGGCGGAGGTCATGGAAGACGACGAACGGGCTGAGGTCCGGTTTGCCCGGCGCGAACAGCGTGCCGCCTGCGCCCTGCCACTGATCGAGACCGACCATGTACCAGTTGCTGCCACCGTGGGAGACCTTCTCGGCGATGAGGGCGTACTCGGCCCGCTCGGACTCCGCCGCTCGCAGCTCGCGCAGCGAGTTGAGATCGAGGACCAGAAGGAGGACCGCGACGGCCGCGAGCGCGCCGATCCCGAGCCAGCCGCGGGTCGGACGGAAGGTCCACGCGGTCTCGCGCGTGGCCGGACGCGCGAGATCCGTGGCAGCCGCGGACAGGATGCGGTCCTTCAGTCGCGCCGGGGGCTCGCGCGGGGCCACCGTGTCCGGCAACGCGTTCACGACCGTCGCGATCTCGGCGAGCTCCGCGCGGCAGGCAGGGCATCCCGCAAGGTGCGCAGTGACCCGATCGGCCTCGGCGGAACGAAGCGCCCCGACCGCGTACAGCTCGAGGTCGTCGGTCATGTGCTCGATCACGTCCGGGTCCCCTCGAGGGCGCGACGCATCTTCTGGAGGCCGATCCGCATGCGGCCCTTCACGGTCCCGAGCGGGACGCCCATGAGCTCGGCGAGCTCCACATGGGTGTACCCGCCGAAGTAAGCGAGCTCGATCGTCCGCCGCTGCGCCTCGGGCAGGGCCTGGAGGGCCAGCCGGACCGTCTGCTGCTCGACGTTCTTCTCGGCCATCACCGCCGTGTCCTCGTCCGCGGCGCGCTGCTCGGCGACCTCGAGGGGCGCCGGGCGGAAGGCGGTCTTGCGCCGGAGAACGTCTACCGCACGGTGGTGGACGATCGACAGGAGCCAGCCACGCGGATTCCCGCGATCGCGCCGGTAGCTCGCGGCGCCGCGCCACGCCGAGATGTAGGCGTCGTGGACCACGTCCTCGGCCGCCTCGCTCTCGCCGAGGATCCGGTAGGCGAGGGCGTACGCCAAGCGGCCATAGCGGTCGTAGAGCGCCGCCAAAGCGGACAGATCGCGCTCCGCCAGCGCGGCCATCAGGACGTCGTCCGCTGGGAGCGTGTCAGGCGCCATTTAGCCACTGTACGCAGGGCGAACGGCGCTGGATGCGGAGGGAAAAGAAGCGACCCGAGCGACCTGCCTCCGTGCCCTGCCGCAGCTTCAAAGCTCTGCAGCCTGGCCGTGGAGCCGATCCTCGATATCCTCTCGGACCGCCTTTGATGCTATCTCCGGTTGCGCTCCTGAGGCCCGTCTCCGTTGATGGAATCTCCGGATCCGTTCCTCTTGGCAGACCCCTCGGGTCGCGATGAAACATAGCCGCGCACCGGCCAGGCGAACAACGGCTTTATCCACGAATCGACGACCGCGCGCGGCGATGTTGTCCACGACCCGCGGAAACTTTTCCACCGTCCATCCACGTGACCGCGCATCGGCGTCATGCGGCGACCGCGATACCTACCATCGAATGGTGCGTCCCGACCCGATCCTCGACGTCCTCAATCCGGAACAGCGCGCCGCGGTGACCCACCCCGCTGGCCCGCTCCTCATCCTGGCGGGGGCCGGGTCGGGCAAGACGCGGGTGCTCACGCACCGGATCGCGTACCTCGTGCGCGATCTGGACGTGCCGGCCCGGAAGATCCTCGCGGTCACGTTCACGAACAAGGCCGCGAAAGAGATGCGCGGTCGCCTGCAGAAGCTCCTCGGCGACGCCGCTCTGGCCGATGTGAGCGCCGGGACCTTTCACGCCTTCTGCGCTCGGCTCCTCCGTCGCGACGGGCCGGAGGTCGGGCTGGACCGCGGGTTCGCCATCTACGACACCGCCGACCAGCGAGCCCTCCTTCGCCAGGCGATGGGCGACAGCGGCGTCTCGGAGCGCCTGTACTCGCCAGGTGCCGTCGGGGCGGCCATCTCCGCTGCCAAGAACGAGCTCCGCGGCCCCGCGGACCTCGCCAACGAGGCCCGTGGGCAGCTCGACCGGGTCAGCGCCACGGTCTGGCGCCGGTACGAGGCGCTGTTGAAGGAGAACAACGCGGTCGATTTCGACGATCTCCTGGTGCTGCCCTGCCGGCTGTTCGAGACGAGCGATCGGGCGCTCGAGAAGTGGCAGGATCGCTTCGACCACATCCTCGTCGACGAGTACCAGGACACGAACCGGGCCCAGTACGTCCTCCTGCGCTACCTCGCCGGTGCCACCCAGAACCTCTGTGTGGTCGGTGACGACGACCAGTCGGTGTTCTCGTGGCGTGGTGCCGACGTCCGCAACATCCTCGACTTCGAGCGCGACTACCCGAACGCGACGGTCGTGAAGCTGGAGCAGAACTACCGGAGCACCCAGCGGATCCTGGACGCGGCGCACAGCGTGGTGCGCAACAACGCCGCCCGGAAGGAGAAGAAGCTCTGGACCGAGCGCACGGGCGGGGATCCCGTCACCGTCGTCCAGGCCCACGACGAACATCACGAGGCCGAGACGATCGCGCGGGAGATCGAGCGGCTCCGGCGCGAGGGACTGGTCACGTCCGCCCGCGACGTCGCGGTCCTCTACCGCACGAACGCGCAGTCGCGCGCGATCGAGGACGTGTTCCGCGGGTTCGGCCTCGCCTACCAGGTGGTCGGCGGCGTCTCGTTCTATGCGCGGCGTGAGGTGAAGGATGTCCTCGCGTACCTCCGGCTGCTGCAGAATCCCGTCGACAGCGTGGCGATCGCGCGCGTGCTGAACACGCCACCACGGGGCATCGGCGCCAAAGGCCAGGCCGGACTCGCGGCGTTCGCGAAAGAGCGTGGCGCCCCGATCGCCGAGGCGCTCCTGGACGCCGAGCAGGCCCCGGAGATCCCAAAGCGCCAGGCGGCCGCGATGGTCGCGTTCGGCCGGCTGCTCGCGCGCATCCGCGACGAGCTGCTCCTGAAGGATCTCCCGGACATCGTCGACGAGGTCGTGCGCGCGACCGGCTACGGCGCGTACCTGAAGGACGGGACCGAGGGCGGCGAGGAGCGCTACGCGAACGTGCTCGAGCTTCGCACCATCGCCGAGGACTACGTGAACCTCCCCCGCGATGAGCAGCTGCCCTCGTTCATGGAGGAGGTCGCCCTCGTGTCCGACGTCGACGAGTTCGCGGAGGCGAAGCCCGCGGCGACGCTGATCACGATGCACGCCGTGAAGGGGCTCGAGTTCCCGATCGTCTTCGTCACCGGCATGGAGGAGGGCGTCTTCCCCCACAACCGTTCGCTCGAGGACGAACGGCAGCTCGAGGAAGAGCGCAGGCTCTGCTACGTCGCGATCACGCGCGCGATGCACCGGTGCTACCTCACGTTCGCACGGCGCAGGCAGCTGTTCGGCCGCACCAACGAGAACCCGCCGTCCCGCTTCCTCCGGGAGCTTCCGGAAGACATCGAGCTGCGCGGCGAGATCGAGACCGAGGAGCGCGACCGCTGGGAGGATCTCGACTGGGAACGCGGCCGCGAGCGCTACGAAGAACGCCGCGCGCAGCTGCACGCTGCCGCGCTCGCGGATCTTCCGCCGACCTGGAGCGGCCGCGGTGGCCGCGAGCCGTCGGCGGCCCAGGTGAATCGCGCCGCCCGCGTCGCCGCGGTCGGCGACACCCGCTTCCGCGCCGGCGACCACGTGGTGCATCCGGCCTTCGGCGCCGGCATCGTCGTCTCGAGCGCGGTGCGCCCGGACGACGAGGAGGTGACCGTCGCGTTCGCGGGCAAGGGCGTGAAGAAGCTCATGGCGAGTTTCGCGGGACTGACGAAGGTGTAGCCGCTCGGATCGCGCGGATCAGCGCAACGCGATCAGCAACGCGTGCCAAGTGTCGCCCCCGTCCTCGCTGGTCATCAACGCCGGAACGGAGCCTTTGAGCGAGCTCCCGCCCGGATCGCTCCTCGCCCACACGCGCAGGGGGTCAGCCACGCTGACGAAGCTGACGTTCTGCGGCGTCCGGAGGCAATCCCAGCTGCGGCCGCCGTCGCGGGTGCGCATGAGGCCGCCATCCCCGACGTTCGCGCCGCCGGGACCCAGTGAGATACCCAACCACCCGGCCGACGGGCTCGCAAAGACCAGCCCGCGCAGATGCCCGCCGCTGCAGGTCGCCTGGACGAACGGGTTGCCGAGGGTCGTCCACGTCGTCCCGGCGTCGGACGTATGTAGGAGGTCGTACCTCGAGCAGCTTGAGGACGTGCAGAAGGCGCCGTCGCGCGTCAGGATCCACGCCTCCCGCTCGCTGGCCGCGTCGATCGTGAGCACGCCGTCGATTGAGCGGAAGACGGTCGACCAGCTCACGCCGCCATCCGATGACGCGAGGATGTCGACCCCGCCTCGGGCATCACCCGGCCGCGCAGCGGCGATCCAGCCGCGAGCGGCGCTCGCGAAGCGCACCGGCCCTAGCCCGCCCTCGCGAGAGAGTTGCACCGTCCAGGTCTGCCCGCCGTCTCGCGTCGTCCGAAGCTCACCCACACAGCTAGTGACCGCGCAGGCCGTCGTCTGGACCACGACCCAGGCGCGCTGATCGTCGATCGCCTGCAACGATGTCACCACTGCGGTGCCGAGCTGGTTGCCGGGCAGCGACAGGCGATCCGTCCACGATGACCCGCTGTCGCTGGTGGTCATGACCGTCCAACAGGGCGGAGCCGTCTTCGGGCTCACGCAGATCGTGCCCGGTGCCCACCGCTCCGCGATCGCCCACCCGTGCGATGTATCGACGAAGCGCAACTCACTGAAGAACGCGCCGTCCATCCGCGCGAGCGCGGCCCAGGTCGTTCCTCCGTCCTCGGTCCGGATGAGCCCGGTCTCCGTGGTGGCGAACCCGACCTTCGCGTCGAGCCGTTGGATCGGGCCACTGAGCCTCGTAGACGGCGGTGCAAGGGTGCCGGCCGGCGATGGTGATGCGGGAGGTCGGCTCGGGGTGGAGATGGCGGCGGGCGGCGCAGCCGACGGGCTCGGAGTGGAAGCGGAGCCGGTCGGCGCACAGGACGCGATGAGCATGACGATCACCAGTGGCGTCAACCTGCGGTCGAGGATCATCGGGCTGACGCCAAGCGGCGCCACGTTCGCGCGCCGTCGACCGTCTTCGCGAGGAACGGCCCGGTCGTCCCCTGATCGCTTGCGAGGATCAGCGCGGTCATGCCGTCGAGCGGCGCGAGTGCCTCGACGCTCCATCCTGATGGCGCCACGATCGAGCGCCACCAGGTCCGGCCACCGTCTTCGGTGTGAAGCACCCCTCCCGTACCGCCGCCCGCGCCCGCGCCGGCGGAGATCCAGCCGTGTTGGGCATCCGCGAACAGCGGACCACTCAGGAAGCCGAGCCGGTCGGGTCGCGGGTGCGCGAACCACTCAGTGTCGGCGGTGAGTTGCAGCCACGAGCCGCCATCCCGCCGCCACAACTGATAGCCGCCGCATCCGCCCATCGCGCAGGCATCGTCCGGCAGGATCAAGAGCCATGCGCGCCCGCGACTCACTTCGAGCGACGGGATCCGCGCGCGTTGCTGCTCGAGCTCGGTCGTCCATGAGGCGCCACCGTCGCTGGTGTGCAGGACCTCGGCCGTACCGGCGAGGCCAGTGCCCGCGAGCCGCACCGCGAAGCCCTCCTCCGCATCCGTGAACTGGACATCCCACAGCTGCGTCGCGCTGCGCCAGACGACCGACCAGCTGGCTCCGCCATCGTCGCTGCGCAGGAGGTCCCCGCCGCAGGTGTCCGAGTTGGCGGTGCCGCACTCCGGCGCCATGACGGCGGCGAAGACCAGATGGGAATCGACGACGGAGACCGCTCTGATCCCCAGGCGTGCGAGCGCGAGCGTCCACGACAGCCCGCCATCTGATGAACGGTAGATGGCAGACCGGCACCGGGGCGAGCCCGCGACCCCGTTGCAGCCCTTCGGGTCGCCGACGATCCAGCCGCGCGCGAAGCCACGTTCGGCGTCGATGAAACCGATCGCGTCCAGCTGCACGCCGGCCGGATTGCCCGCCGGCGTCCAGGTCTCGCCTCCGTCGGCGGTGCGGTCGAGCTCACCGGCGCTGCTGGACGGGCGAAGAAGCCAGCCGTGTGACGGATCCGAGAATGTGAGCGACGACAGCCGCACCGGATCGCCTGGCGTGCGACGGACGACCGGACCGGAGGGCAATGTGCGCTCGGCTCGGGACGGGCTGCCGGCGCGGGCGTCGGTGCCGCCCGGGCCGCAGGCCGCCAGGACCCAGACAAGAAGCGCAAGGCACATGGCGTACCGCATGGCTCGACGGTACGAGGTGGACGATTCCCGGTCGTGACCGTTGAGTCACCGAACGCAGGCGCAAGTCGTACACGCGCGATACGAGTTCCTTTGGGAGAATCAGCACGATGCCCACCCCGGACGCCCAGAAACGCGTCGCCGAGCTCCGCGAGCAGCTCGAGAAGGCGAACTACGAGTACCACATCCTCGATCAGCCGACGATCGACGACTTCGCGTACGACGCGCTCCTGCGCGAGCTCCAGGAGCTCGAAGCGAAGCATCCGGCGCTCGTCACGCCGGAGTCACCCACCCAGCGCGTCGGCGCGCCGCCATCCAACCGCTTCGCGCCGGTCGAGCACGCCCACCCGATGCTCTCGCTCTCGAACGCCTTCGACGAGACCGAAGTCCGCGCGTTCGATCAGCGGATCCGGAAGGCGCTCGGCCGCGGCGACGTGGGTTACGTCTGCGAGCTGAAGATCGACGGCCTCGCCATCAACCTCACGTACGTGGACGGGCGGTTCGTCCAGGGCGCGACCCGCGGCGACGGGTCCGTGGGCGAGGACGTCACCGCGAACCTGCGCACCATCAAGTCCATCCCGCTCACGCTCCGCGAGAAGGTACCGGGACGCGTGGATATCCGCGGCGAGGTGTATCTCCCGACTGCCGCATTCGAGGCGACGAACCGCGAGCGGCTGGAGCGCGAGGAGGCGCCGTTCGCGAACCCGCGAAACGCCGCCGCAGGCGCGGTCCGGCAGCTCGATCCCGCGCAGACCGCGAAGCGGAACCTCGCGATGTGGGTGTACAGCGCGGCCGGGATCGCGGTGGACTCGCAGCACGAGTTGCTCGCGCGGCTACGCGAGCTCGGCCTGCGGACCAACCCGAACGTCCGCCAAGCGAAGGACATCGACGACGTCCTTGCGTTCATCGCGGACTGGGGGACCAAGCGTCACGGCCTCGACTACGGGACGGACGGCATCGTCGTCAAGGTCGACCGGGCGGCGGACCAGGACACGCTCGGGTTCGTGTCGCGCAGCCCGCGCTGGGCCGTTGCGTACAAGTTCCCGGCCGAGCAAGCGACGACGACGGTCGAGGACATCAAGGTGTACGTCGGGCGCACGGGCGTGCTCACCCCGGTCGCCTGGCTGGCGCCGGTGCTCGTCGGCGGCACGACCGTGCGGCGCGCGACGCTCCACAACCTCGACGAGGTGACGCGTCTCGACGTCCGCGTCGGTGACCGCGTGATCATCCAGCGGGCCGGTGACGTCATCCCCGAGGTCGTTCGCGTCGAGCCTCCGATCGTCGTGAAGGGAACGCGTGCGCCGAGGCGAGGGCCTGCGTTCGCGATGCCCGAGCACTGTCCGGTCTGCGACGGCCCGGTGGAGCATCGCGAGGGTGAGGTCGCGTACCGCTGCGCGAACGCGACCTGTCCGGCGAAGACCGGTCAGCGGATCGGGCATTTCGTGTCGCGCGGCGGATTCGACATCGAGGGGGTCGGCTGGGCGCTCGTGGAGCAGCTCCGATCGCGTGGCCTGGTTACCGACCCGGCGGACCTGTTCTTCCTGACGAAGGATCAGCTGCTCGGGCTCGATCGCTTCGCCGAGAAGAGCGCGACCAATATCTACGAGCGCATCCAGAGCGCGAAGCGGCGACCGCTGGCGCGGATCATCAACGCGCTCGGCATCTCGCAGGTGGGCTGGTCCACGTCGGAGGACCTCGCCCAGTGGGTCGCATCGAAGCTGCCCGCGGGCGCGACCCTCGTGCAGGTCTTCGATCTGTTGCGTGGCGCGAGCGCCGATGATCTCCAGTCCATCGGCGGCGTCGGCGCGAAGGTCGCCGACGCGATCAGCGGGCACTTCGGCGATGCCGCGGAGACCACAGTGATGGACAAGCTCGTCAGAGCGCACGTAGTACCAGTACTACCGGTCGCGAAGGCCGAGCCGCCGGCCGGTCCATTAGCGGGCAAGACGATCGTGTTCACGGGCACGCTCGAGCGACGAAGCCGCGATGACGCGGAGGCTTTGGTACGCAAGCTCGGCGCGAAGCCGAGCGGCTCGATCAGTGCGAAGACCGATCTGCTCGTCGCCGGCCCGGGTGCCGGGACCAAGCTCGAGAAGGCGAGGCAACTCGGTGTCAAGGTCATCGACGAGGAAGGCTTCGAGGCTATGCTCATCGCGGCGCAGCGTTGATCCAGTGCGCGGGATGAGGAACAGATAGTCGTGTACCAGCCGCAGACGCGCCCGGCCCCGACGATGCCGCTCAGTGGCGCGCCTGGTTCGCCTCCCGCGCCGGAGATCCCGCTTCCGCCCGAGCCGCAGTCCATCGAGCAGACCGGCCTCACGAGCAGCTTCATCGCCGACCTCGCGCTGAAGACCCTCTATCTCCGCGGGCAGATGACGATGGCCGAGCTGTCGACCGCGCTCGGCCTCCCGATCACGAACGTCGTCGACAAGGTCATGGAGTTCCTCAAGGGCGAGCGCCTGGTCGAGATTCGCGGCGGGTCCGGGCTGTCGGCCGCGAGCTACCAGTTCGTGATCATCGACCGCGGCTCCGAGAAGGCCCAGGAGGCTCTCGCCCGCAGTCAATACGTCGGCAAGGCGCCGGTACCGCTCGCGTCGTACCTCGAGGCGGTGAAACGCCAGACGATCAGCAACATCTCGGTCACCCAGGAGGAGCTCACGCACGCGTTCTCGCACATGGTCATCCCGCGCGAGACGCTCTCGCAGCTTGGCCCCGCCGTGAACTCCGGAAAGTCGATCTTCCTGTTCGGGCCGCCCGGCAACGGCAAGACGACGATCGCGGAAGTGCTCGTATCACTGCTCCGCGGCGAGGTCGTGCTGCCGTACGCGGTGGAAGTGGATCAGCAGGTCATCAAGATCTATGACCCGGTCTACCACCGCGCCGCGCTCGACCCGGTCGTCGCGGACCGGCTCCGGTTCGATCATCGCTGGGTCGTGAGCAAGCGGCCGATCGTGATGACCGGCGGCGAGCTCACCCTCGAGACGCTCGACCTGATCTACGACGACACGTCGAAGTTCTACGAGGCGCCGTTCCAGATGAAGGCGAACGGCGGGATCTTCATGGTGGACGACTTCGGCCGCCAGCGCGTGTCGCCCAAGGACCTCCTGAACCGCTGGATCGTGCCGCTCGAGAAGCGCGTCGACTACCTGACGCTGCACACCGGCAAGAAGATCGAGATCCCATTCGACATGCTCATCATCTTCTCGACCAACCTCGACCCGGCCGACCTCGTCGACGAGGCATTCCTGCGCCGCATCCGCTACAAGATCGGGATCGAAGCGCCGACCGTTGCGCAGTACGAGGAGATCTTCAAGCGCATGTGCGCCCGGAAGCAGATCGAGTACCGCGCCGACGCGATGTCGCAGATCCTCGCGCACTATCGCCGGAAGAACCTCGGCCTGCGGTCCTGCCACCCCCGGGACATCCTCGAGCAGCTGACCGACACCGCCCGGTTCCTCGGCCGGCCGGCCCAGCTCACGCCCGACCTCATCGACATGGCCTGCGAGTCGTACTTCGTGTCCCTCGATCCGAGCGGCTCGCCCCAGGGGGCCTAGTAGTCCATCTGATGTAGGCGCAGACCCCAGGCTGGGGGATGGGCCGCGCGCCTCGTTGCGGGCATCCTGTTCATCGTGAACGTCGGTACCAGGACCTTCATGCGCGCCGCTGCCTGGACCGCGGGTGGTCTGGTCGCGATCGCCGTCAACCTGTGGTTCGACCGTGTGACCCCGAACGAATTCTCGTTCGAGATCTTCTACGTCATCCCGATCCTCGCCGTGGCGCTCGGCGGCGGCCGGATCCCCGGCGTGCTCATCGGAGCGTTCGCCGCGGTCGCTTGGACCATCGACACGATGGCGGAGGACGGTTTTGCAGCGCCGTCCCTGGCATGGAACTTCACGACTCGGTTCGTCATCTTCGCCGGCGTCGCGGTGCTCGTTGATCTCTACCGGGGGCGCGGCGCCCGGCTCGCCGAGATCGACCGCCACCGCGAGGACTCGCTCGCCCTCGTCGCGCACAAGCTCCGGCAGACCGCCGCGCGCATCGGCTCCGTCACCGGTGCGATCGCCGCTCGTCGCGACACCGACGGGATCGTGAACGAGGCGCGGATCGCGCTCGATCACCAGGCGCGCGAGCTGCAGCGCATGGCCGAGGACGTCCTCGACGTCAACGTGCTGGAGGCGCGCCGCTTCCGCTTGAACGTGTCCGATGTCGACCTCAGCGAGCTCGTCACTGACGTCGCGCGCGACCTCGGGCGCGGCCAGGTCCAGCTCGTCCTTCAGGCAGAGCCCGTCGTCGTCGAAGGCGACGCCGATCGACTGCGGGTCATGGTCGGACACCTCATCGGCAACGCGGTGAAGTACTCGCCCGCGGGCGCGCCGATCCTGGTGACGGTCGCCAGCGGGCACGCCGAGGCGCGCATCGTCGTGAAGGACACCGGCATCGGTCTCGGCCCCGCGGACCTCACGGTCATGTTCCAGAAGTACGGGCAGGCGCAGACCGCGAAGACGACCGGCGCGCAGGGTGTCGGCCTCGGCCTGTACGTGACCCGCCTGCTGGCCGAAGCGCACGGTGGCCGGGTATCGGCGGAGAGCGTCGGACCGGGTCTTGGCGCGACGTTCCAGCTGTCGCTGCCGGTCCGGCAGCCGAAGGGCGCGTCCTAGAGGGACGCGGACCTTCCTATGCGGCCGCCTGTAGCTGCCGTTTCGCGTGCCACGAGTTCGCGTTCGGGGCCATGAACAGCACGAACATGATCCCGAAGAACGGCAGGTGGCCCAGGAACTCGGTCCAGCCAAACACCGGCAGCGTCAGCGTGAACAGGATCGCGCCCACGGCGATGACCGGGCGCGTCAGCTGGCCCGACAGCACCACGATCCCCACCACGAGCTCGGTGAGGCCCGCGAGATACCCGAACTGCGGGTCTCCGACCCCGAACGACCGGGCGATGTTCAGGTACGGACGCTCGTCGAGGAGCGCCTTCGCAAGCCCGGGGTCGAGGAGCTTCTCGGTCAGCGCGCTAAAGGCGATCGCGAAGCCGAGGCAGATCCGCAGGAGCGTCAGCGCCCACGTCGGCGCCTCGTCCTGGCGGAACGGCGGCCGCATGCCGCGGATGCGATCGAGCGAGAACGGCCCGCGCCCGATGATGAAGAAGAACACCGCGATGCCCAGGAGGTGCGCGTTCTCGAGGATGCTCTCGACGCGGAACGGCTGCATCGCCACGACACCGAGGAGCGCGAGCAGGATCGCAGCGGCGCGCGTGGTAAGACCGAGCAGCAGCATGAGCCCGCACATCGCCTCGACGATCAGGATCGCCCGGCCGAGCAGGTCTTCGTTGGGGTGGAGGTTCGGCGAGAACAGGATCCCGAGCGCGGCCGAGGCGATGAGCGCGATACCGACGTGGAGCCCGAGGACCGTCGGGGCGATCCGGGCGAAGCGCTCGAACGTCTGCATGACCGCCGGCTCGCGCACCCGATGCTGGATCGCGTAGGCGACCGCAGCGGCGCCAAGGGCCAGCGCGAACGCGACGATCACGGGCGCCGAGAGAAGCAGCGACCAGTCGGTCGGATGCGGCGTCGGGTCGGTGAACCACTTCACGTGGGCGAGCAGGTCAGCGTGCACGACGGGCCTCGAATCGTCGCGCCTGGGGCACGACTGTGAGCGGCATGG
>DASYVN010000260.1:0-3635 GCA_035937095.1 Candidatus Limnocylindria bacterium
GAGCCCGACGCTCGCGAGCGAGGCGGCGATCGCGGACGCGTGAGCGCGTGCCTCGTCCCGCTGGCTCCGCGCGAACGCGGTGTCGCCGCGCGCCTCGGCGACGTCCGCCAACACGCGCGTGAGCGGCCACAGGACCCGCCGGGCGCCGCGCACTCGCGCCCGCTCGATGCCCCGCGCCAGCGCGACGTTCGCGGCATCGAGGTCGTCACGCAGGAGCTGAGCCTTCCCGACGACGAGGTCCCAGTCGGCTTCGAACGTCGTCCACCGCCGGTCGGACCGGTCCGGCGCGGCGGCGTGCGGGGCCGCCCGCGCGATCGCCGCGTCGATCCGTCCCTCCGCGATCTCGACGTCGGCCACGGCCAGGTCCATGAAGCCTCCGCTATCGCGCTGCCGCGTGGGTAGGGTCAGCGCGTCGTCCGCGAGGCGCCGCGCCTCGCGGACGTCGCCGCGCGCGAGCGCCGCGACGATCTCCGCGGAGATGACCACGCCCAGCTGGTCGGGGAGGGCGCGCTCCCCGAGCTCGCGCGCCGCGCGAAGGTGCTCCTCGGCCTTCTCGGGCGCTCCCGCGGAGTGGTACAGGCGCGCGAGGTTCGCGCGAGGGCCGACGCGGACCACGAGGAAGCCGGCCTTCTCGCCGTAACGGATCGCGTCCTCCCACACCTCGATCGCGGTCCCCCATTCGCCACGATCGAAGTGGACGTAGCCGCGGATCATCCCGCTGTACGACCTGGCCCACGGGTTGCCGATCCGATCGGCGATCTCGCGGGCCTCGAGCGCGGCGGCGAGCGCGCCGTCGTACTCGCCCGCCATGGCGTGTACCGTCGCCTCCTTGCTGAGCGTGTCCGTGAGCATCGCGAGGTTCCCGAGCTCGCGGAACAACGACGCCGCTTCTCCCAGGGACGCGGCGTCGTAGCGCCCCTCCCGCAACCCGCTCAGGTCGTTCAGCACGAACGCGAGTAGCTCGCGCTCGCCGGCCTGGCGCGCCAACGCCGCCGCCTCGGCGCCCGCATCGCGTGCCTCGTCGAGACGACCCGACCAGCCCGCGACCATGAGGTGGCCCCATTCCAGGCGAGCGAGGGTCGCGCGGTCGCCGAGCTCCCGCGCCTTCGGGAGGGCGCGCTCGAGGAGGTCCTGGGCCTTCGGCAGGTCGCGAACGCTCGTCGGCGCGCTGTGGACGATGACCCGGCGCGCGAGCGCCTGGAGCTCCATTGGCACATCGCCGCGCTCGCGCGCGACGCGCTCCATCTCCTCGTAGAGCGCCGCGGCCTGGTCGAACTCGCCGCGCAGCTCGTGCGCGCGGCCCTTCGCGCTGAAGAGCGGCCCGAGCATCGCGTCGTCCGCGCCGGCCTTCCGCGCCAGGTCGAGCGCGCGCGTGTAGTGCGCGAGGGCGTCTTCGACCGCGTGGAGCTGCATCGCGCGGTCGCCCGCCTGGCGCAGGAACTCGACCGCGCGTGGGTCACCGGCTTCGGCGAAGTGCGCGCCGATCTCGCCCGCGTACTCGTCGCGCCGGTCGGCGTAGAGCTCCGCGAGCGTCTCGCCGACCTTACGGTGGAGATCGTGCCGGCGCCGCTGGAGGATCGTGCGATAGGCGGCGTCCTGCGTGAGCGGGTGGCGGAAGGCGAAGCGCCGCTCGGGGTCGCGCCCGACCTCGCGGACGAGCTCGACGCGCTGCAGCGTCGAGAGCTGCTTGTCGAGCTGCCCGTTCAGCTCCGCGACCCGCTGCAGCACGCGGTAGCCGAAGGTCCGGCCGATCACCGACGCGGCCTGGAGCGTCTGTCGCGCGGGCTCGTCGAGCCGGTCGATGCGCGCCGCGATGAGCGTGTGCACGCTCTCGGGGACCGGCACGTCCACCGCCCCCTCCGCGACCCGCCAGGTGCCGTCCTCGGACCGCACGAGCGCTTGCGCGTCGGCGAGCGCGCGCACGATCTCCTCGAGGAACAGCGGGTTGCCCTCGGCCTTCTCGAGGATCCGTCGGCGCAGGCTGTCCGGGAGCGTCGCGCCGGGTGCGAGCTCGCCGAGCAGCGCCTCGCTCTCTTCGTCGCTGAGCCGATCGAGGGTGACCTCCGTCCATAGGTGCGGGAAGTCGGTCTCGGCCTGTTGCCGCAGCCGCCAGGCCGGCGACTGCCGATCGGGCCGGAACGCCACGAGGAAGAGCACCGGCAGCTCATCCGCGAGCGCGAACAGTTTGAGCAAGAGGTCGACGGACGTCGGGTCGCTCCAGTGCAGGTCGTCGAAGACGTTCACCCCCGGCTCGTCGCGGAAGCGCCGGCGCACGAGCGCTTCGTTGATGCGCGCGATCTCGTTGCGGAGCGCCTCGCCGGTCAGCGCCGCATCGTCGCTCATGCCGAGCATCACGAGCATCGCCGCGATGCTGTCCGGCTCGAGCTCCGCTCGGGCGAGACCGGTCTCCACTTTCGCCCGCACCGATGCGGCCGGCTCGTCGTCCGTCGCGCCGCAGGCGCTGAGGATCTCCTGGCGCAGCAGGTGGTACGGCTGCCCGGACCCGTACGACTGCCCGCGAGCCTCGCTCCAGGGACCGCCACCGGCGGTGGCCCAGGCCGAGCGCACCTCGTCGATCAGCCGGCTCTTGCCCACGCCGGCGTCGCCGACGAGCGCAACGATCCGGCCCCGACCGCTGCCCACGTCGGCCACGGCCTCCCGCAGGATCGCGAGCTCCCGCTCGCGACCGACGATCGGCACCGTCGTGCGCTGCGCGGCGGCCCGCCGTCTGAGGAGCTCGAAGGCGGGGACGGCGGCCGTGCGGCCCTTCACCTCGAGTGATCCGAGAGGCCGCAGCTCGAAGAACGCCTCGAGCTGCCTGCGCGTTTCGTCGCCGACGACGATCGAGCCCGGCGAGGCCGCTGACTGCAACCGCGCGGCGACGTTCACCGCGTCGCCCATGGCGGTGTACTCGATGCCCCTGCCGGTCCCGTCGCCGAGCACCGCGAGGCCGGTGTTGATCCCGATGCGGATCGCGAGCTCGGCGATCCCGCGTTCGGCGCGGAGGCGCTCGGCGTACGCGGCTGCGTTTAGGCGCATCTCGAGGGCGGCGAGCGCCGCGCGCTCGGCGTCGTCCTCGTGCGCCTTGGGAGCGCCGAAATACGCGAGCACCGCGTCCCCCATGACGCGGGCGACGGTGCCGTCGTAGCGCTCGACGGCGCTCGTGAGCACGCCGAAGGCGCCGCGCATGACCTCGCCCCAGTCCTCCGGGTCGAGCGTCTCAGCCAGCGTGGTCGAGCCCTTCACGTCGCAGAACAGCACGGTGACCACGCGGCGCTCGCCCTCGGCCGCCCGCGGCGACAGCTGCGGCGCCCCGCAGTTCGAGCAGAACTTCGCGCCCTCGGCGTTCTCGAATGCGCAGCGCCGGCACTTCACGAGCGCCCCCCCCCCGGCCGAGCGACTAGCCGTCGTCGGTGAAGGTACGCGCGAGCGCCCTCGGGCGCCATCCGTCGTTTGCGATCGCGACGCACTGGCGAGATTCGGATCGGCCGCCGCGCGGAGACCCTCGAGTTCGTGCCGGCTGCTCGCACGCGCGAGCTCGTCTATGCTGCGGTCACGAGCTCGCCCCAGTGGGTGGGCTTGCCATTCATCCAGAGAGGCTGAGGGAACGGCCCGTTGACGCCTCGGCAACCGGC
>DASYVN010000261.1:0-2120 GCA_035937095.1 Candidatus Limnocylindria bacterium
GACGACCGTCACTCCGTACTTGCGCGCGAGGTGCGGCTGCTTCGATACGTCGATGGTCAGGAGCGCGCGACCCTGGCCGCGAAGCCTCCGCTCGAGCTCCCGGCAGTCGGTGCAGAGCGGATGGGTGAACTCGACGACGACTTCACCGTGCACGACCGCGCCGAGCTCGATGAGATCGACCTGGTCGATGACCTTGGAGCGAACGCCGCGCAGCCGCGCCGCGAAGCGGTACATCTCGCAGCCGACGCAGAAACCGGTGGTTGCGGCGAGGATCGCGAGGGCCGCGACGATGCCACCGAGGATCTGTCCAGCGGTCGTGAAGCCGACGGCGTACGCGAGGCTCGCCGCGCCCAGGAACGCGACGCCGACCAGGTTCGCGAACCGCGGGGGCCGGGAGTCCTCGATCGGACCTTCGCCGAGCCGTGGCTGGATGACCTCGAAGTACAGCAGGCAGGGGAGGCAGTAGCGGCGGCCGAAGGTGAGGCCGATCGCGAGCTGCAGCGCGACCGCCGCGAGGATGCCCCACCAGCCCGTCAGGATGGCGAGCAGCGAGAGCGTCCCGACGATGGCCTGATTCGTCCGCGGCGCCCGCGCGTCGATGACCGCGGTGTCGCGATACGGGTGCGCGGTGCGGGTGAAGGCAAGGCTGCTCATCTGGTCCCCCTGTCCTGAATCCGAGTATCGCACTCGGAATTCAGGACCGGTAGCCCGGTCCGCGTATTCCGGCCCGACGAACCGGTGCGCGAGCACCTTTCGGCGACGCCCCCGGGTGGGGACGCTGGATTACGACCATTCCTGAGCCTTCCGGACCGGGTCCGGCAGGGTCTGCTGGCGGTCGGCGCATCCACGAGCTTCTCGCCAGGCGAGACCCTGGCGCGAAGGCGACCCGGCCGTCGAGCATCGGGGCGGCGGCGCGCCTGCGAGCGGGCGCTGGCGTCGCGCTCGTTATGGCCACGATGCTCGTGGCTCCGTTCGTCGGCGAGACCGCGACCGCGCGCAAGACCGCCGCGCCGGACGTTGCGCCTGCCGAGCGGCTCGAGGGAGCGGATCTCGAAGACCGATCTCAGCGCGGCGGTGTCGGCGAAGACGTCCTCGCCGGTCCTTCACGCGCCGTCGGAGCCGCGTCGCTAGACGAGCGGCGCCTCCGCCCGGGTCGTGTAGCGCGGCCCCCTCGGGGAAAGCTCGCTCTCCACGACGGCGATGCGGTCCACGCGCGTCCGCAGCTCTGGGACGGTCAGGGCGTCGATCGCGGCGGCGATCGTCCGGGATTCGGGGCCGCTAGCGTCGGCCCGGACCCTGGCCAGGGTGAGGTGTAGCGCAAAGGCGCGGTCCTCCAGCGCGAACGAGCGGAGGCGGAGCTCCCGTGCGGTGTCCGTCGCGAGCCGCGTGAGCTCGGCTTTCCCTGCCCCGACCCCGAGCCAGATCGCCCGCGGGCGCCCGGTCGCCGGGAACCGCCCGGCGTGATCGAAGGAGAGGTCGAATGGGGAGTGGCCGGCGGCCGCCGCGCGGGCCGCGTCGGTAGCGGCCTCGAGCCGGCCGTCGGCCACCCACCCGAGGAACGCCAGGGTGACGTGCAGCAGCGCCGGGCGGACCGGCCTGAGGGCCGGCAGCGCCGGCGGTAGGCACCCAGCGGCGCGGTCCGAGATCTCTGTTGGGAGAGCGACCGCGATGAACAGCCGCATGGACCGAGGCTAAGTCGGGCGCTTAGAGAGCGGCGGCCTGCACCTGGTCAGAAACGAGGAGCACCATGAACGCGACCGCGAGGACGAGGGTGAACGCCGCCAGCAGCGCCGTCCGGATGCGCTCATCGCGCTCGACCGTCTCGCGGATCCCGTACACCAGGGTGCTCACGCACTCCGGATAAGCAACCGTCGTGCCGACCGTTATGCCCTCGCTCGGTCGCTCTGTTGCGACTGTGTATCGGCCGTGCAGACCTGCCGACTCGGACGCACGCAGCCGGCGAGAGAGAGCGGCATGCCCGCCGATCCCTACCGCGCCGCCGCGATGGGCCTACGCAGGTGTCGGAGCGGGCGCCGGACCGCGACCGGTGCCCTCGTCGGGACGGCGTTTCGGCTCCGGCGTCCCAGCGGGCAGACCGCTCGGAGGCGTCGAGCCGCCGC
>DASYVN010000262.1:0-9895 GCA_035937095.1 Candidatus Limnocylindria bacterium
GAGGCGCTCGGCGATCGGATCCCGGTCATCGACCACTACTGGCAGACCGAGACCGGCGGCCCGATCGTGGGCAACCCGTATGGCATCGCGCTCTTGCCGATCAAGCCCGGCTCGGGCGGGGTCCCGCTCGCCGGCATCGAGGCGAAGGTCATGACACCCGAAGGCGGGCCGTGCGCGACGGACGAGAAGGGGATCTTCGTGATCACCCGGCCGTTCCCTGGCCTGACGGCGCGCTTGTGGGCGGAGCCCGAGCGGTACGCCCAGGATTACTGGGACAAGGTGCCCGGACAGCAGGTGTATTTCACCGGTGACGCGACCTCGATCGACAAGGACGGGTACGTCTGGTTCAGCGGACGCGCCGACGAGATCATCAAGATCGCCGATCACCGCATCGGGACCATCGAGGTCGAGACCGCGTTCCTCCGGCATCTCGCGGTCGCGGAGGCCGGTGTCACCGGCCGGCCCGACGAGCTGCGCGGCCAGGTCATCTCCGCCTTCGTGGTCCTGCGGCAGGGTCACCTGCCGTCCGACGAGCTCAAGGCCGAGCTGCTCGCGACCGTTCGGAAGGAGATCGGGCCGCTCGCGGTCATCGGCGAGCTGAACTTCGTCGACCTGCTTCCGAAGACGCGGAGCGGCAAGATCATGCGGCGCGTCCTCAAGGCCGTGATCCTGGGCAAGGACCCCGGCGACATCTCGACGATCGAGGACGAGGGCTCGGTGGAAGAGGCGCGCGAAGCCTGGCAGCAGCTGCGGGCCGTTGTCGCGGACCGGAGCTGAGGCCAAGCCGCCCTGGTCGGCGGTCCCGCGGGCGATCAAGGACGAGGTCGCGACGCTGCTCGGGTCCCCGGTCGCGCGCGCCGAGCGGGTGTACGGCGGGTACGCGCCCTCGGCGACGTTCCGGATGGTCCTCCGTGACGGCCGGCGCGCGTTCATGAAAGGCACCTACCCGCTCACGACGGACAGCGGCGTGAAATGGGACCTCGAGAACGAGGAGCGGATCTATCAGGACTGCGCCGCGTTCATGCGGCCGTGGGCGCCCGAGTACTTCGGCGGCGCCAAGGCTGACGGCTGGCACGTGATGGTGCTGGAGGATGTCGGACCGCAGACGATGCCGCCGTGGACGGCGTCCAAGGCGACGGCCTGCGCGCGGTCGTACGCAGCGTTCCACGCCCACACGTACGGAAAACCGCTGCCCCGCTGGCTGTCGCGCATCGAGCATCACGATTTCGCGCCATTCTGGGATCGGCTTTCGTCCTCGGGCGAGCTTCGCGGCACCGCCTCGCTCGCGCGGCGGCGCGCCGACGAGGCCGAGGAGTGGCTCGATGTCGCGCTGCCGGTGTTCCGCGAGCAGGCGGCCCTCCTGCTGAAGCTCCGGCCGCCGTTCGCGTTCATGCACTTCGACACGCGCTCGGACAACATCCGGCTGCAGGGCCGGCTGCTCCGGATCTTCGACTGGAACTTCGCGTGCGCGGGGCCGCTGGAATTCGACGTCGCGGCGTTCGCCCAGACCATCGCGATGGAGGGCGGCCCCGAGCCCGAGCGTGTGATCGCCGAGTACGACCTCGTCCTGCCGCTCCGTCCCGCAGCGCTGGACGCGTCGATCGCGGGGATCGCCGGCTACTTCGCCGACCGCGCCTGGCGACCCGCGGTGAAGGGCCTTCCGCGGATCCGCTCGGTCCAGCGACGGCAGCTCAAGTCGACCCTGGCGTGGGCCGCGCGGCACTTCGACCTGCCCGAGCCGCGCTGGCTCGCCGCCGTCGCGGACTAGCCGATGCCGGAGTGGCCCGAGCTACGGGTCATGCAGCAGCGCATCCAAGAGATGCTCGGCGGGAAGAAGGTCGTGGCCGTGCGGGTCGGTGACCCCGTCGTGCTGCGCGCGCTCAAGCCGGTCGATGAGCTGCTCGTCGGGCGGACGCTACGGGCCGTCGCGCACCACGGCAAGTTCCTCGTGTTCACCTTCGATGGCCTGGCGATGACGGTGAACCCGATGCTCGCGGGGATCTTCTCGGTCCAGCCCGTCGGCGCGAAAGCGACGAAGGACACCCGGATGCGCGTCGAGTTCGAGGGCGGGACCGAGCTCCGCTATCGCGACGACGTGCGGATGGGGAAGGTGTACGTCGGGATCGAGGCCCCCGGGCTCGCCGACATCGGCCCGGACGCGGGCACGCTCGACTGGAGCGAGGCGGAGTTCAGCGAGCGCGCGAAGGCGAAGCGCAGCGAAGTGCGGAACCTCTTGCAGGACCAGCATTTCGTCAGCGGCATCGGCAACGCTTACGCCGACGAGATCCTGTGGGACGCCAAGCTGCATCCGAAACGACGCGTCGGCTCGCTCACGACGGACGAGCTGTCGCGGTTCTACCGCTCCCTTCGCTCGGTGATCGCGACGGGCCTGGCCGAGGTCGAGACCGCGATGCCGGCACAGCTCGGCAAGAAGCCGCGGGCCCACATGCAGGTTCGCGGCCGCGCGGGGAAGCCCTGCCCGCGCTGTGGCGCGACGATCATGCGGCGACGCAAGGGTCTCGACGACGTGGATCTCTGCCCGAAATGCCAGCCCGCCCCGAAGGGCCAGCTGTACTGAGCTAGACGGCGCTCGCCAGGGGCGCGCGTGCCGTGGTCGAAAGCCAGGCCGTGACCTGCGCCGCGCCCATCGGAGGCGCGACGTGGAAGCCCTGGACGATGTCGCACCCCAGCTCGACCAGACGATCCCATTCGCACTGCGTCTCGACGCCCTCCGCGACGACCTCGAACCCGAGGCGGTGTCCGAGGTCCACGGTGGCTTGCACGATCGTCGAGCTGGAGCCGTCGATCGAGCACAGGTCCTGGACGAACGACCGGTCGATCTTCACCTCTTGGAGCGGGAGCTTGTTGAGGTACGACAGCGACGAGTACCCCGTGCCGAAGTCGTCGAGGGCGAACCGAACGCCGATCCGGCGGAGCTCGCTCAGCGTCGTCAGCGAACGCTCGGGCTCGGCGAGCAGCACGCTCTCGGTGATCTCGAATCGCAGCGCGGACGGGCTCGCCCCCGCGGCCGCGAGGGCCGCGGCTACGTACGCCGGGAACAACGGATCGAGCAGGCTCCGGGTGGAGAGGTTGACCGCGACGGGAATCTCGTGGCCGCGCGACCGCCACGCCGCGGACTCCTTGAGCGCCCGCGCGATGACCCATTCCGTCAGCGGCTTGATGAGGCCGGTCTGCTCGGCGAACGAGATGAACATCGACGGCTGCACGATGCCGCGGCCGGGGCGGCGCCAGCGCACGAGCGCTTCCACCGCGGTGACGCGTCCCGTCCGCAGGTGCAGCTCCGGCTGGAACTCGAGCAGCAGCTCGTCCTCCTCGATCGCGGTGCGGAGGTCCGCGAACAACGCGAGCCGGTTGACGCTGGGGCGATGATGCCCGGGGACGTACACCGTGTACCCGCTCCCAAGGGAGGCCTTGGCCGCGTACATGGCGATGTCGGCCCGCTGGAGCAGTGCGTCCGCGGACGCCCCGTGATCCGGATAGAGGGCGATGCCGACGCTGGCTCCGACGTGCAGGGCCTCGTTGTCGACCACGAACGGCCGCTCGAGCGCGGCGAGCAGGTTCGCCGCCACGTGGCTGGCACCGGCCTCGTCGACGCCGGGCAGGACGATCGCGAACTCGTCGCCGCCCAGCCGCCCGACGGTGTCGCCTTCGCGCAGGTGCTCGTGGAATCGCGGACCGACCTGGGTGAGCAGGGAATCGCCGACGTGATGGCCGAAGCTGTCGTTGACCGACTTGAATTCGTCGAGGTCGACGAGCAGGAGCGATAGCCGCTCGTTGCGCCGGCGCGCCTCGACGATCGCCTGGTCCAGGCGGTCGTGCAGCAGCGTGCGGTTCGGGAGACCGGTGAGGATGTCGTGCAGTGCCTGGTGAGCCAGCGTGTTCTCGGCGTACGTCCGGTCGGTCACGTCGCGGGCGATCACGACAAGACGCGCCTGGGCGTTCGTCCCGAACGGCTTCAACGCCACCTCGAGGTAGCGGCGCTCCTGATCGGGGCGGACGATCGGGACGTCGATGGTGACGCTCCGCCCGGTGCGGATGTTCGCCTCGACCCGCTCGCGGAAGCCCTCGCGCTCCTCCTCGGCCACGAGGTCGAACAGCGAACGCACGTCCGTGATGTCGCTGGCCGGCCGGCCGACGAGGTCCGCGAACGCCTCGTTCACGTACGCGATCCGGCCGCCCTCGCTCAAGATCACCACCTGCCCGAGCTCGCTCTGCGCGCGGAGCAGCGCTTCGTACCGCTCGGTCTGCTCCTCCTTCTGCGTGCGAAGGAGCTCGAGCTCCCACAGCAGGCCGGTCATCAGGAGGGCCGCCAGCAGGTAAACGGAGGAGTGGAACGCGATCCGCTGCACCTCGAAGTCGAATCCGAACGCGGCGACGCGGAAGAGCGCGATGGCGATGTAGGAGGCCGTGACCGCTACCGCCGACGCGAATGTGCCGAGCCGGCCAAAGCGGAAGGTGCCGGTGATGATGACGAGGACGCCGAGGAAGAACGTCGTCCACTGCGGGTCGTTCGAATAGACGAACATCGCCGTGACGACGATGGCCGTGTCCGCGGCGTGGCCGATGCTCGGCCGGCGGATCTGCGGGACGGCGACGGCGGCGACCGCGATGAATGCCACGAACCCGACGACCCACGCCTGGCCCAGATTCGGATAGAGCGGTGAGAGGCCGACGACCAGGGCGACGCCTGCCCACCGTGCGCGGTTGATGGCGCGCTCGAGGCGCGGGGTCTCGACGAGGGGCACGACCTGATGCATCCGGGAAATTCTTTCGGTCGGGCGACCGGCGCACACCCCCCGACCGAGTGACCGATACTCAGCCCCATAAATGGGGGAGTTCAGACCATGAGCGCCATCAAGGTCACTCGCGAAGCGCCCATCGCCACCGTGCAGCTCGATCGTCCGGAGGTGCTGAACGCCCTCTCGGAAGAGCTCATGGACGAGCTCGTCGCGTCGCTCGAGACGCTGGATGGTGAATCCGAGATCCGCTGCATCGTCCTCACGGGCAATGAGAAGGCGTTCGCGGCCGGCGCGGATATCAAGAAGTCATTCGTCGACGCGACCCCCGCGAGCATGCTCGAGCAGGACCTCACCACGCGATGGGAGCGGGTGCGGAAGATCCGCAAGCCGATCATCGCGGCCGTCTCCGGCTATTGCCTCGGCGGCGGGTGCGAGCTCGCGATGACCTGCGACATCATCGTCGCGAGCGAGACCGCGCAGTTCGGGCAACCTGAGGTGAACCTCGGGATCATCCCCGGCGCCGGCGGGACCCAGCGACTCACGCGCGCCGTCGGGAAGTACCGCGCGATGGAGATCATCCTCACCGGGCGGCGGGTGAAGGCCGACGAGGCCAAGGCCATCGGTCTCGTCGCCCAGGTGTACCCCGCGGCGTCGTGGCTCGACGATGCGAAGGCGCTCGCGCGCACGATCGCGGAGAAGCCACCGATCGCGATCCGGCTCGCCACCGAGGCCATCGACCTCGCCCAGAACTCGACGCTCGATGCGGGCCTCGAGTTCGAGCGCAAGGCCTTCTACCTCCTCTTCTCGACGGAGGACAAGAAGGAGGGTGTCGACGCCTTCGTGAACAAGCGCAAGGCCGTCTTCAAAGGGAAGTGACCGTCCCGCTCCGCGTCGAGCGCGATGGCGCCGTCGCGGTGCTCACCCTCGACCGTCCCGACGTGCTGAACGCATTTGACGAGCCGCTCACCGTGGCCCTCGGCGCGGCCGTGACCGATGCGGCGGCCGATCCGTCGGTCCGCTGCGTCGTGATCACCGGCGCCGGCCGGGCGTTCTCGGCCGGACAGGATCTGCGCGATCGCGCGAAGGTGCTCGCGCAGGGCACGGAGCTGCGGCTCGGTGACGAGCTCCGCCGCCGTTACCACCCGGTCGTGACGGCGATCCGCGAGATGCGCAAGCCGGTGATCGCCGCGGTGAACGGGATCGCGGCCGGCGCCGGCTTCGGGCTCGCGGTCTCGTGCGACGTGCGCGTCGTGAGCGAATCGGCGACGTTCCGCGCGGCCTGGTCGAAGGTCGGGCTCGTCCCCGATGCGGCGTCGGCGTACTTCCTTCCGCGGCTCGTGGGCTGGGGCCGGGCCATCGACATCGTGTTCAGCGGCGAGCCGATCACCAGCGAGCAGGCTCTGCGCATGGGGCTAGCGACGCGGGTGTGGCCGGACGTCCAGTTCGCCGACCGGTGGCGCGGGTACGCCCGCGATCTCGCCGGCGGCGCGACCGAGGCGTACGCGCTCACGAAGGAGGGCCTCAACGCCGCGTGGGACCGCGGTCTGCGGGACTTCCTCGAGCTCGAGGCGGCCCTGCAGGATCGTGCCGGCCGGTCAACGGATTACGTCGAGGGGGTGCAGGCCTTCCTCGAAAAACGACCGGCTCGCATGACCGGATCCTGACGGGCGAAACGCCCGCCGCCAAACGCGGGCCCGACGACTAGAGTCGGGCCGACCCGACCGGGAGGGATGGAATGAGCGACCCGAACGACCTCGCAGCGAAGCGCGGATACCACTACGGGATGTCGCGCCGCGCGTTCCTGATCTCGACGTCAGCGGCAGCCCTCGCGGCCTGCGCGCCGGCCACGTCGACCGGCGGGAACGCCGCGTCCTCGGCCGTGTCGGCGACCCCGGGCAAGCCGATGAAGATCGGCCAGCTCCTCCCGTTCACGAAGGTGTACGCGGAGCTCGGGAACTCGATGAAGCGGTCGACCGAGCTCTACCTGAAGACCAAGGGCCATCAGCTCGCGAACCGTCTGGTCACCGTCATCTACGAGGACGAGGCGAACGATCCGCAGGTCGGGCTCGCGAAGACGCAGAAGTTCATCGACCAAGACCAGGTCGACGTCATGCTCGGCATCGTCGCGACGCCGATCGCGTACGCGGTCCGCAACACGGTCGACAGCGCGAAGCTCATCTTCATCGAGACGAACGCCGGTGGGAACGCGCTCACGCGCACGACCACCGACTGCAAGCCCGCGTGCAAGAGCCCGTACATCTTCCGCGCGTCGTTCAGCTCGTACCAGATCTCGGAGCCGATCGGCGAGTACATGGCGAGCAAGAAGGGCGTGAAGGAGGTCTTCACGTTCGTCGCCGACTATGGCTTCGGCACGGAGTCGCAGGCCGACTTCACGACCGGCTTCACGAAGCAGGGCGGCAAGATCACCGGCTCGCTGAAGGCGCCGCTCGGCAGCGCGGACTTCATCCCGTTCGTGACACAGCTCAAGGGCCAGCCGACCAAGGACATCTACTCCTTCTTCTCCGGCGCCGACGCGGTGAAATACATCCAGGCGTGGAACCAGCTTGGCCTGCCGGCCGCGGGCTACAAGATGAACGGCGCGGGCTTCCTCACGGAGCAGGACGTGCTCGCCGTCGTGAAGGACCAGGCGAACGGCGCGATCACGTCCTTGTTCTGGGCCGTCGAGCTCGACAACCCGGAGAACAAGTCGTTCAAGGACGCGTATCAGAAGGAGTACAACCTCCTGCCCGACGTGTTCGCGGTGCAGGCATGGGACGGGATGCGCGCGCTCGACGAGGCGCTGCAGAAGACGAACGGCGACACGTCCGACAAGACCAAGCTCATCGCCGCACTCGAGGCGGTGAAGTTCAACAGCCCGCGCGGCGCCTTCGAATTCGACAAGGACACCCACAACGTGATCCAGGACATGTACATGCGCGAGGTGAAGACCGTGAACGGCCAGGCCGTGAACACGATCGGTGACAAGATCGGCCGAGTGACCGACCCGGGCAAATGACCCTCGCGTGACGCTCGAAGACGCGCTCCAGCAGGCGCTGAACGGACTTTCGTTCGGCGCGTTGCTGTTCATCCTGGCCGCGGGGCTGTCCCTCATCTTCGGGATGATGGACGTGGTCAACCTCGCGCACGGCGCCTTTTACATGCTCGGGGCGTACGTCGCGCTCTCGGTCACCCGCGCGACCGGCTCCTTCTGGATCGCGCTCATCGTCGCGCCGCTGGCCCTCGCGGTCCTCGGGCTCATCGTGGAGCCGCTGTTGCTGCGCCGGCTCCGCGGGCGCCACCTCGATCAGGTGCTCATCACCATCGGGCTCTCGCTCGTCATCGCGGACTTCATCCGGCTGCGCGACGATTGGGGCTGGGGCGCGACGGTCCGGTCGCTGCCGTTCCCCGCCGGCCTCGACCGGTCGATCCAGATCGCCGGGAGCGACTATCCGACCTACCGGCTGTTCGTCATCGCCTTCAGCGCGGCCCTCGCACTCCTTCTATATCTGCTCCACCGGCGGACCCGCCTGGGCGCGCTGGTCCGGGCGGGGGTGGGGGACGCCCAGATGCTGTCCGCGCTGGGGGTGGACACGGACCGGCTGTTGACGCTCACGTTCGCCGTGGGCGCGGGCCTCGCGGGGCTCGCGGGCGTGGTCGCGGCACCGGTGTTCGGGCTGCAGCCGGGCATGGACATCGACGCGCTCATCTATTCGCTCATCGTCGTCGTGGTCGGCGGCCTCGGATCGCTTTCCGGTGCGGTCGCCGGGAGCGCGGTCGTCGGGCCGGCCGACACGTTCGGTAAGGTCCTCGTCCCGCAGTTCGCGCTCGCGCTGATCTTCGCGATCATGGCCCTCGTCCTCCTGTTCCGGCCCACCGGATTGCTCGGCCGCGTGCGCATCGGCCGATGAGCCGAACCACCGCCGCCCACGCGGCCATCGTCATCGTCGCATGGCTCGCGCTCGCGACGTTCCCGCAGTGGTCGCAGTTCTGGGAGTCGTCGCGCTTCGCGAGCGGCATCATCCGGCAGATCCTGATCTTCGCCATCTTCGCGAGCTCGCTGGATCTGCTCGTCGGCTACGCCGGGCTGCCATCGCTCGGACACGCGGCGTTCTTCGGCGGGGGTGCATACGCCGCGGCCATCGCGGCGCAGCGACTGGGGACGGATGAGCTGGCGGTGAGCCTCGGTGCCGCGATCCTCGGCGCCGCGCTCCTGGCGCTGGTCGTCGGCTTCCTCGCCGTTCGCGCGCTCGGGATCTTCTTCCTCATGCTCACGCTCGCGCTTGCGCAGATGGTCTTCGCGATCGCGTTCCAGGCCACGGACCTCACCGGGGGGTCCAACGGATTCTCTGGGGTACACCGGCCGGTGTTTCTCGGGATCGACTTCAGCGCGTCGAACGACCTCTACCTGCTCGTCTGCGTCACGTTCCTGCTCGTCATGCTGCTCCTGTGGCGGATCACCACGTCGAGCTACGGGCGGGCGCTCGTCGGCGTGCGCGAGAACGAGCGGCGGATGCGGGCCCTTGGCTACGACACCCGCACCCTCAAATTGTCGGCGTTCGTGGTGGCCGGCGCGATCGCCGGCGTTGCCGGCGCGCTGTCAGCGTACGAGTTCCGATTCGTGTCGCCGAACGACGTGGCCCTGAGCACGTCGGTGACGGGGTTCGTCATGGTGCTCATCGGCGGCGCGGGCACGCTGGTGGGCCCGGTCCTCGGTGCCGCCGTCGTGCTGCTCATCGAGCGGGTGCTGCCATCGCAGCTCCCGGCACAGACCGTCCTTGGCGTCGTCTTCATCCTGTTCGTCGTGTTCGCGCGGCAGGGAATCGCCGGGGCGCTGCGCCGCGTGGTGCGGGCGTGATCGAGATCCGCGAGCTCCGCCGCGGCTTCGGCGGTATCCGCGCCCTGGCCGGGGTCGATCTCCGCCTCGAGCCCGGCGAGCGACGCGCGGTGATCGGACCAAATGGCGCGGGGAAGACGACGCTGTTCAACGTGCTCACCGGCGAGCTGCGCGCGAGCGGCGGGTCGATGCGCCTCGGCGGCACCGATCTCGGTCCGCTCACGACCTGGCAGCGCGCACGGCTCGGGCTCGCGCGGATGTATCAGCGCAACGAGCTCTTCGACCCGTTGAGCGCGCGCGA
>DASYVN010000263.1:0-2756 GCA_035937095.1 Candidatus Limnocylindria bacterium
CGAATCACACGCCATGGACCACGTCAGCATGATGAAGCCGCTCAACGACCAGATCTATCAGATGTGCCGCGCGCGGGACTTCCTGTCGCTGTGGACCGGCACCGACGTGCGCCACTTCGCGTACCCGTCCGGCGACTACAACGACCTCTCGGGCACCGCGCTCCAGCGCTGCGGCTACCTCTCGGGCTACAAGAAGGCCGGCGGCTCGATCCAGACCTCGAACGCGATATACCTGCTCCAGCGCGCACGCGTGCACGGCCAGTCCGGTCTCTCCGCGCTCCTCCTCGCGCTCCAGCAATAGCCTTCGGGGCGTGAGTCTCGATCTTCTCATCCGCGGCGGCTCGGTCATCGACGGCACCGGTACGCCTGCACGCCGTGCGGATGTCGGGGTCCGCGACGGCCGCATCGAGGCGATCGGCGACCTGCGTGCGGCGACAGCGGCGGAGATCATCGAGGCGACGGGCGACGTGGTCTCGCCGGGCTTCATCGATACGCATACCCACGGCGATCTCGCGTGGTCGCTGCCGGACGAGCACATCGATGTAAAGACCGCGGAGCTGCGGCAGGGCGTGACGACCGAGGTCACGGGCAACTGCGGGTTTAGCACGTTCCCGGCCGACGGCCCGCACGCCGACCAGGTGACCGAGCTCGTGGCGACGCTGTTCGGGTCGGGCACGCGGGCATGGCCGGACCTCGCCTCGTACCGCGCGTCTGCCACCGGCCTACATGCGAACGTCGCCCCGCTCGTCGGGCACGGGAGCATCCGCGCCGCGGTGCTCGGGTTCGCGGATCGCGCGCCCGACGCCGCCGAGCTTCGCGCGATGACGAGCCTCGCCGAGCAGGCGCTCGTGCAGGGCGCGGTCGGCATCTCGAGCGGCCTCGTCTACGCGCCGGGGTTGTACGCGCGGACCGACGAGATCAGCGCGATCGCCCGCGCGCTCAAGGGCACCGGCCGGCCGTACGTGACGCACCTACGCGGTGAAACCGACATGGTCGCCGACTCGGTGCGCGAGGCGATCCGGATCGGCCGAGAGGCCGGCGTCCCGGTGCACATCTCGCATCACAAGGTCTCCGGCAAAGAGAACTGGGGCCGCACCGCGGAGACCCTCGCGATCGTCGATGCTGCGCGCGCCGAAGGGATCGACGTCAGTGTCGATGTGTACCCGTACACCGCGGGCAGCACGCTGCTGCATTCGATCCTTCCGCCGTGGGCGCTCGCCGACGGCATCGACGCGATGGTCGCGCGGCTCGGTGAACGCACGGCGCGCGAGCGCATCAAGCGTGACTTCAGCGATGGTCTGCCGGGCTGGCAGAATCAGCAGCGCGCCGCCGGCTGGGACGGGATCGTGATCGCGAGCTGCGCCGGGCGGCCGGAGCTCGAGGGACAGCGCGTCGATCGGCTCGCGGCGGCGTCGGGCACCGACCCGGCCGACGTCGCGTTCGACCTCATCGCCGGGCAGCAGGGACGGGTGACGATGATCGCGCACACCATGCGCGAGGACGACGTCGAGCGGGTCATCGCGCACCCGGCGTCGATGATCGGCTCGGACGCGATCCCGCTCCCCGGCAAGCCGCACCCGCGCCTGGCCGGCACGTTCTCGCGGATCCTCGGCCGCTACGTGCGCGAGCGCGGCGTCCTCGACCTACCGACCGCGGTTCGCAAGATGACCGGGCTGCCCGCGCAACGCTTCGGCTTGGACGACCGCGGCCTGCTCGAGCGCGGAAAGATCGCCGACATCGTCGTCTTCGATCCGGCGATCGTGCTGGATCGCGCGACGTACGAGCAGCCGCTGCTCGAGCCCGTCGGCATATCCGCGGTCCTCGTGCGCGGGCGGGTCGCGATCCGCGACGGCGAGGTTACCGGCCTGCGGGCAGGGGTCATGCTGGGCACGGAGCGCGGATGACGCTCGGACTGGCTGAGCTCACGGTCATCACCGTGATCGTCGCTGCAGTCGTCATCGCTCTGCTCATCGTCGAGATGCGCAGACGCGGCCGAGCGAAGGTCCCGATCGCGCGCGACCATGACCACGACCATCACCGGATCATTCGGCTGCTCCCCTGGTCCTGCTGTTGCTCGGATCTGCGGACCGGCAGGACGCCAAGGATCGCAAGGGCCACCGGGGCCGCCCGGCCCGCAAGGGCCGCCTGCTCGGCCCTAGAGCCGGCTCGACGGCCCTCGCGTCTCGGCGCCGAGCTCGGCGTCCGCGGGCAGCTCCACCGGCGCGGTCCAGCCCCAGTCCCACTTCGCGAGCACCTCGAGGAGCTCGTGGCTGGTGAGATCGAGCGCGATCGGCGTGACGCTGATCTTGCCGTCGCGCATCGCCGCGACATCCGTCCCCGGCTCGGCTTCGTCCGCGACCGCGGGGCCGCCGACCCAGTAGTAGGGGTTGCCGTACGGGTCGAGCCGCTCGACCAGCTGGTCGCGGTAGTTGCGCTTGCCGAGCCGCGTGACCTCGACGCCGGCGATGCGCTCGCGCGGCAGGCTCGGCACGTTCACGTTGAGGAGCGCGTCGTGGACGAAGCCCTTCTCGAGGATGTTCTTCGCGAGCAGCGCGCTGAACTCGCTCGCGACGGTAAAGTCGATGTCCGCGCCGAACGCGCCGATGGACACAGCGATGGATGGAACATTGGACAGCAGCCCTTCCATCGCGGCGGCGACCGTGCCGGAGTAGGTGATGTCGTCGCCCAGATTCGCTCCGCGGTTGATGCCGCTCACGATGAGGTCGGGCTTCTGCTTGAGGAAGCCGAGCACCGCG
>DASYVN010000264.1:0-15430 GCA_035937095.1 Candidatus Limnocylindria bacterium
TGGTCGGCAGGCTGACGACGCCGAAGCGGCGAAACATCGTGCCATCGGTGTCCAGCAGCGGGACAATGGTCTTCAGCTCGTAGCGATCGAAGAACGAGCGGACCGCCGCGGCATCCTCTTGGAGGTCGACCTCCAGAAACGTCATCTCGGGGTGCGCGACCGCCGCGCGCTCCAGCGACGGCATCTCCTCACGACAGGGCACGCACCAGGTGGCCCAGAAGTTCACGACGACCGGACGGCCGCGCAACGCCGACAGACGCGTCGTGGGGCCGTCGGGCGTGACCCAGCTAAAGTCGGGTGCGAGCGCACCGATGCGCCCGGCGGCGCTCGGATCCGCCAGGTCCTTGGTGATCACGCCGACGCGACTCGGACCGGCCACGGCCACGCTCGCAGATGAGACATCGAGGAGCGCCGGACGAAGCGCGGCGACCGCTGCGGCAAGCACGATGATGCCGACGAGCACGGCGGCAAGCGGGCGCGGGATCCGAGCCTCGATCAAACGCTCCGGGTCTTGCGTCGCCTGCGACGGATCGACGCTCACGCCGTCATCGTACCGGCCACCGACGCCGTACATACGATGGTCCGTAGTATCAAGACGATGGGTCAGGACCGGACGCGCGTAGCACATGCCCTCGTGCTGCTAGCTCCCGCGCTGCTGCTTGGGCTGCTGATCGGCGCCCAAGCCCAGAGCCAGTCCGGCCGACCGATCGCGGCGACGCGCTACAGCGTACCGCTGGTCGAGGCCGCGGTCGATCTGCAGGCGGAGCAACAACAGCTGAAGGATCAATTGGCCGATCTCCGCACGCAGCTCGACGCGGTCGGGTCGCAGGGCGCCGCCCTCGACGCGCGAGCCGCGACGCTGCACGAGCAGGTCGACGCGCTTCGCGCGCAGGCGGGCCTCACGGCCCTCACTGGCGCGGGCGTCACTGTCACGCTCGATGACGCGCGCCTCTCCCCGAGCACCTCGAAGGAGACGATCGTGCTGGCGATCGTGCACAGCAGCGATATCACGGACGTGTTCAATGCCGCCTGGAAGGCCGGCGCGACCGGTATGGCAGTCAACGGTGAACGCGTCACTGGCAGCTCGGCCTGCGTGGGCGCGGTGATCCAGCTCAACGGCACGCTGCTCTCGCCGCCGTTCGTCATTTCGATCGTCGGTCCCGCAGACCGGCTGTTCGCGGGGCTGAGCGATCCGCGAGAGCTGCGCGACCTCAAGCAGCGGCACGATGCCTTCGGCCTGGGGTTCGAGATCCGTCGCGCTGACGCGCTCGTGCTCCCCCCGTACACCGGACCGATCCGGGTCCGGTACGCGACGCTGGCACCGTGACGGTCAGGCCCGCAGGTTCGCGCTACGCCTAACATCGAGCGGATGGATCGGCGGCGTTTCCTCCTTGCGGGCGGAGCAGTGCTGCTCGCTGCATGCGCGCCGGGACGGGCAGCTCGCCCAGAGGACGCCCTGGTGGCGATCTACGCGCGTCCGGACAAGGACGAGTGGCCAGATGAGGTGCTTCGACTGCCGGCCGAGACCCAGGCGGTGTACCGGTACGCCGTCGCAAGTCACGACACCCTCCAGTACATCCCGTGCTTCTGCGGCTGCGTGAACGCCGGTCACACCTCGAACTTCGATTGCTATGTCAGCGAGGTCTACCCGGACGGCCGGGTCCGCCTCGACACGATGTCATTCGGCTGAGACATCTGCACAGGGGTCACGCGTGACGTGATCGCGATGCAAGGCCAGGGTCTGCCGCTCAAGGCGATCCGCTCAACGATCGATCAGAAGTGGAGCGACCGCGGGCCGTCGACGAAGACTCTGCTGCCGCCCAGCTAGTCCACTGCGCGGCTGATGCGCGACCCGGGCCCGGCCAGCCGACGGACCCGCCAGCGGCGGAGCGCGACCGTGCACCAGACGGCCTCGACCACGCCAAAAGGCCATGCGCCTTGCAGAAAGCCGTAGACCGATGATGCGAGGCATGCGCCGGCGAAAGCGAGCACGTAGCGCGGCGACCGCGGTTCGAGCGCGTATGTCACAAGCATCGTTGTCACGGCGACCGCGCCGTAGGCGGTCAGGGGGTCCGCGGTCGCCCTCGTAGCGATACGAATGCGAACCCGATCGACACAATGCCGAGCGCGAGACCGCCGAGTGCAAGGACGCGGCTCTGTTCTGCGATCTCACGCGTCGTCCGCTGATCACGCGCAAGCGCCACATCGCTCCCTGCTTGATCCGGAAATTGCAGGCTCGTCGGTGAGCGCACGACATCGAAGCGGCCGGGCCCACTCTCGAAGCGCTCGTCGACGTTCAAATCAACGATCGTGCCGGTGAGGCGGAAGATGTAGTCGCCGGTGCGCGTCGGAATGATCGCGCCGGTGTAGACGCCGGGAACGCCGGGCACCAGCTCGAGGGCGAGCTCGAATGTTTGGTTCGAGCCGCCGAAGGACACGAGCACGTGCAGCGTCTTCGCGACCCCTTCGACCCCCTTGCCGGTCGCGGTCTCATGCACCTCGATCTGGACCGCGTTCAGCGCGCCCTCGAACACGGGCTCGTCGCGCCACCCGACTTCCAGGGTGTACTTGCCGACCTGGCGCTGTTCGTGCGCCGCGACGGGTAACGCGAAGGCGAGCACGAGCGCGAACGTCACAAGCGCGGTCAGACCTCGCAGCAGTCCTCACCCTCCCAGGCCTCGCGGCCCTCGCGGACCAAGAAGACGCACATCCCGAGCGCAGCGATCGGATCTGCCCACCACCACCCCGTGAGCGCGTTCACCGCGATCCCAGAGAGCACGAGGGCGAGAGCCACCAACACGCGGTCGTTTGGAACGCGTCGGCTTCCATCGCGCGGCTGCCGAGCGCGATCGCCGTGCGCCGCTTCGTCCGCGCGAGCCACCACATCACGCCGATCGAAGCCGTGGTGACCGCGACGCCGAGGGCGCTCGGCTCGGGATGCTCCTGAAGCGCGAGCGTCTTCAGTGCATCGAAGGCGATGTAGGCAGCCAAGCCGAATAGAGAAAGCGCGACGAGCCTCTGCGCACGACGCTCGACCGCCACGATCGCTTCAGCGCCTGTGTGGGCGCGCTCGGAAAGGAACCGCCAGACAAGGATCGAGCCAGATGTGCTCTCGACGAAGCTGTCGATGCCGAAGCCGAGCAGGGCCACGCTGCCAGCGGCGAGCGCGGCGCTGATCGCGACAACGCCTTCGACCAGGTTCCATCCGACGGTGAGGTACTCAAGGCGCAGCGCTCGGCCAAGGAGCGCCGGCCGGTTGGCTGGAACGGCCAGCGCGCTCACGGATGCACCGCGTCTTCGAGCGGCTGGCGGTCTCGCGTCTCGAGCTGGAAGGTCGAGTGCTCGATGTCGAATTGGGTCGAGAGGCACCGGCAGAGCGCGTCGAGCACCTCCGCGTTCTTCGCCGTTTCATCGACGATGACGTGGGCCGAGAGTACGTTCAGGCCGCTGGTGATCGTCCAGGCGTGCAGGTCGTGTACGTCGCGCACCCCCGGGGCCTGCAGGATGTGCTCGCGGACCTCACGCATATCGACGCTCTTGGGGGTGGCCTCGAGTAGCACGTCGGTCGCGTCGCGGAGGAGGCCCCAGGTGCGCGGCAGGATGAGCAGACCGATGAGCCCGGAGGCGATCGCGTCCGCCTGCACGAACCCGGTGAAGCGGATGACCAGCGCCGCGACGAGCACGGCGCCGGCTCCGAAGGCGTCGTTGAGGACCTCGAGGTACGCACCGCGGAGGTTGAGGCTCTCGCTTTGACCAGCGCTTAGGAGCCGCGCCCCAACGCCGTTGGCGATCAGGGCGCCGGCCGCCACTAAGATCATCGGGCCCGAGGCCACCGCCGGCGCATCGAAGATCCGTAGCCACGCCTCGAAGAGGATGTACGCGGCGATCGCGAACAGCAGCAGCGCGTTGAGCACGGCGGCTAGGATCTCGAACCGATAGAACCCGAAGCTGCGTTCACGCGTCGCCGGTCGGGCGGCGAGCGAGATCGCGACGAGCGCGAGTGCCGTGCCCACGACATCGGCGAAAACGTGACCCGCGTCAGCCAGCAGCGCCAGGCTGTTCGCGGCCAGGCCGATGACGACCTCGGTCACGAGGATCGCGCTTGAGATCCCGAGCACGATGAGCAGCCGACTGCGATGCGCGCCGACGGCCGTGCGTCCGTCGGCCATCAGTTCGCCACGCGGCGCGTCTGCGAGATGTGCTCGCGCGCATGACGGAGACCATCGGCCAAGACGTGGCGGATGTGACCGTCCGCGAGCCGGTAGTAGACGACCCGCCCGGCCTTCCGCCGGCTAACGACTCGGCGGTCGCGCAACAGGCGCAGCTGGTGCGATAGCGCCGACTCGCTGCGGCCCAGCAAGAGTGCGAGATCGCAGACGCACAGCTCTTTGGCGAGCGAGAGTGCATGCAGCAGCCGCGCGCGCGTTGGATCGGCCAGGAGTTCGAAGATCGCTGCGAGGTCCTCTGCGCCACTGCTGGTCACGACCCTGTCCAAGAGCGGCGCGACATGCTCCGGATGGAGGCACTCCACCTCGCAGCGGTCGGCCGTTAGTTCCATATCTGCACCGTCATTCATATTATGACGCAGCGCCGCGACCAGCTGTCGCAGCGGCACTCTCAGGGATAGGTCGCCGCGTGCCTGGCGCGCTAAGACCGCGCCGCTTGGCGGCGCGGTCAACAGCTACCTCCTGGCGAAGGTAAAGCTCAGCCCCAAGACGAAGGCCGGCTACCGCACCACCCTGTCCTGTTTCATTCGGTGGCTGGCCGCGGACCTCGAGCGGGACGTCGTGATTGCGGACCTCACCGCGGACAACGTGAACGCGTACCTCAACCACCTGCTCAAGCCAGCCGAAGGCAAGCCCGAAGGGCAAGTCCCGGATGGCCCACAACACCGCGCTCGACGTTAAGGCGTTCGCGAACTGGCTGATCCAGCGGGGGCTCATCGCCGAGGACCAGTTCGACTTCGGCAACGTCGAGATCCCGAAAGTGAGCAGGGACGGCCGACCGACCCTCAGCGACCACGATCTCATGACGACGCTCCGCGTCGCCAAGGCGATCGGACCGCGCGCCTACCTCGCCTGGCCCTAATCCTCGGCCATGGCTATCGCCTCAACGAGCTGCGTGAGGCCGAGCTCGATGACTTCGACACCCGTGCTGGGGTCATCATCATTCGCGGCGAAACGTCCAAGAGCGGATTCGATCATCGCGTGCCCCTCGACCCGATCGCGGCGCAGACGCTGGACTCCTACGTCCAGGACTACCGGCCGCCGAGCAAGTCCACCACCTTGCTCCTGACCGAGTCGGGCTACCCGTTCACCTATCGGGGCTTCTCCTCGATGTTCCAGCGGCTCACCGAAAAGTTCGCGGAGGCGGGCGTCAAGGATGTCTGCGCGCACCGCGGCCGCGGGGTCTGGGCGACGAACGCCGACCGCAAGGGCTACTCGCTCAGCGACATCAAGCAGATGGGCGGCTGGAGGACCGACGCGATGCCGCTCCGATACATCAAGGGCAAGCCGATGGAGGAGCTGCAGCGGCTCCCCTCACCCCTCGCGAGCATCGTCCACGACTTCGAGGCGACCGCCCGAAGCCGCAAGCTGCGGAAGGCCGGGTAGGCCGCGGACACAGTTACCTTTACTGGTACGCCAAAGGGGTCAACCAGTGACCTGTTGGCGAGCCGTTTTGCGAGATTGCGCCTGATTCCGAAAACGGTGGGCTCTACTGGGCTCGAACCAGTGACCTCTGCCATGTCAAGGCAACGCTCTAACCAACTGAGCTAAGAGCCCGCGGGCCCTCAGTTTACCGTCCCGACGAGCCCGGCGCGGCGACCGGCCGCGTCGTCACGGCGACGGCCAGCTCCTCGGCCGCGACGCCGCGGAACGTTCCGCGAGTCGGCGGGACGTCGTGATAGTCCCGGCCGACGGCCATCTTCACGTGATGCTCGCTGGCCAGCACATCGTTCGTCGGGTCGAACCCGCGCCAGCCGTGCGTGGGCGTGAATGCCTCGACCCACGCGTGCGAGGCGTCGGCGCCCCGTTTGGGCTCGTCAGGGTCAGCGCCGACGAGGATGTAGCCGCTCACGTAGCGCGCCGGCACGCCGATCGTGCGACACAGCCCGATAAGTACATGCGCGAAGTCCTGACACACGCCCGACGCGCGCGTCAGGACCTCCACGACTGTCGTCTCGACATCGGTGACGTCCGATCGGTACTCGAACCGATCGTGGACGAGGTGCATGAGCTTCTGCACGGCCTCGAACGCCGCTTCGTCTCGGAACGGCGCGGCGGCCGTTTCGAGCTCGGCGGCACGTGGCACCAGCGGCGAGGGCGCAACGAAGTCCGAGATGTCCCCGGGTCCGAGCGCCGTCGGCCGCGCGCCAGGCAGCTGGAACGGATCGGCGAGCGTGGTCTCGACCTCGCCCCGCATCACCACGTCGATCGAGCGGTGAGGCCGCGCGACGGTGATGAGATGCGCGGCGTTGGCGAATCCGTCGTTGTACCGCCGGACGGCGGCGGCCGGCTCGACCCGAAGATCGAACGAGATCCACCGCTGGTGCTCGTCGGTGCGCGGCCCGATCCGTGCGTCCATGACGCTCTCGACGACGTCCGCGCTGTACGCGAGGTGGGTGCGGTGCTCGATGGCGATCCTCATTGCTGCTGCTGCGCGGCCATGATCATGGCGGCTCGCGCAACACCGACGAGCCGGCCGGGCGCGGGCTCGTCGCGCAGGTACGTAGCCGACAGCTCGTCGGACGCCTGGGCGATGAGCAGCTGGACATCGCCCAGGAATGCTTCGAGCCCGCGCTCGAAGACCTCGTCGATGCCGTTGAGCTCGACCTGTGCGCACGCCCGGCCGAGGGTCCGCACCGCGGGGCCGGGATCGTTGCCAGCCGCGGAACGAAGGCCCGCGAGGGCGTCGAGCGCCTCGGAGGCGCTGCTCAGCGAAAACCGCACGGACTGCGGGAAGATCGGGTTCAGCAGAAGGAATTCGAGAAGCCTCGCCGGCTCGACGCGGAGCGAGTAGTAGCGGGCGTATGCCTCGGCCGATCCGCACGTGCGCAGCACCGCAAGCCACCGGACGACCTCCGGGCCGGTTGGATCCTCGGGGCCGGTCCCCGCGGCCAGCAGGTGCGACTGCCGGTTGAGCACCCGCACGACATCGTCGGCGCGCTCGACGAACTTGCCGAGCTCGAGGAAGTGCCACGGCTCATCGCGCGCGAGTCCGGACTCCGCCAACCCTTGGAACGACTGGAGGCGTTCGCGGACGAGCCGCGCGAACGACACCGCTTCGCCCCGGACCTGCCGCGACGTCGTTGGCGTCGCGAGGGAGCCGTAGAGGGTGTTCAGCTCCTCCCACATCTCGCTGGAGATCGCTTCACGGATGCCGCGCGCGAGGGTCCGGGCCAGGCGCACGCACGACACGAGCGAGTCCGGGTTCATCGTGTCGCTCGTCAGGTAGAAGCGGACATCGTCCCCGGCGAGGTCGATCGCCCCGACGAGCGGCGCCCAGAAGTCCTCGGTACCGGCATCGAGCTCGAGGTGACGGGTGACGTCGACAAGCCGCGATACCGCGATCCCCCGCTCGACATAGCGGCTCAGCCAATAGAGATCATCCGCGACGCGGCTCAGCACTAGTCAGGCTCCAGGACCCAGGTGTCCTTGGCGCCGCCGCCCTGCGAGCTGTTCACCACGAGCGACCCGTCGCGCAGTGCCACGCGCGTAAGGCCGCCGGGCGTCACCTTGATGTCCCGGCCGTAGAGGATGAACGGCCGCAGGTCGACGTGGCGGCCCTCGAGATGGTCAACGCTCCAGGTCGGATGCCGCGAGAGCGCGAGCGTCGGCTGGGCGACGTACCCGCGCGGGTCCTGTCGTACCCGCGCCCGGTACTCGTCGAGGTCGGCGGCTGGAGCGTGCGGCCCGACGAGCATCCCATAACCACCGCTCTCGTTCACCGACTTCACCACGAGCTCCGCGATGTGCTCGAGGATGTACGCGCGCTCGGCCGGGTCGTCGGCGACGTACGTCTTCACGTTGGGGAGGATCTCGTCCTCGCCCAGGTAGTACTTGATGATCGTCGGCACGTACGCGTAGATCGCCTTGTCGTCCGCGACGCCCGTACCGATCGCGTTCGCGAGGGTCAGCCGGCCCATCCGGGTGGTCGCGAGGAGCCCGGGTACGCCGAGCAGCGAGTCCTGGCGGAACGCGAGCGGATCGAGGAAGTCGTCATCCACCCGGCGGTAGATCACATCCACCCGGCGGCGGCCGCGGGTGGTGCGCATGTAGACGGCCGCATCGTCCACAAAAAGGTCGGTGCCTTCGACCATGTCGATGCCCATGGACTTCGCGAGGAACGCGTGCTCGAAGAACGCCGAGTTGTGCACGCCCGGGGTCAGCAGCACCACTGTGGGATCGTCCGACGCGGGCGAGACGGCGCGCAGCACCTCGAGCAGGTCCTGGGGGTAGCCCTCGACCGGGCGCACCCGGTAGTCTGCGAACAGCTGGGGCCACACGCGCTTGAGCACGCGGCGGTTCTCCACGACGTACGACACGCCCGACGGGACGCGCAGGTTGTCCTCGAGGACGAACCAGGTGCCGTGGCCGTCGCGGACGAGGTCGCTCCCGACGATGTGGGTGTACACGCCGAGCGGAACGTCCACGTTCCGGAACTCGCGACGGTATCCGCGCGCGCCCAGGACGAGCTCCGCTGGGATCAGCTTGGTGCGGAGGATGCGCTGCTCGTGATAGACGTCGTACAAGAAGAGGTTGAGCGCGCGGACGCGCTGCTCGAGCCCGCGCTCGATGCGCGCCCACTCATCGGGCAGGACGACCCGCGGGATGAGATCGAACGGCATCGTCTTCTCCGCGCCGCCGGGATCCTGGTTCACCGCGAACGTGATGCCCCGGGCCTGGAACGAGAGCTCCGCGGCGCGCTGGCGCCGCGCGACGTCCGCCGGCTCGAGCGTCGCGAGCCGGCGCGCGAGCTCGACGTAGTGCGGCCGGACGCGACCGGGCGACTCGAACATCTCGTCCCAGAAGACGCCGGGGTCATAGGTCGGCACGGGCGCGCGCTGCTCCACGGTCACGCCACCGCCTCCCCGGAGCCCGCGTAGCCGAGCTCGACGATCTCGGCCTGCTTCGACGCCGCGAGACGGCCGAGCGCCGGGCCGCCATACGAGCCCGACGTCGGCGAGACGTCCGCGAAGTCGCGGCCGACCGCGACCGTGAGGTAGTCGATACGCACCGGGCGGGCGTGCGTCGGGTCGTAGCCCAGGACCTCGACCTCGCCGGGGCCGCGTTCGATGAACGCCTCGATCCAGGCGTGGGGTGCGCCTTCGCCGATGAGATGGCCGGACACGTAGCGCGCCGGCACGTTGAGCAGCCGGAGGAGGGTCAACAGGATGTGCGCGTAGTCCTGGCACACCCCCCTGCCGAGGTGCAGGGCCATCGCCGCCGGGGTGCTGTATCCCGTGACGCCGAACTGGTAGGTAATCGAGGTCGCGGTCCAGGCCTGGGCGCGCTCGGCGCGCTCGCGCGCATCCGCCGAGGCGTGCGCGATCTCGAGGGCCGCGTCGATGAGCCGCTTGTCCGGTGCGGTGAGCGCGGTCGGCCTGAGGTACTCCAGGCGCTCCGCGTCGTTGCGCCAGGGCGCCGGCTGCGCAGCCGCGGATGTCAGCGTGCGCTCCAAGCGGAAGGTCGCCTCGAAGTCGACGGCCTGGGGGACGCGGTTCGCGACGACGCAGGCCACCCGGTTCCCGAACTGGTCGCGCTCCCAGGCGATGCGGTGGTCGCCCTCGGTCCCGCGCACGGCGAGGTCGTACTCCAAGAGCTGCTGATCGCGGTGGCGGTCCCGCGGGATCATCACGAGCCGCTGGTGCAGGTCCCAGACCGGGCCCGTGTACGTGTAGCGATAGTGCTGCCGGACGCGGAAGATGGCCCGCTCGACCCGAGGCCAATCGGGGCGGCCGCTCAGGGTCGGGCCCGTGCGGCGGCCTCCGCGCTGTCCGCGTCCTCCTCGGCCGGCGGACCGCCGGGCCGTTCTGCGGTGATCTCGTCGGACCAGACCGTGAACTTCGCGAGCGTCGCCCTGCCGTACGACGTCGAGAGCGCGCAGTCGACGGCGTCGCGACCGCGTCCAATGACCACCCGGCCCACGCGCGGTGTGTTGTGTCGCGCGTCGAAGGTGTACCAGCGGCCACCGACGTATGCCTCGAACCACGTGTGGAAGTCCATCGGGACGTCCGGCGGCTCGATCGCGATGTCCGGCAGGTAGCCGAACGTGTAGCGCGCCGGGATGTTCATCGCCCGGCACAACGCGACCGAGAGCAGCGCGAAGTCGCGGCACACCCCGGCGCGCTGCTGATAGATGTCCCAGGCCGTCGTCGCCGGCGTCGACGAGCCGTTCTTGAACTCGATATGCGTGTGGACCCAGTCGCAGATCGCCTGGATCCGCTCCCACGTCGGCGCCGTGCTCCCGAAGAGCTCCCACGCGACGTCGAGCAGCTTGTCCGACTCCACATAGCGGCTCGGCAGCGTGAAGACGATCGCGTCATCGGGCACGTCGTCGACCGAGTGCAGCTTCGCGTCGGGCACCACCGGGTCCGGCGTCTCGGGGATCTCGACCACGGCGTCGTAGCGGATGGTCGTCAGGCCGCTGGGCGCGAGGAAGCGCCAGCAGTTGTTCCCGTAGAGGTCCTGATACTCGTGGATCGGGAGCTCCGGGTCGGTCCAGCTGGACTCGTACACCAGGACGTGGTCCGCATCCGCCCTCGGCCGGACGAGCATCAGCGTCGGGACAGGGGCTGCCGTCTCCCAGACGAACTCGCAGCCGACACGTATGCGCATCACGAAAGTCTAGCGAGGCAGGAAGCGCAGCCCGTCCGCCGGTGCGTCCTTCGCGAAGCACAGGACCGCGTACGCCCCGAGCCCGTTCGGCTCGAGCAGGACGTCGATCGCCGACCGCTTGCTGGCGGCGCGGAGCTGGTCGAGCGGATCGGTCGGACGCCCGTAGGCCTCGCGGACGCCGAGCCCGATAAGCGCATCGCGTTGCGTCGTTATACCGGCAAGCGTGAGCCCCGCGCCTTCAGCGGCGCGACGAATGGCCGTGAAGTTCACGCTCGCGGTGAGGTCGTGCTCCCCGGGGGCCGCGAGCGCGTCCGACACGAGACGGTGGCGCGAGAAGCCGCGCACGGTCCCGGCGCCGCCGCGGGTCAGGAGATTCGCCTCGTCGCCGCCGTAGTCGATGACGAGGATGTATCCCTGCCCGACCGCGGCCGCGAGCTGGGCCATCCAACTCTCCGCGCCGAGGCTCACCTCCCAACGGCCGCCGACGGGCAGGCCGTCGGGGACCCGATATCGGAGATCGGGGTGGCTCGGCGCGCGCAGCGCCTCCACGAGGACGCCGTCCTTCACGTCGACGTAGACCTCCCGCAGCCCACCCTCGGCACGCACCAGGACGTGCACCGGGAACGCGTCGAGCACCTCGTTCGCGAAGACGACGCCGCGGATCGGCGCGAGCGTGCGCGCGACCGACGCCCAGCGCAGCTCCCGGCCCTCGAGCGCGAGGGCCTGCTGCTCGCGGAGCCGCGGCGAGACCTCGACGATCGCCGGCCGTGCGCCGCGCGCGGCCTCCGCGCGCTCCTTGGTGAGCGCGTCGAGCAAGTCGCGCATGAGGATCCCCCGCCCGGCACCGGCCTCGACGATGTCCCATTGGGCCGGCTTGCCGATCGCGGCCCAGCAGTCGATCGCGGCGCGCGCGAGGGCGCGACCGAACGCCGGCCCCAGCTCTGGGGACGTGAGGAAGTCGGCGCCATCGAAGCCGATCGACGCCCGGGTCGTGTAGTACCCATCCCTCTCGTCGTAGAGCGCCGCATCCATGAAGTCCGCGAACGTGATCGGGCCGCGGGCCGTGATGCGCTGGATCAGCCGATCAAGGAGGGTCACCGGAGCAGCGTGGCGCGGATGGCGTCGACCTGCCCCGCTGCCACGCCCGCCGTGCCGAGATAGGCCCCAGCGCCGCCGAACGCGAGCCGCAGCGTCGTAAGCACGTCCCCCATCGTCCACGCCCGCCGCTCGATGGTCGCGTCGATGTCGGTGGCCTTGTCGGGATTGAGGCCCTTGAACCGCACGTAGTCCGCAACGAGCTCCGCGTCGCTCGCGACGTAGTCGGCGACGATCTCGTCGTCGGGCACGCCGATGGCGGCGAGCGTGACCGCGACGACGATCCCGGTCCGGTCGCGGCCCGCGAGGCAGTGGATCACGATCCCGGGCTCGGAGTCCGCGATCGCACCCACCGCGGCGCCGAGACCGCCACCGGGGACGGCGAGGCGCCGGAGCTCGTCGGACATCGTCCCCTCGGCGGCCGCGCGGTGGAGGCCCATCGTCCGCGCGGCCGCGAACGGCGCGTGCCGGTAGGTCAGTCCATCGCGGAACGGGCTCGGTGCCTCCGCGATCTCTTCGTCGGTACGCAGGTCGATGACCGTGCGGATCCCGTGGGCCCGCATCGCCCCACGACCGGCGGGAGACAAGGTCCCGAGCATCGACGACCGGACGAGCCGCCCGCGCTCGAGCGTGCCGTCCGCGCAGGTGAGCCCGCCGAGATCGCGGACGTTGAGGCAGGCGTCCCAGGCGAGACGCCGGTCGGACGGGGCTAGGCGTTCCAACGCGGCGGTCCCGGCGGGCGGATCTCCGGGGGCCGGATCGCGCTGCGCTGCGAGTCATCGGCGAGCGGGATCTGCTCCGACGGCTTCCAGGTGCGGGCCGCCGCCAGCTCTTCCTTCGCGAGAACGGTGACGCCGAAGCGCCGGTAGGTCGAGAGCTCGAAGTTCGGGGTCTCGCCGAGCGCGCCGTGCGGGCACACCTCGACGCAATCGCCGCAGTAGATGCAGCGGACGATGTCGAGCTCGTAGGTCTGCAGGTCGCGCTCGCGCATCATCAGCGCGCCGGTCGGGCAGGTCTCCGCACAGGCGCCGCACGAGACGCAGTCGGTGTAGTTGAGCGAGACGTTCCAGGGCGTCGTGACGATCGAGTCATAGCCACCGCCCATCAGCCCGTAGCAGTTCGCGCCGATGACGTCACGGCAGATCCGCACGCACTGCGTGCAGTTGATGCACTTGTTGAGGTCGCGAAGGATGAAGTCGTGGCTGAAGTCGTACTCGTAGTCGTGGTACTCGACGGGCTCGCCGCGGTGGAACTTGTTCTCGGTCAGGCCATGCTCGAGCGAGAGCCGCTGGAGGTCGCATTGCCCGACGTCGGGGCACACGCACTGGAGGCAGCGCGCCGCTTCCTTCTCGGCGGCCGCCTTGTCGTAGCCCTTCTCGATGAGCTCGAAGCTCTTCACCCGGTCCGCGAACGGCAGGAACGGCATCCGGACCTGCGGCTCCTCCGGCTTGTAGGGCACGATGTCGATGAGCTCGGGCACCTCTTCTTCGGCGCGGAGCTCGCCGGCCACCACGGCCATATCGTCACCCGCGAGGTAGCGGTCGATCGCTTTCGCCGCGAGCTTGCCTTGGGCCACGGCCTGGATGACCGTCACCGTGCCCATCTGGCAGTCGCCCCCGGTGAAGACGCCGGGGCGATCGGTCATGAGCGCGCCGCTCGCGATGATCGTCTCACGCCGGGTCTTCCGAACGCTGGGCGTCGTCTCCATCCAATCCAGCACCGGAGACTGGCCGATGGCCGGGATCACGGTGTCGCATTCGATGACGAACTCGGAGCCCTCCACCGGGACCGGGCGGCGCCGGCCGCTCGCGTCCGGTTCGCCGAGAGCCATGCGCTGGAACTCGACGCCACCGACGCGCCCGTTCTTCTCGACGATCCGGACCGGCGCGGCGAAGAACTCCAGCTTGATGCCCTCGTGCTCGGCGTCGTCGACCTCGGTGTAGTGCGCGCCCATCTCCTTGCGCGAACGCCGATAGACGACCGTGACGTCGGCGCCGAGGCGCCGCGACGTCCGCGCGCAGTCGAACGTCGTGAACCCACCGCCCATGACGACGACCTTGCTTCCCTGTCCGACCGGCACGGGATCGCCGGAGGCGTTCATGCGCAGGTAGCTGATCGCCTCGATCTTGCCCGGCAGATCCTCGCCCGGGATGCGGAGCTCGTTGCTCGTCCAGGCGCCAATGCCGAGGAAGATCGCGTCGTAGCCCTGCGCGAACAGGTCGTCGATGGTGAAGTCGCGGCCGAGCTTCATCCCGCCCTTGAACTCGGTGTCGCGGAGCTGCCACACGGAATTCAGCTCCTTGTCGAGCTTCACTTTCGGCAGCCGGTACTCCGGGATGCCGTAGCGGAGCATGCCGCCCTGCTTTTCCATCATGTCGAAGACGGTGACGGCATGGCCCGTGAGCGCCGCGTAGTACGCGCAAGTCAGGCCCGCTGGACCCGCGCCGATGACCGCGACCCGCTTCCCGGTCGCGACCTCCTGCGGGAACGGCGTGGGTGCGACGTCCATCTCGAGCGAGAGCTCGCCGCCATACCCATGGCACTGGCGGATGGCGATCTCCTCTTCGATGAGGCCGCGGCGGCAGACCTCCTGGCACGGGGCCGGGCAGACCAGGCCGAGGGCGTACGGGAACGGGAGGACCTCCTTCACGAGCCGGGCCGCCTCGACGTGCTGCCCCTTGGCCATGAGCTCGAGGTATCCGGGGATGTCGATGTGCGTCGGGCAGCCGACCTGGCACGGCGGCATGCAGTAGGCGTTGTGGTCCGAGAGGATGTACTCGAGCGTCTGCTTTCGCATGCCGAAGAGGCCATCGCTCGTCGCGGTCACCTTCATGCCCGCCTCGGCCGGTAGATGGCAGCTCGGCATCGGCCGCTCGTAGCCCTCGATCTCGACGAGGCACATCCGGCAGGCGGCGGCGGGCGCCAGCTTCTCGTCGTCGCAGAGGGTCGGCACGTTGAAGCCCGCCCGCTGCGCGGCTCGGAGGATCGACTCGCCGACGACCGCCGTGACCGCTTGGCCATCGATCGTGATTTGGCAGACCGGCTGGCCCGACGGGATCTCGCCGTGATGCGACACGGTCGGGATCTGCGACTCGGCGGGCTGCGTGTAGCGTTCGAGGAGGCTCACGGCTGCGACCTGCTCCTCATGGCTGCGCCATGGTCTCATAGCGCCGCGATCGAGCGGGCGTGCAGGTCCCGGTCGGGCACGTCTGATCGGTGATGTGCGCGCGATAGTCGTCGGCGAACTCGCTCATCGTCGTCCTCAGGATCGACGCGCTCGTGATGCCGAACCCGCAGAGAGAGAACCGGTCGAGATGATCGGCGAGCTCGCCGAGCCATGGCAGGTCGTCGGCACGACCGAGTCCCGAGTAGATCCCTTCGAGGATGCCTTCGACGCGCTTCGTGCCGACGCGGCACGGCACGCAGATCCCGCAGCTCTCCGTCGCGAGATAGTCGAAGAGCTTCGCGGCCTCGTTCACGATGCAGACGTCCGGGCC
>DASYVN010000265.1:0-2967 GCA_035937095.1 Candidatus Limnocylindria bacterium
CACCAATCCGGAGCCGGGGAAGATGACGAAGTCGGTCGCGGCCTTCGTGTGCCCCGCGGCGCGGGCGTCGCGGATGACGAGCGCGGCCTGCAGCAGGTCGTCGTAGCTGCCGTTGGTGCACGAGCCGATATACGCCTTGTCGAAGGTGAGGTGCTCCGTCGCGACCTGCTCCGCCGCGAAGGCATTGCCCGGCGAATACGGCTTCGCGATCATCGGCATGACCAGGGAGAGGTCGAGCGTCTCGTCGATCTCGTAGTGCGCATCGCGCCCCGGCTGCAGCAGCGGGTAGGGGAGCGAGATGCCCTTCTCCCGGTACCACGCGGCCGTGCGCTCGTCCGCGGCGAAGATGCCGTTCTGGGCTTCCCCCTCGGCCATCATGTTCGCGATCGTATTGCGGTACGCGATCGGCAGCTGCCGCTCGGCGTCCACGAATTCCACGGACATCCCCTGTGACTGCGCCGTTCCCCAGCGCTCAAGGAGCTTGAGGACGATGTCCTTCCCGCTCACCCACGGCTGCAGCGTGCCGGTGAACACAACGCGGCGCGCCTTGGACAGCGTGCAGAAGACGTAGCCCGTCGCCCAGCCGAAGCCGAGCGTCGTCGAGCCGACGCCGATGCCGACCGCCCCGTAGGCGCCGTACGCGCGCGAATGCGAGTCCGCGCCGGCGACGAACTGGCCGGGATAGACGAGACCCTGCTCCGGGAAGTAGAAGTGGAAGATCCCGTCGCCCGGTGTGGCGTAGTACGGCCTGGTGATCCCGTATTTCTCGGCGAAGGCCTTCCCGATCGCGGTCTGCTTGTCGTCCGCCTCTTTGCGGGTGAAGACGAAGTGGTCGTTCGCCACCGCGATCTGCCGCGGGTAGATGGTGTCGCCGCCGGTGATCTGGTTGAAGGTGTGGATCGAGAACGGCGCCGTGCCGTCCGAGGCCGGGAGCAGGTCCGCGTACACGCGCAGCGTCGCGCCGGGTGTGGCCTCGGCGTCCTTGTCCACCCGATGGGCCCACACGATCCGCTCGGTCGTCGTCATGCGTCGCGCGGTCTTGTCGTCGGGCCACACGATCTGGGGCGACCGGCGCACGGACTCCGCGAACTCACGCCGGCCGATGGTGAAGATGCCGCCCGAGCGGCGGATCTCATCCTCCTTCCGCGTGAGCGGAAGCGGCTCGTACGCCGTGCCCTGGGTCTCGTTGACAAGACGGCGTGACGCGGGATCGAAGCTGAACGCGTCGCCGTCCTTCGCGTCCTCGACCGCGTCGGGCGCCTGCACGACCTGCAGACCCAGGTTGAACGCGTTGCGGCGGAAGATGTCCCCCATGTTGTTGCCGCACACGATCACCATCTCGAACCCGACCTCCTCGGCGACGGCCTTCAGTCCGGCGGGGCTCATCTCGCGCGAGCTGCCGATCGCGAAGCGGTCCCCCGCGATGACGAACGTTTCGCCGGCGTGGACCCGCGCGCGGAAGTCGGGCATGAGGTAGCGGAACGCACCGGCCTTCCAACGCTCGTCGAGCGTCTCGAGGCTCTCCGAGACGCAGTCCTTCGCCGGCGTGATCTGGTCGGTGTCGATCGCGTCGAGCTTCTTGCCCGGGCGGCGCCCCGATCGGTCCCAGAAGATGAGCGCCGTGCCTCGGACGAGCGCGGACGAATGCGCGGCGTCGGGCGCGGGCACGCGTTGCCCGATCTGCTGCGGTGTGACGCCCGGGAGGAGCTTGGCGGCCTCGATGCGGTGGTGGACGTCGCTCACCGTGTTCAGTCTAGGCGCGCGAGCGCGTTGAGCTCCTCGTCGGTCAGTAGGCGGTCCGACGCTTTCGCGGCCGCGATGACGCGGTCGATCCGCTCGCGCGTCGGGTCGATGCCCCGGTGCTCCAGCCAGTACACGACGTTCGACTCACCGCTCATCGGACCGACTTCGATGCGCTGCTCCCGGCCGACCATCGACGCCGGGACGCCGCTGTACACGAGATCCGCGAGGTCGCGGTCCCCCTTGCGAAGGGCCTTCACAACCGCCGACGCATGCACACCCGTCCCCGTGCGGAAGGCGTCCTCCCCGAGGGCGGGGTAGTTCGCCGGGATCGGCGCGCCGCAGTGCTCGGCGACGAGCGCGGTGTACTCGACGAGCGGCTCGAGGCCGCGGTCGATGAGCCCCCAGAGGCGCAGGTTGACGAGGAGCTGATCCATCGACGTGTTGCCGACCCGCTCGCCGATCCCGAGGGCGGTGCCGTGCACCCGATCGGCGACCGCGGTCGCGGCGAGCGCGTTGATCGTGCCGAGCCCGCGGTCGTTGTGCCCGTGGTAATCGAGCTTCACGTCGCGCCCGCGGATGACATCGGTGCGGATGAACGTGAGGAGGTTGCGCACGCCTTCGGGCGTCGCGTGGCCGACGGTGTCGGACGCGCAGATGCGCTTCGCACCGCAGCCGATGGCCGCGTCGTACAGGGTGATGAGCGTCTCGGGATCGGCCCGGGTCGTGTCCTCGGTGACGAACGTCACCGGCAGGCCGTTCTTCACCGCAAGCGTCACCGACTCCTCGACGTTCTTCACCATCGTGTCGATGGACCAGCTCTCCGCGACGCGGCGAATCGGGCTCGATCCGATGAACGCGCAGGTCTCGATGGCGACACCCGACTCGACCGCCGCCCTGATCGCAGCGTCCACGTCAGCTGGATGCGTGCGCACGGCGACGTTCGGAGTGATCCGCAGTCTCGTGGTCTCCTTCGCGAGGGCGACGATGGACTCGCGCGCCTGCGGCGACGCGCCGGGAAGGCCGATGTCCGCGCTGTCGATGCCCAGCTCGTCCATGAGGTGAAGGAGCCGGATCTTCACGGCGAGCGGCGGATTGCGTACCGAGGGCCCCTGGAGGCCGTCACGAAGCGTCTCGTCATCGAGCTCGACCGCGCGGTAATCGGCGCGCGCGACACGACCGTCGCGGTTCCAGTCGTAGATCAGCCCCTCGACGCCGGCCGGTTCG
>DASYVN010000266.1:0-37587 GCA_035937095.1 Candidatus Limnocylindria bacterium
GATCATCGACGGCAGGTCCGACGAGAACGTCATCGGTGGCGGGCTGTGCCAGGTCTCGACGACGCTCTTCAACGCCGTCGCGCGTGCCGGCTACGAGATCGTCGAGCGGCACGCCCACGGCTACTACATCGATCGCTACCCGATGGGCTTCGACGCCGCGGTCTTTGAGCCGGGGGTCGACTTCAAGTGGAAGAACGACACCCGGTACCCCGTCCTCATCAAGGCGTACCCGTACGCCGCGGCGCTGCGCTTCGATCTCATCAGCGTTCCGAACGGCCGGCGCGTCGTGATCGGCGACCCGCTGCAGTGGAACTTCAAGAACCCGGCGCCCGACCAGCCGGCGGACCCGGCGTACCTCCCGGGCGCGCTCGTCCAGGGCCGCGACGTCTCGCGCAGCTGGACCGTCTGGGAGGGAGACACCATCGTCCACGACTTGGCGTTCGCCAGCCACTACGTGCCCGTCTGGGGTGGACCGGCCCGCTAGAAGGCTTCCGGTCCCCTTTTTTTGGCGTATTTCGCGCCTCCTCCAGCTGGCGTAGCGGAGCCGCCAGCCCAGCCGTTAGTACGTCTGGTGAGCGGACCAGGGCGGCGGACCGATTTCACGGAGAACCTGGAGGCGGTGGCCCACGGGGTGCGCCGGCTCGAGGAGGTCCGCGACCCCATCCTTCGGGAAGCCATCGCCGCGGCGCTGCGTCTTCGCGGGCGTGAGCTCCGCGTCGATGCCGCCAGCCGGATCCGGATGCGGAACACCGTCCTCGCGGCGCTGGCACCGGCCAAGCCGACCGCGGCCGATCGCGCGTACGGCGTCTTCGCCATCATCGGCAAGCCCGCCCCGACGCTCGTCCGCGCGTTGGTCGTCATGGTCCTCGTCGCCGGGCTGCTCGGTGGCGCGACCGTCGCGAGCGCCGACTCGCTCCCGGACGAGCCGCTCTACGGGCTCAAGCTCGCGGGCGAGCAGCTCCGGCTTGCCATCGCGGTGAGCGCGGAAGATCGCGCGAGCGTGGAGCTGTCCATCGCGGAGCACCGCCTGGGTGAGGCGGAGCGTCTCGCGGAGAACGGGCGCGAGGACGACGCCATCATCGCGACGGCCGATTACGGAAGCTCGCTTGCCGACGCGGCCGCCGACCTCGCCAGCGTCGAGACGAGCGACCCTGGCACCGCCGCGCTCGTGACCCAGCTGCAGACCTCGATCACGCTTAGTCAGCAGCGCGTCGCGGACACCGCGACGAGGCTCGCCCTCGATCCGCGCACCGCATCGACGGCGCAGGTCCTCGCGGCGGTCGCCGCGACGGCCGTACCGAGCACGGTCTCGCCCGCGACGCGCATCGCGGACCAGGCCGTGGCCCTCACCGCGCAGCTCGTCACGGTCGCGGACGATCGTGCGAAACTCGCCGACCCGACGCGCGCGGCCGCGACCCGGTCGATCGCCGCTGCGGCCGGTGCGAGTCCGCGTCCGCTCGGGAGCTCGTCGGCCCTGGCGAGCGTTCGAGCGTTCGTAACGCCTACCCCGAACGCGACTCCGCGTCCCAGCGCGAGCCCAACGGTCCGCGCGGTGCAAGCGCCGCCGGCGAACGTGACGACGGCGCGTCAGGCCGCCGAGCGAGCCAAGGAAGCGGCGCAACGCGCGCTCCGCGCGGCCGAAAAGGCGAGGCGCGCGGCATCAATGACGCCGAGCGCCCATCGCTGAACCGGTACGCGCCCGCGGCGCGTGATGGCATCGCGTCTGCTTGAGACGACCCGTGTTGTTCAGCCCTCGACGAGCGCGCGCCGGATGAGGTCCAGCGCCGCGAGCGTCGCGCGCCGGCGCCCCTCGCTCGCCGACCGATAGCGGACGGTCGCGCGTCGCGCATCCCGTTCGGGCGTGCGGACCAGGAGCGACATCTCGGCCTCGCCGGATGGCGCGATGCAGACGACGTCCGCGCCAAGCTGGGTCGCCCACGTCTCGAGCGACCGCTCGTCCGCGCCCGGCAGCACGACCGCACCCGCGAGCCATGCGGCGCTGCCGTCGGTCTCGGTAAGGGCGCGCGCGATCTCGCCGCCGGTGATGGCCTCGGCGATCGCGAGCCGCCAGCCGCGTTCGGTCAACGCGCGCCCGACGACGCTCGCGAGCGTGTCGTCGTCGGTGCCCCACACGTGCTGCCCGATCCGTCCCCGGATCGTGCGATCCATCCCCTCGATGCGATGCATGACGGCCGCGGCGTCGGCACCTTTGTCGGTGATCCGCACGTGGACGCCGTCGTTCTTCGCGTACGTGGCGACGGTCGGTGCGGTCGAACGCACGAGCGCGTCGAGGGCCTCCTCCACGCTCGACTCACCGATCCCGAGGAGCTTGAGCGTCCGCGAGCGCAGCACGCTGCCTTCGCCGAGAGTCGGCTCGACCTCCGCCTCCCACATCCGCGTCATCTCGCGTGGCACGCCGGGCATCGCGATGATCCGGGCGGATCCGCGACGCACATCCCAGCCTGGCGCGGTGCCGAGCGGATTCGGTAGCGCCCGCGCGGACGGGATGAGCCACGCCTGCTTCCGGTTCCGATCCGGCATCGGCGCGCCGCGGCCGGCGAACCACGCCTCGAGCTCGGCCTCGAGGGCCCGATCGACCGACGGAGTTTCGCCGAGCGCCGCGGCGATCGCCTCGCGAGTGAGGTCATCCTCCGTCGGCCCGAGACCACCGGTGCACACGACGAGGTCGCTCCGTTCGACCGCGCGGCGCACGGTCTCCGTGGCCCGGCCGATGTTGTCCCCGACCGTGGACATATACAGGAGGTCGATGCCCAGACCACCGAGCCGGCCGGCCAGATAGGCCGCATTGGTGTCCACGATCTGCCCCAGCAGAAGCTCGGTGCCGATGGAGAGCAGCTCGGCGCGCATCTCGGTCATCCCCTCTAAGCGCCTGGCATGCGGCTTGCAACCTCGCCAGGCGAACGAACAAGACTTCCCAACCCTTCCCTTCCTCACCACGAAGCCCCGCCCCTGTGGCGGGGTTTTGTGGCATTAGGGCGTCGAATAGGGTGGGGGTACGATACCCGCCGCCTTGGGAGGGGTGCGTTCCCCCGAGGGCGTCGCGTCGCGGATCCGCGCGTGGAGGTGACCGGTGGCTACCGGATATTGCGTGAAGTGCAAGGCCTCGCGGGAGATCAAGGACGCGAAAGCGATCACGATGAAGAACGGTCGACCCGCGACCCAGGGTGTGTGCCCGGTGTGTGGGACGAAGATCTTCAAGATCGGCGCGTCGTAACGATCGGGACGTAGCGCGCGAGCGCTCGCCGAGCAATCAAACATCGCCGCGGTGGATAACCGCGGCGATGCGTCTTCGGTACCCTTGGTCCGCGCGGGCCAGTAGCTCAGCGGTAGAGCAGGGGACTCTTAATCCCTTGGTCGTGGGTTCGAATCCCTCCTGGCTCACAGTTTTAGACCTCCTGGCTCACAGGTCCCGGCACGCAGAGGCCTTGTCGGGCTGGCTGGTCCGCCCCGTGTGGCCCGATGGCTTCGAGCTGACCTCCTGCGTCTTTGGCGAACACACGGGCTGAGGCCACTTGCCACCGTCGCGCCTCCGACCTACCCTCCGGCCGCCGAGGACTCGGTCGGGGGAGGGCGGGTAATGGTCAGCGCAGCGATCGCCGAGCTCAAAGGCCGCGTGCGCGGCGGCGTGATCGATCGCGACGATGCGGCATACGACGGCGCGCGCCAGGTCTACAACGCGATGATCGACAAGCGCCCCGCGCTCATCGCGCGCTGCACCGACGCCGCGGATGTGATCAGCGCGATCGAGTTCGCGCGGGCCCAGAAGCTCGTCGTCGCGATCCGCGGCGGCGGACACAACGGCGGCGGTCTCGGTACGGTGGAGGGCGGTCTCGTCATCGATCTCTCGCCCATGCGTGGCGTGCGGGTCGACCCCACCGCGCGGCTGGCGCAGGTCGCCGGCGGCGCGACGTTCGGGGACGTCGACCATGCGACGCACGCCTTCGGGCTCGCGACACCGTCCGGGATCATCGGGACGACCGGCGTCGGTGGCCTGACGCTCGGCGGGGGGATGGGATACCTGTCGCGGAAGTACGGACTGACGATCGACAACCTGGTGTCCGCCGACGTCGTGCTCGGCGACGGCCGTCTGGTGACGGCGAACGAACATCAAAACGACGACCTCTTCTGGGCGCTGCGCGGTGGCGGCGGAAATTTCGGCGCCGTCACCCAGTTCACCTTCCGGCTGCACCCGGTGGACACCATCATCGGGGGACCGATGCTCTGGCCGATCGAGCAAGGGCGCGAGATCCTTGCGTTCTACCGCGACTTCATGCGTGACGCTCCGGAGGAGCTGTACGGGTTCTTCGCCTTCCTCACGGTGCCGCCGGGGCCGCCGTTCCCCGAGCACTTGCATCTGAAGAAGGTGTGCGGGGTCGTGTGGTGCTATGTCGGTGACCCAGCGAAGGCCGACAAGCTGCTCGCGCCGGCGCGCGCAGTTGCCCCGCCGGCGCTCGACGGCGTGCAGTCCATGCCATTCCCGGCGCTACAGAGCGCGTTCGACGCGCTCTACCCCAAGGGCCACCAGTGGTACTGGCGCGCCGACTTCGTCGACGACATCAGCCCGAAGGCGATCGAAGCCCACATCGAGTACGCGTCGCGCCTGCCGACGATGCAGTCGACGATGCACCTCTACCCGATCGACGGCGCTGTCCACCGGGTCGGTGAGAAGGACACCGCGTGGAGCTTCCGGAAATCGAGGTGGTCGCAGGTCATGGTCGGCGTCGACCCGGATCCGAAGAACGCCGAGATGATCCGTCGCTGGACGGTCGACTACTGGAGCGCGCTGCACCCGTACTCGGCCGGAGGCGCGTACGTGAACTTCATGATGGACGAGGGTCAGGAACGGGTCCAGGCGACGTATCGCGGGAACTACGAACGGCTCGCGAAGATCAAGAAGAAGTACGATCCGGACAACTTCTTCCACGTGAACCAAAACATCAAGCCAGGCGGATAGGTCAGGCGACCATTGCGAACGACCATTGCGAACATCCGCCGTAGCCGGTCAGGGAGTGGCGGCGCCCACTCGGCGCTCGGGCACGAGATCGTCGGGAAGACCGCGCTCGGCATCGGCCTTGGCGAGCAGCCGCGCTGGGGGTAGGCTCTGCTGCCGTGCCGCTCTATATGGACATCCACTACAAGATCGCAGGCCTGACCGCCGAAGGCGTGCACGAGGCGCATCGCCGTGACCTCGAGGTGCAGGACAAGTACGGCGTGCAGTGGCTGAGCTACTGGTTCAGCGTCGACACCGGCCGAACGTACTGCATGTACGAGGCCCCGGACGCTGACGCCGGCGAGGCCTGCCATCGGGAGGCCCACGGCATCATCGCGGACGAGATCACCGAGGTGAACCCGGGCACCTAGCAGGCACCGGCGCTCCGTAGAATCGCCCGGTGCCAGTCCCGGCGGTCACTCGCGGTCGTAGCGCTTCGCCGCTGCGCGCGACCCGAGCGTTCCTGTTCAGCGATCTTCGCGACTACACCCGGTTCGTCGAGCGCGAGGGCGACGCTGCCGCGGCACGGCTCCTTCGCGACTACCGCGCCATCGTCCGGCGAGAGGTCGCCAGGTACGAGGGCGCCGAGGTCAAGACCGAGGGTGACTCCTTCTACGTCGTGTTCAGCTCGCCGCGCGGCGCGCTCGAATGCGCGGTCGGGATCCTGAAGCGCGTCGAGCTGCACGGCCTGCGTCATCCGGATCGCCCGATCCACGTTGGGGTCGGGCTTCATGCCGGGGAGACGGTCGAGTTCGACGATCAGTTCGTGGGCAGCGCTGTGATCATCGGGAGCCGGCTCTGCTCGAAGGCCAAGGTCGGCGAGATCCTCGTGAGCGATACCTTCCGTGGGCTCGTGCGGACGGGCCACTCCTACGAGATGGAGGACCGCGGCGCGCTCCGCCTCAAGGGAGTCTCCGAGCGGGTGAAAGCCTGGAGCGTGCGTTGGGGCCTCGCCGCCCCCGGGCCCACGGCGGCGACGACGCCGCCGGCGCCCGCGAAGGCCATCGGCGTCCCGCTGGGCGCGCCGCGGCCGCTCCCGACCCAGGGCGCGCTCGTCTGTCCAGTGCTCGTGGGCCGCGACGCCGAGCTCGCGACGATCGAGCGGTACGTCACCCTCACGGCCGCGGGAGAGGGCCACACCGTGCTGATCTCGGGCGAGGCGGGCGTGGGAAAGAGCGCGCTGACGAGGAGGGCGGAACAGTTGGCGGTGGACCGGGGCTTCCGGCTGCTCTCGGGCGTCACCCTCGAATCCGATGGGGTCGTGCCCTACGCGCCGTTCGTCTCGGCGATCCGCTGGGGCCTGCGCGACCTGCCGCGTGAGGAGCTCGGCAAGCTGCTCACGCGTGTCGCGCCCGAGCTCGCGCAGCTGTTCCCGGAGGCCGCGAGGGCGACCGGCCGCGTCGAGCAGATATCAGGGGTTGAGCGGAGCCGGCTCTCCGTCGCCTTGCAGTGGCTGCTCGCGTCGCTCGCGAAGGATGCCCCCGTCCTCCTTGTCGTCGAGGACCTGCACTGGGCGGACGAGGCCAGCCTTGCGCTCCTGCACTTCCTCACCCGTGAGATTGGTGGGGCCCGGATGCTCATCGTGGGCACCTACCGGAGCGACGACCTCCATCAGCGGCACCCGCTCACCAGGCTGCTCGCGACGCTGCAGCGCGAGCGCTGCAGCGTCGAGATCGCGCTCCGGCGGTTGACGCCGGACCAGATCGCCGGGCTCATGCGCGAGACGCTCGCGCTCGCGGAGCCGGGTGTCAGCATCACACCGGAGTTCCGCGACGCGATTTTCGCTCGGAGCGACGGCAACCCGTTCTTCACCGAGGAGCTCCTGCGGTCACTCGTCGAGTCCGGCGGGATCTACTTCGACCGCGCGACGGGGTGGCGCCGCAAGCCCCTCAATGAGCTCGCCATCCCGAGCTCGATCCGCGACATCATCCGTGCGCGCGTGGAGCGCCTCGCCGACGAGGCGCGGGCGACGCTCTCGGCCGCGGCGGTCGTCGGGCTCCGCGTCGGCTTCGAGCTTCTGCGGGCCGTCACCGAGACGGACGAGATCGCGCTCGCGCGACAGCTGCAGCAGTGCATCGACGAGCAGCTCCTCGTCGAGGTCGCCGGCACGCGCGAGGGGGTCTACGGCTTCCGTCACGCGCTCACGCGTGACGTCGTGTACGAATCGTTGCTGTTGCCGGTTCGGCGTCGGCTCCACTTGCGGATCGCGACGTACCTTTCGGGCGATCCCGACGCGCCGGCCGCGAAGCTCGCTTCCCACTGGCGTGACGGCGGCGACAACGCGCGGGCCGCCGAGTCCTTCGAGGCAGCCGCGCTGAAAGCCCTCGCGATCCACGCGCCGGCCCAGGCGGTCGCGCACTTCGAGGCGGCGATCACCGCTCGAGGGGACGCGACGATGAACGACTACCTCGGGCTCGGACGGGCCTACCTCGCGATCGACCACGTGAAGGCCCGCGTCGCGGCCGAGCACGGCCTGGCCTTGCTCGGTCCAATCGAAGATGCGAGCTCTCGGCTCGAGCTGCTGCAGATCGCGGGGACCGCTCGCTGGCTGAGCGGCGACGCGGAGGGCAGCTTCGCGCTCGCGCGCGACGCGGTCGCCTTGACCGACGATCGGCCCGACGACCGGCTGAAGGCGCGGATCTACGACTGGTTCGCGCGCGCGCACATCGCGCGAGGCGACGACGAGGCCCGTCAATGGGCGGAGCGCGCGCTCGCTGTCGCCCGGGCTGCCGGCGATCGGGCCACCGAAGCGAGCGCCCTCTGCACGATGGCGGCGTCCGAGTCGCTCACCCGGCCGATCACGGGGCTGGCCCTAATCGACGAGGCCGCGGCTGTCGCGCGGAGCGCCGGCAACATCACCTTCACACTCTCGCGGGTCGGCAAGCTTCCCGAGCCCGATGTGGAGGCGCTCGCGCCGCAGGTGCTCGCTCGGGCGCATCACAACGGGATCGCGTACTCGTTCAACGGCGAGACCGTGCGCCGGCGATTCGTTCGCTTCGAGCAGGCCGTGTCCTTCGTCAAACGCTACGGCTACGAGCGCACCACGATTGCGAGCTTCCGCGCGCTGGACGCTCTGCTCGCGGGCGATTGGCCGGCCAACGGCTCGTTCGCGGTCCCGGGCGATCCGGAGAGCGATCTCTTCGCTGCGTCCGTCCGGATGCTCGAGGGGCTCGTCGCTGCCGCCCGATCGGGCCCTACCGAGGCGCTCATCGAGGGCGCCACGCGGCTGACCCGGCTTCCGATCTCGCGCAACGCGCCCCAGTGGGTGGTGCCCTGGCTGTCGTGCGAGGCGCTCCTGCTGTTCTGGGCGGGGCGTCCCGACGAAGCTGGGGAGCGCACCGCGGAGATGCTCGCGTTCGCCGACCGGGTGGCGCTACCCGATCTCTCCCTGACCGCGCTCGGGCGTGGGCTGAATATCCCGGCGAGCCTCCTCCTCTTGACCGGCGACCGGGAGCGCCTCCTGCGAATGGCGGCGGCGCTCGAGCAGACCGACGGCTACGGCGGCGATCGCGACCGGCTGCTTGCCTTCGCGGCCTCGCTGGTCGGCGACGATGCGCTCGCGCACCGCCATTTCGTATCGGCTGGGCCCGCGTACCGCGAGCGAGGTCTGGCCTTCACCCGCGCCCTCGATGTGTGGGCCCTCGGCGCCACGCGGCCGCTCTCCCAGGAATGGAGTGCCGAGATCGACGAAGCCAACGACGTGCTCCGCCGCGCCGATGCCGGATGGCTCGCCGAAATGCTCCGCACATAGCGTGAAGCTGCTCAGCTGGCCGAACTGAAGGCGAAGCAGCGCAAGCGCATGAACAAGGACGTGTTCGCCTACGTGGACACGGACGGCGAGGGTCACCTGCCGCTCAACGACGAGAGCCACATTCGCGACGCGATGGCCCGCTGGAACCGAACGAAGTTCGAGAGCCCCGTCAAGAAAGAGGGCGCCCGGCGCAAGATCGTCGCTGCCGCGCGGACGCACAAGATCGAGCTGTCGGAGGGCGACAACGTGCGCCCAACACGGGCGAAGAAGACGGCCGCCTAGGTCGAGCGGGGGAGGTAGTTCCTCCCTCTGGCGTCCGCAAACGGGTGAGGACGACTTGACCTCTTCTGCTGTTGGAGGAGCGGGCCTAGCGTTCGGCGGGTGTTCGGCGTACGGCTTCGCTCGCAGCAGGCGCTGGCGGCCGGGCTCGGCGGTGCGCTGCTCGTCTGGGTGGCAGAGCTGCTCGCCGGTCCCGGCGAGCTGCGGCACTACATCGCCGACCTCGGCTGGACCGGGTTCGCCTTCGGGGCGACCGTCGGCACCGCGCGGGCCGCCTTCGTGCCGCTGGTCCGCGAGCGCTGGGCGTGGGTCTGGATCTTCCTCGGCGCGGTCGCCTGGACGATCGGTCGGCTGTTCTGGGATCTGTACGACATCGCCGGCATCGACCCAGCGCCGCCGGCACCGTCGGATCTCGGCTTCCTCGCGGCCGCCGCGTTCTTCGTCGTGGGGTGCGCCGCGTTCCTCGCCGGCCACGAGCAGCGCCTCGCGATCTACGCGCTCGTGCTCGACGTGAGCGCCGCAGTCCTCACGATGCTCGCCGGCGTCGCCCTCTACGCTTCTGACCTCTTCTCACCCGAGATGATCAACAGGCCCGCCGCGATCAGCGTCGGTCTCGCGTACCCGATCTTCTACGTCGCGGCCACCGGCGCCGCCCTGTCGATGTTCTGGGGTCTTCCTCCGCAGCAGACCCGCCGCGCGCACTTCGCGCTCCTGGTGGGGGTGTCCCTGAATGCCGTTGGGTTCGTCGTCTGGCTGCCCGACTTCGTCCACGGCTCGTTCCAGCCCGGGTCGGTCCTGGACATCTGCTGGATGCTCGGGATCCTCGCCATCGGCATCGCCGGTCGGCAATGGGCCGAGGCCTCCCGGGGGACCCAGGCGCCCTTCGTGGCGACGCAGGCGGTGCAGTTCTCGCGGATGCTGCTGCCGGGCGTCGTGGCGCTCGCCGCCGCCGCGATCCTCATCGCGAGCCAGCTCGACCACCAGACCGCGACCGACCCGCTCGTGGCCGCGGCCATCGGGCTCACGATCATCGTGCTCGCGATCCGCGCGGGACTCGCTCTCTATTCGAACTGGCGCCTCGGGCTGCGGGAGCGTCATCGCGCCGCGCAGTTCGCGGCGCTGTATGACGTCGGCCTCGCGACCGCGGGCGAGATCTCGCTCGACGACCTCGCGCGCCTTGCCGTCGACAACGTCATCAGGCTGACCCACACCGACGGGGCCATGATCGCCCTCGCGGACCCGGACGGCGGTCTCACGATCCGTGCCATCAACCGATCGAAGATGCCTGAGCTGCGCGACGATCCGGGCGGTCCGCTCGTCGGTATCGCGCTCGAGTGCGTGCGCACCCGCGAGGCCACCGTGGTGATCGACTACGCGACGCACCCCGATTCCAATCCCCGGCTGCACGGCGTCATCGAGTCGGCGCTCGCGCTCCCGCTCATCGCGCACGGAGAGCTCGTGGGCACGATGACGCTGTACTCCGGCCGGCGCCGCCATTGGGGGACCGAGACCCAGCGGATGTTCCGCCTGTACGCGGCCCAGGCCGCCATCGCGATCGCGAACGCCCGGCTCCTCGGCGAAAGCCGGCGCCTCGCGAGCGGCGATCCGCTGACCGGCCTCATGAACCGGCGCGTCCTCGTCGAGCGGCTCGAGGCCGAGACCGCGGAGGCTCGCCGGCACGGGGACGCCTTCTGCGTGATCTTGTGCGACGTCGACGGTCTGAAGGCCGTGAACGACACGGCCGGACACCTTGTCGGCGACTCCGTGCTCCGCTCGGTCGGCACGACGCTCCGGACGACCGCGCGCGCCGAGGACGTGGTCGCCCGGTTCGGCGGCGACGAGTTCGTCCTGCTCCTCCCGCGCACCGGGATGGACGCGGCGCAGACCCTCGTGACGCGCCTGAGCCGCGAGCTGCCCGAGCAGACATACATGTGGGGAGGGATGCCGCACTCGCTGCCGCGCGTCTCGTTCGGCATCGCCGCGTTCCCGGATGACGGTCTGCTCGCGGATCAGCTCATCGCGAAAGCGGACGAGCGCATGTACGTGGACAAGGCCCGCGCGAGGGGTCGGCTCAGCTAAAGTTCCCTCATCAGCTGAGGGAGGTAACGGGTCGAATGCCCGCGACGAGCAAATGCCCCGAGTGCGACGCCAACGTGTCCGTGGGCGCCGACGCCGTGAAGGGGGAGATCGTCTCGTGCCCGGACTGCGGCGCGGAGCTCGAGGTGACCGCCACCGCGCCGGTCGCGCTCGCGCTCGCACCGGAGGCCGAAGAAGACTGGGGTGAGTAACCGCACCGTCGGTGTGCTCCTCTCTCGCGTGCGCGTCGAGGAGAAGCTCCTGCTCGAAGAGCTCGAGCGGCGCGGCATCGCCACCACGGTCATCGACGACCGCGAGCTCGTCTTCGCGCTCGAGAAGAAGCCGGAGCTGGGTGTGGACGTGGTGCTCGAGCGCTGCATCCAGCATTCACGTGCGCTGTACGCGCTCGCGGTGCTCGAGACGTGGGGCATCCCGACCGTCAACACGTTCGAGGTCGCCGATGTCTGCGGGAACAAGCTCCTCACGACCATGCGGCTCATCCGTGACGGCGTGCCGTCGCCACGCACGCGCCTGGCCTTCACGCCCGAGTCGGCGCTCGCCGCGGTCGAGGAGCTCGGCTACCCGGCCGTGTTGAAGCCCCTCGTCGGGTCATGGGGCCGGCTCATCTCGAGGGTGAACGATCGGGACGCGGCCGAGTCGATCCTGGAGCACAAGGACGTCCTCGGGACGTACATGCACTCCATCTATTACATCCAGGAGTACGTGCCGAAGCCCGGCCGGGACATCCGCGCGTTCGTCGTCGGCGACGAGACCATCGGCGCGATCTACCGCTACTCCGAGCACTGGATCACGAACACGGCGCGTGGCGGCAAAGCGACCAAGTGCGAGGTCACGCCTGAGCTCAACGACCTCTGCGTGCGTGCCGCGAGGGCGGTGGGTGGCGGCGTCGTCGCGGTCGACGTGCTCGAGGCACCGGAAGGGCTCCTCGTGAACGAGGTGAACTACACGATGGAATTCCGCAACTCCATCGACACGACCGGCGTGAACATCCCCGGCCGGGTCGTCGACTACGCCCTCAAGGTCGCTGAACGCTGATGAAGGTCGGCGTCATCGGCGCCGGCGGCTACGCCGGTGGCGAGCTCCTGCGGCTGCTCGCCGGGCACCCCGAGGTGGGCGAGATCGTGGCGGGCAGCGAGTCCCTCGCCGGGAAGCCGGTCACCGTCGCGCATCCGAACCTACGGAAGCGCTCCTCGCTCCAGTTCGTGCGCTACGACGACGTCAGCGGGTGCGACGTCCTGTTCCTGTCGCTCCCGAACGGCGCGCACCGGCTCACGGAGCTCCGATCGCGCGGGGCGCTCGTCATCGATCTGTCGTCGGACCACCGGCTGCGCGACGCCGCGCGCTACCGCGAGTGGTACGAGGCCGACCATCCGCACCCGGAGCTGCTCGGCACGGCGGTGTACGGGATCGCGGAGCTCCATCGGGACGACATCCGGACCGCGAAGCTCCTCACGGGCGCCGGCTGCAATGCGACCGCGACGATCCTCGCCCTGCTTCCGCTCGCGCGCGCCGGGTTCATCGACCAGTCGCGCCCTGTCGTCGTCGAATGCAAGGTGGGCTCGAGCGAGGGGGGCCGCGGGCATGGTGAGGACTCCCATCACCCGGAGCGCGCCGGCGTCGTGCGCTCGTTCAAGCCAGTCGGCCATCGTCACACGGCGGAGATCGAGCAGGAGCTCGGCGTACGCGTGCAGCTGTCGGTGACCGCCGTCGAGCTCGTGCGCGGGGTGCTCGCGACGGCGCACGTCCCGGTGCAGAGCGGGGTGGACGACAAGGCCTGCTGGCGCGCGTACCGCGAGGCCTACACGAGCGAGCCGTTCGTGCGGATCGTGAAGGAGCGGACCGGTATCTTCCGCTATCCCGAGCCGAAGCTCCTCGCGGGATCGAATTTCGCGGACGTCGGCTTCGCGGCCGATCCGCGTGGCGATCGCGTGGTGGCGCTCTGCGCGATCGACAACCTCATGAAGGGTGCGGCCGGCAACGGCGTGCAGGCCATGAATGTGGCGTGCGGCTTCGCCGAGACCGCGGGCCTCGAGTTCCCCGGATTGCATCCATGACCCTCCGCGCCGTCATCAAGGCCGGCGGATCGGCCGGAGTCGACCGCGACAGCGTCGCCGATCTCGTCGCCGATGTCGCGCGCTCGGATGAGATCGTCCTGGTCCACGGGGCCTCCGCGGAGACCGACGCGCTGCAGGAGCGGTTCGGCCATCCGGTCGAGACCATCATTTCGCCGTCAGGCCACCAGAGCCGCCGCACCGATCGCCGGACGCTCGAGCTCTTCGCTATGGCCGCCCTCGGGATCGAGAACTTCCAGTACGTCGAGAAGCTCCAGGCGCGAGGCGTCGACGCGATCGGCCTCTCCGGTCTCTCGGGCCGGCTCCTCGTTGCGGAACGGAAGGCCGTGCGCGCGGTACGGGACGGGAAGACCATCATCCTGCACGACGACTACACCGGCACCGTGAAGGCCGTGAACGTTCCCCTCCTACGCCAATTCATGGCTCCCAGCCGCGTGCCGGTCATCGCGCCGCTCGCGCTCTCGATGGAGAACGAAGCGGTGAACGTCGACGGCGATCGGGTCGCGGCGCGCATCGCGGTCGCGATCGAGGCGGACGCATTGCTGATCCTCACGAACGTCCCTGGGCTTCTCCGCGACGTGCGCGATCCTGGGTCGCTCGTCGCCGAGACGACGCTCGACGAGGCCGAGAAGCTCGCGCAGGGGCGGATGAAGAAGAAGATCCTCGCTGCGCGTGAGGCGATCGAGGGCGGTGTCGGTGAGGTCGTGATCCGCAGCGCCGCGGGTGACCCGCAGGTGCGGACCGTCATCCACGCGTGAGCGACATCGTGCCGCGCGAGGCCGCGCACACCTCGGGCCTCTACCAGAAGCGCGACCTCGCGATCGTGCGCGGTGAGGGGGCGCTCGTCTGGGACGACACCGGCCGTCGGTACATCGACTGCGTCGGCGGGCAGGGCTCAGGGAACCTCGGTCATGGGAACGCCGCGGTGGCCGACGCGCTCGCGACGCAGGCTCGCACGCTGTCGTTCTGCACCGAGCTCTTCTACAACGACCGGCGCGCCGAGCTGTACGACCGGCTTGCGCGGATCCTGCCCGCCGCGCTCGATCGCGTCTTCCTGTGCAACAGTGGTACCGAGGCCGTCGAGGGGTCGCTGAAGTTCGCCCGGCTCGCAACGAAGCGAACGAAGGTCGTCGCGACGATGCGTGGCTTCCACGGCAAGACGATGGGCGCGCTCTCGGCGACGTGGGGCCCGGAGGACCGCGAGCTGTTCGGCCCGCTCCTCGAAGGCTTCAGCCACATCCCGTTCAACAAGACCGAGGCCCTCGATGAAGCGATCACCGCCGAGACGTCCGCGTTCATCGTCGAGCTCGTGCAGGGCGAGGGAGGGGTGCGCCCGGCCACGCAGGAGTTCATCGCCGAGGCCGCGCGGCTGTGCCGCGAACGGGGCGTGCTGCTCATCGTTGACGAGGTGCAGACCGGCTTCGGGCGCACCGGCACGATGTTCGCGATCGAGCAGTACGGCGTCGTGCCCGACGTCCTCTGTCTCGCGAAATCGATCGCCGGCGGGATGCCGATGGGCGCGATCGCGTTCTCCCGGGCGCTCGGGGAGCTGCCGAAGCGCTCGCACTCGACAACCTTCGGTGGCAACCCGCTCGCCTGCGCCGCCGCGGTCGCGACGATCGACGAGCACCTTCGAATCGGGCTCGCGGCCGCGGCGGCGGAGCGCGGAAGACAGCTCCACGACGGCCTCGTCTCGATCGAGTCACCGAGGGTGCGTGAGGTCCGCGGCCTCGGGCTCATCCAGGGGATCGAGCTCAAGGAGAACGCTGGGCCGACGCTCAAAGCGCTTCAGGATCACGGCGTGCTCGCGCTCGGCGCGGGTCCGACCGTCGTGCGCTACCTTCCGCCGCTCGTCATCACCGCGGCCCAGATCGACGCGGTCATCGAGGCCACGCGCTCCGCGCTCGCCGCCTGATGGAGATCGAACTCGCGCCGGACGACGTGGCCCTGCTCGGTGGGCTCGTCGCGATCCCCTCGGTATCGCGGCAGGAGCACGACGCGGTCGAATGGCTCGTCGCGCGGATGCGTGAGCGCGGATTTGTGGCATCGATCGACGCCGCGGGGAACGCGGTCGGGGAGATCGGCGATGGCCCGACCCACGTCGTGCTGCTCGGCCACATCGACACCGTCCCGGGCGAGATCCCGGTCCGCGTCGAGGATGGCGACCTCGTTGGGCGGGGCGCCGTCGACGCGAAGGGCCCGCTCGCGGCGTTCGTCGCTGCGGCGACCGAGCCGGTCGCGGGTCTTAAGGTCACGGTCGTCGGTGCGGTCGAGGAAGAATCGCCCACGAGCAAGGGCGCCCGCTTTCGCGCGACCCTGCCCGCGCCCGACTGGTGCATCATCGGGGAGCCGTCAGGCTGGGACGGCGTGACCGTCGCCTACAAGGGCCGGCTCGTTCTTGGCGTGACGCTCGCGCGCGAGGCCCGGCACGGCGCCTCGCCGGGACCGACGGTCTCCGAAGAGGCGCTCGCGCTGTGGTCGCGGATCAAGGACGACGCCGTCGCGCGCACTGCGGATGCGAAGGCCGTCGCGCGGCTCGACTGCCGGCTCGAGGGCATGCATGCCGCGGCCGGCGATGGATTGATCGAACGCGCCGAGCTTCGGGTCGGCTATCGCATCCCGCCGGGCATCGGGACCGACGAGCTCGAGTCCGCTGCACGCGCCATCGCCGACGATCACGACGGCGACGCCGACGCGACGGTCGAGCGCATCGCGTCCGAAGAGCCGGCTCGCACCGCGCGCACCACTTCGGTCGCGACCTCCTTCGCGCGCGCGATCGCCGCCGTGGGCGGCCAGGCGACATTCAAGGAGAAGAGCGGCACGAGCGACATGAACGTGCTCCTTCCGGCGTGGGGGTGCCCGATGGTCGCGTACGGGCCGGGGGACGCGCGCTACGACCACACGCCGGTCGAGCGCCTGTCACTGGCCGATTACGGACGGTCGATCGCGGTCCTTCGGGACGTGCTCCGCAGGGCAGCCAGCCGCTAGCATGATCGCGTCCCGAGGGCTTCCGACCGAGGCTTGGGGCCGAAGGGGGAACGGTGTTTCGAGCCGACGGCAGCGTCAGCGCGTCACCTCGGGAGCGTCGCCCATCGTGATCGACGACAAGGTGGCGTTCGTGCTCATGAAGCTGAGCCATCTGGCGGTCCAGCGTGATCGTGAGGCGTACCTGCGCGGGCTCATCGACCTTTGCGCGCAGGCGACGGATGCCGAACGGTGCACCGTGTACTTCGTCGATCGGGCGAAGCAGGAGCTCTGGTCGCGCGTCGCCGCGCGCACCGCGATCGAGATCCGCCTCCCGCTGGGCACTGGCATCGCCGGCCAAGCCGCAGTCACCGGCGAGACGATCAACGTCCCGGACGCGTACGCGGATCCGCGCTTCGACCGCAACTTCGACCTGCGCAGCGGCTACCGCACGCTCAACATGCTCGTCGTCCCGGTGTGGGACACGACCGGGCGCGCCGTGATCGGCGTGCTGCAGGTGCTGAACAAGCGCAGCGGCCCGTTCGAGCGGCGCGATCAGATGCTGCTCGAGCGGATCGCGGAGAGCGTGGGCCCGGTGCTCGCTCAGATCCCGCACGAAGCGGTCTCGTGAGCCGACATCCGTTCGATCGCCGCGCCGAGGAGCGCCGCCGCGGCTCTGGCCGGCGCGATCTCGACACCCTTCTCGACGTCACCCGTCAGCTCATGACCGTGACCGACCTTGACGCGCTGCTGCAGCTCATCGCAGAAGCGACCGTGACGATGGTGGGTGCCGAGCGCGCGACCATCTACATCGTCGACCGGGAGCGGCAGGAGTACTGGTCGCAGGTGGCGACGGGGAAGGTCGGCGAGATCCGCTTTCCGCTCGGGGTGGGGATCGCGGGGACCGTCGCGCAGACGGGCGAGACCGTCAGCATCCCCGACGCGTACGCCGACGCCCGGTTCAATGCGGAAAGCGACAAGCGCACCGGGTTCCACACCCGCAATCTCCTCACGCTCGCCATGACCGGCCATGACGGCGCCGTCATCGGCGTCTTCCAGGCGATCAACAAGAAGGACGGCGCGTTCACCGAGGAGGACGAGGTGACCCTTGGCTCGCTCGCCTCATCGGCGGCGGTGGCCGTGGAGAACGCGCAGCTCGTGAACGCGCAGAAGGGCTTGTGGCTCTCGCTCATCGAGACCCTCGCGACGACGGTCGACGCACGCGATCAGCAGACCGCCGGGCACAGTACGCGCGTCACCCGGTACGCGGCAGTGATCGGCACGGAGCTTGGGCTCTCGGACGAGGAGCTGGAGCGCCTGCAGGCCGGTGCCCTCCTCCACGACTACGGCAAGATCGCCGTGCGCGACCGGTTCCTGCAGAAGCCGGGCAAGCTGGACGATGCGGAGTTCGCGTATATGAAGGCACACGCCGAGAAGACCGCGGAATTCCTGAGCCACCTCGTGTTCCCGCCGGACATGCGTGATGTGCCTGAGATCGCGGCGCAGCATCATGAGCGGATGGACGGTACGGGGTATCCGAACGGTTTGAGCGGGGATGCGATCCTGCTCGGGGCGCGCATCGTCGCAGCCGCGGATGTGTTCGACGCGCTGACCGCGCCGCGCTACTACAAGCCTGCGTACTCGCTCGAGAAGACGATCGAGATCATGGACGGCATGGCCGGCGCACATCTTGATCCGGCGGTGATGGACGCGGTGCATCGCGCCCTGCCGGAGCTCGAGCGGACCATCGACGACCTGCGAACGACGTGGCCGAAGCCTGGCGATGAGGGGATGGGCAGCATCGCTGAGGCCGCCAGCGGCCTCTCGGAGCGCGACCAGAAGATGGGCGCGGCCGCCGCGCCGGCCGCGACCGCGTGAAGATCCGCTTTTGGGGGACGCGCGGCTCGATCCCCACGCCGGGGCATCGCACAGTGCGGTACGGCGGCAACACCGCGTGTGTCGAGGTGCGCGACGCGAGCGATCACCTGCTCATCCTCGACGCGGGGACCGGCCTACGCGAGCTCGGTCTCAAGCTGAACGGCACGTCGCCGCTCACCGTCGACCTCTTCCTCTCGCACCTGCACTGGGATCACATCCAAGGCATCCCGTTCTTCCGTCCGGCCTACGACCCGAAGAGCACGCTCCGGCTGTACGGTCCAACGCAGCACCGCCCGCTCAAGGAGCTACTCGGCCTTGGGATGGACGATCCGTTCTTCCCAGTGGATCTGGATGGCCTCCCAGTGCATCTCGAGGTGCACGAGGTCGCGAGCGGCTCGAAGCGGACAGTGGGTCCATACCACGTCAGCGCGGCGAAGATCTTCCATCCGGCGCCGGCGCTCGCCTATCGCATCGAGGCCGACGGAAGATCGATCGTCTACGCGACCGACACGGAAGATCCGTTCAGCGGGGAGCCGAACCCGGTCATTGACCTTGCCAAGAACGTCGACGCGCTGATCCACGACGGCCAGTACCTCGACGCCGACTTCAAGCCGGGGTGGGGCCACTCGACGGTCGCGACCGCGCTCGACGTGGCGACGCGGGCCCACGCGAAGCGACTGATCCTGTACCACCACGACCCCGATCGAAGCGATGACGCGCTCGATCGCATCGGCATCGAAGCGCAGGCGACGGCGAACCAGAACGGGGGCGGGCTCGAGGTGATCGTGGCACGCGAGGGCATGGAGATCGCGATCTAGGCGGTCGCTGCCTCGTGGTGGTCAGGGCCGATCGTTGCGTTCAAGCGTAGCGAGCGCACTGGCGTCTAGCGACATCCGCAGTGCCGCGCGTGCGCCCATCGTCGAGCCGACGGCCTCCGCGTGGTGTCGCGCATTCACCACGACGATCGGTAAATTGCCTCAGCGCGTCCTCAATTTTCCCTTGGACGGAGCCTTCGGCGATCCCGGCGCGCTCGTTGCCGGGGCGGATGGCTGCTGGCGCGGCGTGAACCGCATCGCCGCCGTGAGGGGAACGCCATCGCTGGGTCTCCACTCGTGAGCCGTGCGGTCGCCACCGCTCGGGCAAAAGGCCCAGGCCCCTTCGTGGATGGTGAGAGTTGACTCACTGCGGCCCCCGGCATGGGCCTTCGCCACGCACACGAACTTCACGAGCTTCATCGGATCTCCGCTCATCCCGTGACCAACCGGTAGCCAGCCTGCCTCACGGTCGCAATGTAGCGAGGTGACCGCCACGAGTCACCCAACTTTGAGCGCAGCGACCGCACGTGGCGGTCGACGATGTTGCTTGGCGGGCGCCTCGAGCAACCAGATCCAACCGATGACCATCCGCCTCCCTCCGCGTGACGATCCCGTCATGATGAGCCGTCGTGAAAGAGTAGGCCGCCGCCGCCATTCAGCCGCCCGGAGGCCTGCGGTGGCATGGCGCGTCCGCAAGTCCGCTTGAGCCGATGTCCAGCGAGCCGTGGGCGAGGAGGGACTCGAACCCTCACGCTCTTGCGAGCACGAGCTCCTAAAGCTCGAGCGTCTGCCGTTTCGCCACTCGCCCGCCGTTCAGCGTATCGCTACGACTGCGTGATCCGGGCCTTTTCCGCGAGCTCAGCATCGAGGGCGCGGAGCCGCGCGTCATCCGTCCGCCGCTCGTGCAGTCCACGCATCGCGCCGATCCGTCTTGCGATCGCACGCGCGTCACCGCCGAACGCGCCGAGCGCCCGCACCGCCTTCTGGCACTGATTGGTGTGCTCCGCGATGTGCGATGCGAAGCGATGCAGCCGGTGCCGCACGTCGACCTCGGCGCCGCCCCAGTACGTCGGCCGGCCGAGCGCGGTCTCATCCAGCGCCGCGAGCTTCGCGTCGGTCTCGGCCCGCTGCTCGGCGAACCGCTCGAGGATCTCCGCGACGCCGCCGGCCGTGTGCACGGGATCAGGCTGCGGGCGCCGCTCCTCGGGCAGCTTCACCGGCTCGGCGGCCGAGCGGCCGGCTGCGTACTGGCACTGCGCGCGATACGAGCGCTCGACGCCGATCGCGTGGGCGAGCGTCTCGCGCACGGTCCACTCTCCCAGCGCAGGGGCGCGATCGAGGAGCGCATCGGGACGGCCGGCCAGCAGTCCGCGGAGCTCGCCGAACGCGCTCTGGGCGAGTGACAGGATCCGCGCCGATTCGGTCGGCCCGCGCGGCGCCTCGATGACGGCACGCTGCTCCTGCTCCAAGGCGTGGTACAGCGCGTAGCCGAGGTCCATCTGCGTGCCGCGGAACGTCCACTCTCGCTGGAGCTCCGCATCGGTCAGTTGGGCGAGGCGGCCGAGGGACTCGTCGAAGCTCACGATCGGGTGCGGGCCTCGACGCCGGAGAGCTTCTCGATGACCTTGATGATCGCGAGGTTCCCTTCGCGCCCGCCGCCGTCCCGCTGCAACGCGTTGTACAGCGCGTGGGCGAGCGACGTGCCTGGCAGCGATAGATGAGCGGAGAACGCCGCGTCCAGGACGTTCCGCAGGTCCTTCTGCTGGTGATCGACCATGAAGCCCGGCTTGAAGTCTCCGGCGAGCATCTTTGGCGCGTAGTTCTGCATCGCCCACGAGCTGCCCGCGCCACCGGCGATCACCTGCCGCGTGCGCTCGAGGTCGATGCCCATCGCCGCGGCGAAGACGAGCGCTTCGGAGACGCCGAGGTTGTTGATCGCCACTGCGATCTGGTTCGCGAGCTTGCACGCTTGACCCGCCCCATGGCCGCCGATGTGGACGATCGTCTTCCCGAGCGCCTCGAAGAGCGGCCGCGCGCGCTCCACGTCGGCCTCGTCGCCGCCGACCATGATCGAGAGGCGCGCTTCGACGGCGCCGAGCTCGCCACCCGAGACCGGCGCGTCGAGCGTCTTGAAACCCTTTTCCTCCGCGCGCTCGGCGAACGCGCGGGTCGCCACCGGCGAGATGCTGCTCATGTCGATGACGAGGAGCCCGTCGTGCGCACCCTCGGCGATGCCGTCAGGACCGAAGGTGACCGTCTCGACCTCGGGCGAGCTCGTCACCATCGTGACGACGATGTCCGAGCGCTGCGCGACCTCGCGCGGCGTCTTCACGACAACGGCGCCGTCGGTCTTCAACGGATCGGCCTTGGTGAGCGTCCGGTTCGTGACGGTGACCGGGAAGCCGGCCTTCAGGGCGTTCCGGGCCATCGGCTGGCCCATGATCCCGAGGCCGACGAAGCCGATGCGCGGCTGCTTAGTTGGGGCGGTCGCCATTGGGCTTCGGCTCGTCCGTCTCGAGGTAGACCGTGCGGACGCTGTCGTCGGCGGCCACGAGGTAGGTGTCCTGTTCGGTCTCACCGACGTTCACCGATGCGAGCAGGCGCTCGTCGGTGACGTGCAGGAAGCCGCCGGCGCGCTCGAGCTCGTTCGCGATGGCCTCGGCGAGCGATGCCTCCTCGAAGCTGTCTTTGACGAGTTGCTTGGCCTTCTTGACCATGCGGAAGAACTCCTCGGGCGAGAACCGGTCCTCATGGGAGAGGAGGACGGCGGTGCCGAGGTCGTCCTCGCCTTCGTGGATCTCGTAGAAGTACATCGGGGCTTCGCAGCATACGGCGGAGGGGCCTAAACTTGTCTCTCCATGACGACAGAACAGCCGCCGAACATCGTGCGGCCGGGCCCGGCGAGCCGCGTCGCCACGGCCGAGCCCCATTTGACGGACGCGCCCGCGCGTTCGTTCACCCATACCATCGAGCGCAAACCGGGCTCGATCGTCTCGATGAACGTCGAGGTCGACGCCGACCGGTTCGAGCGCGCGAGCGAGCGGGCGTTCCAGAAGCATGTGCAGCACGCGAAGATCCCGGGCTTCCGGCCCGGGAAGGCGCCGCGCGCGCTGTACGAGCGCACGTACGGGGCGGAGCACCTGTGGGAGGACGCCGCCGCGGACGTCGTGGACGAGACGTTCAAGGAGATCGCGGATCTCGAGCGCATCGACTGGCTCGACCGGCCCGAGGTCGAAGTCACCCAGCTCGAGCCGGGCAAGTCGCTGAAGTACACAGCGACCGTGCCGGTCCGTCCGGACGTCGCGCTCGGCGATCACAGCGCAGCCGGCGTGAGCGTACAGCCCACGCCGCTCACCGCGGAGCAGGTCGAGCAGACGATCGCCGGCATGCGCGAGCATCACGCCGAGCTCAAGCCGGTGGAACGATCCGCAGAGAAGAACGACGTGCTCACGATCGACCTCGATGTAGAGCTCGATGGGAAGCAGATGCCGCCCATGGGCCGCAACGCGCACCTCGAGCTCGGGCGCGACTATGCGATCCCGGGGCTGGCCGATGCGCTCCTCGGCACGAAGGCAGGGGACGAAAAGAAGTTCGAGCTCGCGTTCCCGGGCGACTACCCGGACGAGGACCTGCGGGGCAAGACCGGTGCATTCACCGCGCGGGTCGCGCAGGTCGCGGAGAAGCTCCTCCCGCCGCTCGACGATGAGTTCGCCAAGACCGTCGGCGTCGCCACCGTGGCCGACCTCGACAAGGCCGTGCGCGGCGAGCTCGCCCACGCCGCGTTCCACGAAGCGCGCGATGACGCGGCCGAGAAGCTGCTCGCGCACCTCCTCGATACATCGACCGTCGAGGTGCCCGAGATCCTCGTGACCGACGAGCTCGATCACCTCATCGCAGACCTCAAGGCCCGGGTCAAGGATCAGGGCCTGAGCTGGGAGCAGTTCCTCCTCCAAGCGCGCAAGACCGAGAACGAGATCCGCGCCGACTGGCGCGCGACCGCGGAGCGCCGCGCGAAGTCACTGCTCGTCCTTGACGCGCTCGCGAAGCAGGAGAACGTGACGATCTCCTCCACCGAGCTCGCGCAAGAGGTCGCCCTCACGCCGCTCGCGCAACAGGATCCGAATGCGCTGCGCAACCCCGCGGTGCTCGGCGTGCTCGCGCGCTCGATGCGCAACCGCAAGCTGGTCGACAAGCTCATCGGCCTTGACACGCCGGACGCCGAGCGCACGCTCATCGTCGCCGCGGGCGGTCCCGAGGACGTGGACCTGCCCCACCAGCAGCCGGCGGGCGAGCGGGCGATCATCGTGTCTCCGGCGCAGGCACCGGTACCGGAGAAGAGCCCCGAAGGGCGCGAAGCGATTCGCGCGCTGCTCAAGGAGCAGTCCGGTCAGTAGCCTTCCGCGCCAATGACCGCGCTCCAGCTCATCCCCATCATCTGGGTGGAACGTACGGTGGGCCAGGGCAGCACGTTCCACGTCGCGCTGCCGGGGCCGGAGAAGTGAAGCTGAATTGATGCTGGCGCTCGAACCCACCGCTCTCTCAGCCAACATTCCTGGCCCGCCACAGGGCGGCGCCCGCCCCCGCGCTCAGGTCGACGGATCCGCCGCGGCCGGGGCTCCCATCCTCGTCGTCGATGACGATCCGGAGATCCTCGCGATGCTGCGCGACTTCCTCGAGGGTGAAGGGCTCTCCGTCCGCACGGCGTCGAATGGCGCGGAAGCGCTCGACGCGCTCGATGAGCTGGTGCCCTCGATCATCCTCCTGGACATGCGCATGCCGGTCCTCGACGGGTGGGGGTTCGCGGAGCGCTTACGCGCGCGGCAGCTCACCTATCCGATCGTCGTCATGACCGCCGCGGAGAGTGCGCGCCGCTGGGCCGAGGAGATCGGCGCGAACGGCTACATCGCCAAGCCCTTCGACGTGAACGAGCTGCTCCAGACCATCGAGCGCCACCGCCTGCGGGACACGAAGCCCAACTAAGCCCGGAGCGCTGCGCCGCCTGCGGCCGCTCTCGGGGGCCCTGCGGCCCGGTCGGGCAAAGCCTCGCTCGCCTAGCTACCCAAATACTTTCGGAACCATTCGATGGTCGCGACCCAGGCGTCCTGGGCCTGCGCCGGTCCGTAACGCGTCGCTCCGTTCGTGTCGTTGTGGAACGCATGCCCGACGCCTGGCTCGACCCTCTGGGCGTACGGCGTCCCGCTTTTCTTGAGCTGCGCCTCGGCGTCCGGCCAGCTCGCGGTGATGCGGGTGTCCTGCTCCGCGTAGATCGCGAGGACAGCCGACTTGGTCGTCGCGAGCCCCGCGGGGTCCGAGGGAAGGGGTCCGTAGAACGGGACCGCGGCGGCCAGCGGCGCGCCGGCGTTCACCAGGTTCCAGGTCGTGCCGCCGCCGAAGCAGAAGCCCACGGCGCCGACCTTCACCGGCGCGTACCCGTCACCGCCCTTGGCGTGGACATATGCGATCGCCGTGATGAGATCCGCATTCATCTGCTCGACGGTGGTGTTCGCGAGCGCGCCGGAGTAGCCGCCACCGAGCTTGTCCGCGCCGCCCTGCCGCGACAGGAGGTCGATCCCGAAACCCATGTAGCCCGCCGTCGCGACGCGTCGGACGACATCCCGGATGTGATCGGTGAGCCCGATGTTCTCGTGCATCACGAGCACGCCGTGGCCCGTCGGGAGGGCGGGATACGCCTCATACCCGATGAGCGTCGCCGTGCCGCCAGCGGACGGGATGGTCACCGCGTTCGCCTGCCGCAGGCGCGGGTCATCCGGCTTCACCGTCATCGGGTTCGTCGTTGCGGTGGTGGGTGGGGTGGCATAGGCGACGTTCGGCTGGGGGGATGCCGGCTTGACCGTCGCGCTCGCCGCCGGCGCGGTCGGTGCCGCCGTGCCGCTCCCGAGTGCGCGGGGCTGATCGACGTTGCAGCCCAGCGCGGTGAGCGCAACGAGGGAGGCCGCTGCGCCGCCGGTGATGTAGGACACCCGCTTCAGGAGCTCGCGCCGCGAGATGCGACCTTCGGTGTAGTCCTCGAAGTGCTCCTCGATGACGTAGCGCTGCAGGTCGGTCCACTGCCGGCTCACTTCTCCACCTCCGCTGATCGCGAAAGCCACGAGCGTACGCGCGCACGCATCTGCGCGACGGCGAACGGCTTCGTGATGTAGTCGGTCACGCCCTCAGCGAAGGCCGCTTCGATATCACGGTCGGCGGTGCGCGCCGTGAGCATCACGATCGGCACGCCGGCGAGGCGCGGCTCCTTGCGCAGCTGCCGCGCCGCGGCCAGCCCGTCGAGCCGTGGCATCTGGACGTCGAGGAGGATGAGGTCGAATCCGTTACTCCGGGCGAGCTCGAGCGCCGTGACCCCATCGACCGCCGTGATCACCTGGTACCCATCGCCGCTCAACACCGTGTCGAGCACCTGGAGGATCGCCGGATCGTCGTCGGCGACGAGGATCCGCGCGCGTGTCTGGATCCTCGGCGCGTGCGGGCCCTCGGCCTCGGTCGACCCGTCGGACGCACTCTCCCGCAGCACGATCTCGTCGCCCTCGGCCGCGGCGATCACATCCATCCCTCCGGCCAGCCCGCGCGCCGCCCGCGCGAGGGCGTCCACGCCGGCGTCATCGCGGTTCGGATCGTGGTGGAATAGCACGAGCCGCTTCGCGTTCGCGACACGCGCCATGTCCACCGCGTATTCGATGGTGCTGTGACCCCAGCCGGCTTTCGCCGGGTAGTCGGCCGCGTGGTACTGCGCGTCGTGGATGACGATGTCGGCGTCGCGCAGAAAAGCGGCGTGGCGCTGATCGCCGGCGTGCAGCAGCTCGGTCTCGTCGAACGTCTCGTTCGCGTGTCCGGGTCGCCATGTCGCGCCCTCGTGGGCCTCGTGGTCGGTCGCGTAGACGAGCGTGCCGCCGCCAGCGGTCACGCGGTACCCAAGGGTCGGCGCGGTGTGATTCATGAATTGCGTGCGGATCCGCAGTGTCCCGAGGCCGAACTCGCCTTCGCCGAGCTCGACGATCTCGACCTTCGCCGGCAGCTGCTCCATCGGCACTGGGAAGTACGCGTAGTCCATCTGGCCGCCGAGCGCCGCCGGGAACGTCCGGTCGATGCCCGCCGGGCCGTACACCGTCAGGTGGGAGCCAGGGACGAATGCCGGTAGGAAGAACGGCAGGCCCTGGATGTGGTCGGCGTGGGTGTGGGTGATGAACAGGTGTGCGCGTACCGGCCCGCCGCGGGCGAGCGCGATGCCGAGCTTCCGCGCGCCGGTGCCGCAGTCGAAGATGAGGAGCGTCCCGTCGTCGGCCCGGGCTTCGACGCACGGCGTGTTGCCGCCGTAGCGGGCGGTGTCGGGACCGGCCGCGGCGATGGACCCGCGGACCCCCCAAAAGCGGATCCGCATTAGCGCTTCACCGGCGCGGCGACGGCGATCTGCGCTGCGAGGTCGCGCATGACCACGGCGCCGGCGTTCTGGGGTGAGGTCATGACGAGCGGCTTGCCCCCGTCGGCGGCGTCGTCGAAGGGCGCGGTGAACGGAACGGTCACGTCGGGTCTGCGGCCGAAGAACCGCAGGACCTGCTCGGCCTCGAGCCCCGACGCCGTCGTGCGGTTCAGGGCAACGAACACGCGCTCCTTCGGGACGTTCAGCTTTTGGAGGACCGTCAGGATCTCCATGGCCGACTTCAGGGAGGCGAGGTGGGCGGAGGTGACCACGAAGATGATGTCAGCGCCATCGATCGCCGCGAGGGTGTGCTGGGTGAAGGTCGCGGCGCTGTCCACGAGCACGTAGTCCGAGCTCGCACGGAGCCGGTCGAGCGCATGGTGGACGGCGGGCACTGTGACGAGCTCCGCGAGCTCGGGGCGATCGGCGCCCACGACCAGGCGCACCCCGCTCGAATGCGTGGCGAGGAACAGGTCGAAGAGATCGTCGGTCATGTCCTCGATGCGCACGTCCGACAGGTCTGCCAGGGTCCGGTCCGGCTTGAGATCCATGAGCAGCGCCGCGTTCGGGAACTCGAGTGACAGATCCAGCAGCGTGACCCGATAGATCATTGCGCTCGCCAGCGCGATCGCGCCGTTCACTGCGAGCGTCGTCGTGCCGACGCCGCCCTTGCCGTGGAGGAACAGGCACACCCGGCCCGGTGCCCGCGGTGCGGCCGCGGGGTCCGCGTCGTCGGCGATCTTCATCCGCTTGAGGATCAGCTCGACCTTCGCCGCCAGCACCGCGAGCTCGACCGGCTTCGCGACGTACTCGTCGGCGCCCTGGGCGTAGCCGGCGAGGATGTCGTTCGCCTGCTTCCGCGCGGAGAGCATGATGATCGGCAGGCGCGCGGTGGCCGCTTCGGCGCGCAGTCGCTTGGTGAGCTCGAGGCCGTTCAGGTTCGGCATCTGGACGTCGGTGATCATCAGGTGCGGCCGCTGCTTCTTGATCGCGAGGAGCGCCTCGTAGCCGTCGGTCGCCGTCGTCACGATGTAGCCCTGCCGCTGCAAGAACGCCTGTACGAGCTTGCGGATCTGCCCTTCGTCGTCGACGAAGAGCACGCGCTCACCGGCCATCGGTCAGCTCCGCCGCCCGGAGGTGCTGCACGACACGTGCACGCAGCTCGGCCACGGTGAACGGCTTAGGCAGCACGCCGGCGGCGCCGTGCAGCATGGCCTCGTCGACCTGGGCGCGCTGCACCGACGCGGTGACGAAGATGAGCGGGATGCCCGCCGTGTCAGGCGATGCCTTCAACGCATCGCCGAGCTGGTAGCCGTCGAGCTTCGGCATCGAGACGTCGCTGAACACGAGGTCCGGTCGCACGCGTCGCACCAGCGCGAGGCCCTCCTCGCCGTCAGATGCGACGTGCAGCTCGTGACCGCTGTCGCGCAACGCTGCCTTCACGACTTTCTGGATCATCGGATCGTCCTCGCAGAACACGATCTTCGCCAACCTCATCCTCCTCGGACGCCGGCCACCGCGACCAGCGGTAGCGTGAACTGGAACACCGATCCCTCGCCGAGTGTGCTCTCCACCCACGCGCGCCCACCGTGCATCTCGATGATCTGGCGCGCGATGGGCAGGCCGAGTCCGGTGCCCTGGATGTACCGCGTCGCGCCTGAGTCGAGCCGCGAGTACCGCTCGAAGACCTTCTCCAGCGAATCCGCCGGGATGCCGAGCCCGGAGTCACGTACGAAGACGTGCACGAGGTCACCTTCGAGGCGCGTCGTGAGGGCGATCGTGCCGCCGTCCGGCGAGTACTTCACGGCGTTGCTCACGAAGTTGAGGACCACCTGGTTGATCTTGTCCTTGTCCATGTCGACCAGCGGCAGCTCCGGGTCGACAGTGAGCTGGATCGAATGGCGCGGCGAGTTCGGGCCAAGCCGGCCGGCCACCTCGGCCAAGATCGCGTTCAGGTCCGTCGGATCGCGATGCAGCTCCATCCGGCCCGACTCCATCCGGTCGAGGTCGAGCATCTCCGTGATCATCCGGTTGAGGCGCTGGGCGTCCTTGTTGATGTCACCGGCGTACTCCTTCATCTCGTGCACGCTGAGGTTCTCATCGCGCATCAGCTCGCTGAACCCTTGGATGCCTGTGAGCGGCGTCCGAAACTCGTGGCTGACGATGGAGACGAAGTTGCTCTTGGCGCTGTTCAGCCGTTCGAGCTCCTCCACGGCCCGGCGCTGCGTTGCCAGGAGCTCGGCGGTCGTGAGCGCGGCCACGGCCTGATCGCCGAAGAGGCTGAGCAGGCGTGCATCGTCGTCGTCGAACCGCGCGAGCGGGTACTTCGAGCGCACGGTGAGGACGCCGAGGCTCTGACCGGCGCGGACCAGCGGCACCGAGAGCGCGGCCCGCCACCCGGCCTCGCGGTTCGACGGCACGGCATGCTCCCAGCGCGAATAGTCGTTCACGATCACCGCAGTCTGGGTCAGGAAGGCTTGTCCGGAGACCCCTTCGCCCGCCCGCAGGACGAGCGGCGAGTTCTTGTCGGCCCGCGTGCTCTCGGCGTGTCGCAGCAGGCCGGCCTGTTCGTCCCACCGGTACAGGGACGCGGTGCCCCGCGCGAGCAGAGCGGCGGCCGCCTCGAGGATCTCGCGCAGCACCTCGCTCGGATCGGTCTCCGCCGCGATGATGGTCGATGCGCGATGCAGAGCGAGCATCCGCTGGTTCTCGCGCTGGCGCGCGACCAGCAGGTACGCGGCCTCGAGGGCGGTCCGCAGCTCGCGCGCGACGGCCTCGAGCAACCGGATCTCCTGCGACGTCCAGGCGCGCGGCTCGCCGACCTGATCGAGCACGAGCACACCGGAGAGCTGGCCGCCGAGCCCGATCGGCGTGGCGACGGCCGCGAGCGTGCCATCCTCGATGAGGGCATGGCTTCCCAACGCCGCATCCTGAAGCCGCGCGTCGGTGCGTGCATCCCGGACCGCGATCGTCCGTCCCTCTCGCGCGGCGAGCGCGCTCAGCGGCAGCTGGCCATGCGTGCCGACGCCGACCGGCTCGACGCCCGGCGCATCCCACTCGTGCAGCACCGTCAGGTCGGCGTCGCCGGCGCCACTGATGACGGCGCGCGAGACACCGAGTTCGGTCCCGAGCTCCTCAAGGGCCGACTGGACGACCGCGTCCGGGTCGAGGTTCGAATAGATCCGCTGCGAGATCCGGTTCACGACGGCCTCGCGGTCGGCGCGCGAATCGGCCTCCGCGATGGAGAGCGCGTTGTGCAACGCGCCGGCGACGTACTGCCCGAGCAGCGCGACGAGCTGGAGCTGGTCGCGGACCAGACCGCCAGGCGAGCCGTCAGCGAGGACGAGCGCACCGATGAGGCGGGACCGCGACACCAGTGGGAGCGCGGCGAACGAGCGGGCGCCCGCGAGGGCCGGGATCGCGGCGACGAACGCCGGCCACTCCGGATCCGCGTCGGTCTCGTCGAGCACGTAGCTGCGATGCTCGCCGATCAGCCGCGTCCGCAGCCTCGGTGGGAGCGCGCCGACGGGATAGGTGACGCCCGCGTGGGGCAGGGCGCCGCCTCCGTACTGCGCGAGGATGCGGATGGTCTCCGCCGTCTCTTCATACTGCAGGAGCGTCGTGGCGACGGAGGCCGGCAGGAGATCCTTGATCCCGTCGAGGAAGGCCGTCGCGACGTCGGCTGGGGAGAGCGGACCGGAGAGCCCGGCCGACAGCCGGCCGACCACCGCCAGCTCCTCCTGGCCGCGCTCCGCCTGCACCCGCGCGGCGTCGAGACGGTTCGCGAATCGCCAGGCGACCAGCCCGGCGGCGACGCTGAGAGCGACCACGAGGATGAGGATCTCGGCGCTTGCGCCGCGCGACAGCCCGGCAGCCATGATGAGGTACACGGCCACCGCGTAGACCACCGGAACACCCACGAAGAACGAGCGGCGGCGCATTGTCGGGAATGCTAGATGGCTACCGTCTCGCCACCCGGTATGGCCGATGCCCGTTGGTACACTCGGAAGGAGCCATGTCGAGGAGGGCCACAGCGTTGCAGAACAATCTCGTGCCCATGGTGGTCGAGCAGTCCGGTCGTGGCGAGCGCGCCTACGACATCTTCTCCCGTCTGCTGAAGGACCGGATCATCTTCATCACCGACATGATCGAAGACAACATGGCCAACCTCATCATCGCCCAGCTGTTGTTCCTGGACTCCGAGGACCCCGAGAAGGATATCCACGTGTACATCAACTCGGGTGGCGGCGTGGTGACGGCGGGCCTCGCGATCTACGACACCATGCAGTACCTGCGCTCGCCCATCAATACGGTGTGCATCGGACAGGCGGCCTCGATGGGCGCCGTGCTCCTTGCCGCGGGCGCGCCGGGCAAGCGCTTCGCGCTCCCGAACTCGCGGATCATGATCCACCAGGGCTCCGGCGGATTCCGCGGGAACACCCCGGACGTGATGATTCAGGTGAAGGAGCTCGAGACCCTGGTCGACAAGCTCACGAAGATCCTCGCGTTCCACACCGGCCAGCCCGCCGACAAGGTGAAGCGCGACTCTGAGCGCGATCGCTTCATGAGCGCTGAAGAGGCGAAGACCTATGGCCTCATCGACGACGTGTACGTTGGCAAGGCGAACGACGCCGTGCTGCCCAAGGCCGAGGAGACCGCCACGCCGACGCCGATCGGCGAGCCGGTGCGGGTCCGCTAGCAGTGACGACCGCCGCAAAAGGGGGAAAGCCCTACCGCTGCTCCTTCTGCGGGAAGTCCCAGGACCAGGTCCGGAAGCTCATCGCCGGCCAGGGGGTCTACATCTGCGATGAGTGCATCACCCTCTGTCGCGAGATCGTCGACGAAGAGTTCATGGAGACGCCGAAGGCGCGGGTCAGCGGCTCGAAGGTCCCGAGCCCCCGGCGGATCAACGAGATCCTCGACCAGTACGTCATCGGTCAGGACAAGGCGAAGCGCGTGCTCTCCGTCGCCGTCTACAACCATTACAAGCGCGTCGGCGCCGGGCACCGGGTCGACGACGTCGAGCTCGGCAAGTCGAATGTCCTCCTCATCGGCCCGACCGGCTGCGGGAAGACGCTTCTCGCGCAGACCCTGGCGCGGATCCTCGACGTGCCGTTCTCCATCGCCGACGCGACGAGCCTCACCGAGGCCGGCTACGTCGGTGAGGACGTCGAGAACATCCTGCTGCGCCTCATCCAGGCCGCCGACTTCGATCTGAATCGGGCCCAGCGCGGGATCATCTACATCGACGAGATCGACAAGATCGCCCGCAAGGGCGACAACCCGTCCATCACCCGTGACGTGTCGGGCGAGGGCGTGCAGCAGGCGCTGCTGAAGATCCTCGAGGGCACGATCGCGAACGTCCCGCCGCAGGGCGGCCGGAAGCATCCGCACCAGGACTTCATCCAGATCGACACCACGAACATCCTGTTCATCCTCGGCGGCGCGTTCGAGGGCCTCGAGAAGATCGTCGAGGCCCGCATCGGCAGGAAGACCATGGGCTTCGGCGCGACGCTGTCGCAGAACACAAAGGAGACCACGGCCGTACTTCAAGAGGTCATGCCCGACGACCTCTTGAAGTACGGCCTCATCCCGGAGTTCGTCGGCCGCATGCCGGTCATCGTCCCGCTCCAGGCGCTCGACGAGGCCGACCTCCTGCGGATCCTCACCGAGCCGAAGAACGCGATCGTGAAGCAGTACCAGAAGTTCCTCTCGATCGACAAGGTCGAGCTGCAGTTCACCGAGGACGGCCTCATTGCCGCGGCCACCGGCGCCGCGAAGCGGAAGACCGGCGCGCGCGGGCTGCGGACGATCATCGAAGAGGTCCTGCTCGACGTCATGTACGAGATCCCCTCCCGCGCCGACGTCCGCAAGGTCGTCGTGACCGCCGAGGCCATCGAGGGCAAGGCCAACCCGCTCCTGCTCAGCAAGAACGAGCAGCTCGTCCTCGAGGGAGACGAAGCCTCCAGCGCCTAGCTAGCATGCGCTGGGCTCATGCCGAAGCTCTATTTCGCCTCTCCCCGCGACCTGCCCATGAAGAACCCCGCGCCCGGGATGACCCAGAAGATCATCCGCGCCGCGGCGGCGACGGTCGCGATCACCGACCTCGCCCCGAAGACGGTGGTCGAGTCCCATAAGCATCCGATGGAGCAGACCGGCGTGGTCACGAAGGGCAGCCTCGTGATGGTCATCGCCGGCGAGCAGCGGATCCTCACGCCCGGCGACACGTACCGCGTGCCGCCGAACGCGTCGCACGGCGCGCGCGTGTTCGAGGAGCCCTGCCAGGTCATCGACATCTGGGCTCCGCCGCGCGACGACCTTTGACCGGAGGCGTGCGCCGCTAGTCGAGCCGGAAGCGCTCATCTAGAATCTCGGCAAGCCGGCGACGACCGAACCGAGTACCGATCGCACCCGGAAAGAGACGGTCCGCAGCAGCTGAGAGCGGACCGCGGCCCTGGGTCGGGAACGTCACTCGCGAGCCGGATCGGGTGAGCCCGTTAGCGCTCGTTGAGGCGCCCGCGAGAGTGGGCGTGAACTCAGGTGGTACCACGCGGCCCACGCCGTCGTCCTGTTCGGGACGACGGCGATTTCGTTTCCAAGGAGGGATGCGATGGCGACGCAGCCGAACGCACCGCAAGCGGTCCTGCAGTATCGCGGCAAGAACTTCGACGCGAGCGCCGTCGAGACGTTCCTCTACGACTGGTGGGAGTCGTCGGGCTTCTTCACGCCGCCCCCGGAGCAGCCCGGCGAGAAGGCGTTCGTGATGATGCTGCCGCTCCCGAACGTGACCGGCGACCTGCATCTCGGCCACGCCCTCGGGTTCGGCGGGTACGAGGACCTCATGGCCCGCTGGCACCGCATGCGCGGCGAGCCGACGCTCTGGCTCCCCGGCTCGGATCACGCCGGGATCATCGCGCAGATCGTGGTCGAGAAGGAGCTCTCCAGGGAGTACGGCAACCGGCGCAAGGACGACTCACCCACGCTCGGACTCACGCGCGAGGAGTTCCTCGCCGAGATGTGGCGGTGGATGGAGCACTACAAGCCGCGCATCTACAAGCAGCTCCGGATGCTCGGCTGCAGCCTTGATTGGACCCGCGTGCACTTCACGATGGATCCGGACATGCAGCGCCGCGTGCGGATCCATTTCATCCGCCTCTACAAGAAGGGCCACCTCTATCGCGCCGACCGGATCGTGCACTGGTGTCTCACCTGCCAGACCACGTACTCGGACCTCGAGGCGCTGCACGTCGAGCGGACCGATCAGCTGAGCTATGTGCGCTACCCCTGGGCGACCCCGATGCCGAAGGGCACGCCCGACGTGGTCGTCGCCACCACGCGGCCCGAGACGATTGTCGCGGATACGGCGGTAGCGGTGCATCCCGAGGATCCGCGCTGGAAGTCGCTCCTCGGCACGGAGGTCCTCGTGCCGGTGTCCGAGCGCAGGGTAAAGATCGTCGGCGACGCAGCGGTGGATCCGGCCTTCGGGACCGGCGCGCTCAAGGTCACGCCGGGGCACGACGCGACGGACTTTGAGATCGGCCAGCGCCATGGCCTGCAGGTGCTGTCGGCCATCGACACCAAAGGGTACATGACCCCGGCCGCCGGCCCGCTCGCCGGGCTCGACCGCGACACCGCCCGCACGACGATGGTCACGCGCCTGAAGGACCTCGGACTGCTTGTGAAGCAGGAGCCGGTCACGCACAACGTCGGGATCCACGACCGCTGCGAGACGGTGGACGAGCCGCTCGTAATGAAGCAGTGGTGGATGAAGATGCCGCCACTCGCGAAGCCGGCCATCGACGCGGTGCGCAACGGAACGGTGCGCATCATCCCGAAGTATCAGGAGAAGGTGTTCTTCGAGTGGATGGAGAACATCCGCGATTGGCCCGTGTCGCGGCAGATCTGGTGGGGCCACGAAATCCCGGTCTGGTATTGCCAGGACTGCGACGAAATCGTGGTGCCGGATGAGGACGCACCCGATCCGACGACCTGCCCGAAGTGCCGATCGCATGACCTGAAGCAGGACCCCGACGTGCTCGACACGTGGTTCTCCTCGGCGCTCTGGCCGCACTCGACGCTCGGCTGGCCCGCGAAGACGAACGACCTCGCGCGGTTCTACCCAGGATCGGTGCTCGAGACGGGCTACGACATCATCTTCTTCTGGGTAGCTCGGATGCTGATGATGGGCATCGAGAACATCGGCGATGTGCCCTTCCACGTCGTGTACCTGCACGGGCTAGTGCGAATCGGCAATCTGAAGATGAGCAAGTCCCATGGCAACGTCGTGAGCCCGGTGGAGATGATCGAGGAGCACGGCGCGGATGCGCTCCGCTACGCGCTCGTGAACGGGATCTCGGCCGGCGCGGACAGCGAGTTCTCCGACGGCAAGCTCGAGAACGGTCGCCGTTTCGTGAACAAGCTGTGGAACGTCGGCCGGTTCGCGCTCGCGCAGCTCGAGGCTCGGCCCGGTGCGCTCGCCGGGCCGATCGACGAGGCTCCGTCAGGGCCAGACCTGGCCGAAGCCGACCGTTGGATCCTGTCGCGCACCGAGGCCACGGTCGATGAGCTGACCAAGCTCATCGAGCAGTACCAGTTCGGCGAGTACGCGACCGCACTCCAGCAGTTCGTGTGGACGGAGCTCGCGGACTTTTACATCGAGCTCGCGAAGCCGCAGCGCCGGCCGGCCGGATCCGAAGACGCGGCGGTCCGGACGCTCGCCTACGTGCTCGACCGCGTGCTCCGGCTCGCGCATCCGATCATCCCGTTCGTGAGCGAGACGCTCGCGCTGCAGCTCTGGGAGCACGGCCGCAAGTCGGACCCCTCGCCCTCGCTCGTGCTCTCGGCCTGGCCGAAGGCCGGCACACGCGACGTCGGCCTGGAAGACCGCTTCGGCCTGGCGATCGAGGTCATCCGCCGCATCCGCGAGCGCCGCCAGGACGCCGACGTCGAGCCGCGCACGAGGGTGCAGGTCGCGCTCGGTGGCGACGTCGCGGCGCTGCGGCCGTTCGCCGACATCATCGCCTCGCTCACGACGGCGGACGTGCGCTTCGGCGGCGGTGAGGCCGCGCCCACGCTCGTTCGCGCGGTGGAGATCCGGGTCGACGTGCCGCGCGATACGGCAGCCGACCGCGCGCGCCTCGAGAAGGAGCTCGAGGAGGCGCTGAAGCTGCTCGAGCATTCGCGCACGCTGCTCGGCTCCGCCTTCGCGAAGCGCGCCCCGGCCCCGGTGGTCGAGAAGGCCCGCGCGACCCTCGCCGAACGGGAAGCGGCCGTCGCGTCGCTCAAGGCGGAGCTCGCCAAGAAGTGAGAAGGCGGGGCTCGCGCCCCGCCCTCTTCGCTACTGGACCCTGCCGAAGGCAGTGGGTCTCAGCACGCTTTGCTGACCGCCCGATCGCGATGACCCCTATCGGTTGTCCTTCAGGATCTGATTCGCCTTCAGGCCCGCGGCCTTCACGGCCGCGGCGATGTCGGTGGCCTTCCCGGCCACGACCGCGTTCAGCATGTCCTCGATGACCGTGCGGATGTCCTGCTGGCCGCGCACGTTCGGCTCAGGGACGCTGGTCCCGATCTGGTCGAATGCCTGCTTGCCCTGGACGTCGGTCTTCCAGGCATTCTTCAGGGTGTCGGTGTCAGCCGCGCTCTTACGGACTGGCATGTAGCTCGACTTCACCGCCCACTCGGCGGTCTGGGCGGCGTCTGCGAACCACTTCACGAACAGCCACGAGGCGAGCTGCTTCTCAGGGGTGCTCTTGAAGATCGCGACGTTCGCACCGTACTGGACCGTGGCCGCCTTGGCGGGATCCTTCTGCGGGATGTTCGTCAGGCTCCAGTTGATCGGTTGCTTGAAGCTCGAGACGAAGAACGGTCGGCCGGTGCTCGACTCTTGGACGAACGCGACCTTCGCGGTCCCGAAGTCCGTCTGGTAGTCGAAGCCCTTCGGCACGTACGCGCTGTTGTTGTCGATCATGCGCTTCATCATCGTGATCGCGTCGATCGCGGGCTGCTGGTCCCAGGCGACGGTCTTCTGGTCGGCGCTCATGAGCGTGCCGCCGCGCGAGAGGACCCAGCCGTTGAAGTTCGACGCGTTGATCGTGACGGCCCAGCCGTACCGGGTGGGCTTGCCGTCGGCGCCCGTCTTGCTTGCCGCCTTCGCCGTCGCCTCGAATTCATCCCAGGTCTTCGGGGCGCTCTTGCCGATCTCCTTCAGGATGTCGTCGTTCGTGTACTGGAGGAAGAGCGACTTCGTGAACGGGAAGGACAGCAGCTGGTTGCCGAACTGCGGGAAGGTGTTCGTGTCGTAGTACGGCTTGTAGATGTCGTCCTTCGACTTGGCGTCCAGCCCGTTCTTGGTGGACTTCACGTACGAGTCGAGGTTGAGGACGACGTCGGCCTTCATGTAATCGGCGACGAAGCTCTCGTACGCGACTGCGAGCTCGGGCAGCGCGCCGGCCTGGATGGCCGACAGGTTCTTCTGATAGAGCTGCGTGTAGCTGCCCTGGTACTGCAGGGTGACGGTGATGCCCTTGCCGTTGGTCGAGTTGAACCGGTCGACCATGGCCTGGAGGGCCGCCGCGTTCGCGCCCGTCTGGGTGTGCCAGAGCGCGAGCCCGATCGGCGAGCCGGACAGCTCGATGTCGGCCTGGGTGGACTGCGCCGGCGCCGGCGCGGCAGCGCCGCTGCACGCCGTGGCGACGACCATGACCGCCGCGAAGATCGCAAGCTTCAACCGCATGAAGACCCTCCTCTACCTCTTGGACCCGCCGCTGCCTGGACCGTCCCACGTGGGATACGCAGGGGAGCTACCCGCGGATACCCGTTCTCGCCACCCCCTGGATGAGATACCGCTGGGCGAACAGGAAGATCAGGACCACCGGGGCGATCACGAATGTGGCCGCCGCCATCTCGAGATGATATTGCGCCCCGAATTCAGTGCGGAACTGCGCCATTCCGACCTGCACCGGTCTGACCGCGTCGCTGTTCGTAACCAGGAGCGGCCATTGGAAGGCGTCGTAGCGTCCAAGGGCGGTGATCAGCGTCACCGTCACGAGCACCGGGATCGAGAGCGGAAGGACGACGCTCACGAGGAATCGCAGGTGGCCGGCGCCGTCCACCTTCGCCGCGTCGTGCAGCTCGTTGGGGATCGACTTGAAGTGCTGGCGGAGGAGAAAGATCGAGAAGACCGACGCGAGGAACGGGATGATCTGCACCTGGAGGGTGTTCGTCAGCTTGAGGTACCGGGTCACGAGCACGAAATTCGGGATCAGCGTCGCCTCGGCCGGGATCATGTA
>DASYVN010000267.1:0-6719 GCA_035937095.1 Candidatus Limnocylindria bacterium
CGTGTACGGCGATTCGAGCCTGACCATGCCGGTCCCCGCCTGCGCGCCGACGACGGATCCGAACGTGAAATGCGTCCCCGGCGGTGTCGGAGTGAACCAGCAAGACTTCACCCAGCAGCAGCTCCGCGCGAACGCGCGCCGCCGCGCCGACGACCTCATCAAGGGCCTCACGTTCACGGCCTTCGGCGCGCTGTTCTGGGGCGCGCACTGGATGGCCCGGCGCGGGGTGATGGGCGCTGATGAGGCCTCGGGCCTGCGGCGCGGCTACCTCATGCTCGGCACGGTGGTGTTCGGGCTGACGACGGTGGTCCTCCTCCCGACGGGGATCTACCAGGCCCTGTCCTATCTGATCCTGCCCGCGGACGCCGGCGCGTACCGCCCCGGCGTCAGTGACTCGCTCGCCGGCGGTCTGGTGACGCTGCCGGTGTGGCTGATCTACCTCTGGCTCGTCGTGCGCGACCTGCGCGCGGCCCCGGCGCCGCCGGCCACGATCGCGTGAGCCTCCGCCTCGCTCCGGGCTTTCTCGCCCGGCTGTCGTCGGGCGATCAGTAGATGCCCATCGACCACATCCACGTCAAGGGCGCGCGGGAGCACAACCTCAAGAACGTCGACGTCAAGATCCCGCGCGACAAGATGGTCGTCATCACCGGGCTGTCGGGGTCCGGGAAGTCCTCGCTCGCGTTCGACACGATCTACGCCGAGGGCCAGCGGCGTTACGTGGAGTCGCTGTCCGCGTACGCCCGGCAGTTCCTGGGACAGATGGAAAAGCCCGACGTCGACTTCATCGAAGGGCTCTCGCCGGCGGTCTCGATCGATCAGAAGGGGGCCACGCGCAACCCGCGATCGACCGTCGGCACGGTCACCGAGATCTACGACCACCTCCGGCTCCTCTTCGCCCGCGTTGGCGTGCCCCACTGCCCGAACCACGGCATCCCGATCGTCGCGCAGCACGTGCAGGAGATCGTCGATCAGGTCCAGGCGTACCCCGAGGGCGCCCGCCTCCTGATCCTCGGTCCGCTCGTCCGAGACCGGAAGGGCGAGCACCAGCAGCTCCTCGTGACGGCGCGGCGCGGGGGCTTTGCCCGCGCACGCGTCGATGGCGTCGTCCGCGATCTGTCCGAGGACATCACCCTCGACAAGATGAAGAAGCACTCCATCGAGGTCGTCGTCGACCGGTTCGTCGTGCGTCGCGGTATCGAGGCCGAGGCCGACCGGGCGCGGCTCACCGACTCCGTGGAGACCGCCCTCCGATTGGGCGAGGGCCTGGCCCTCGTCGCGGATGCCGACGGGACGGCCCCCGAGCGTCTCTTCAGCGAGCGTCTGGCGTGCCCGGAGGGCGACTTCTCGATCGGCGAGATCGAGCCGCGCACGTTCTCGTTCAACTCGCCGCACGGCGCGTGTCCCGCGTGCACCGGCATCGGCACGCGGCTCGAGCCGGACCCCGACCTCATCCTCGCCAACCCCGACCTCTCGGTGCGCGAGGGCGCGGTGCTCCCGTGGCAGCGCGAGAAGAGCACGGCGGCCTACCGGATGGCGATCCTGGTCGCGCTCGCGCGCAAGGTCGGCTTCTCGCTCGACACGCCGGTGACGGACCTTCCGAGGAAGGCCATCGACGCGATCCTGCACGGTGTCGGCGGGCCGTTGAAGCTGTCGTACGAGAACCGCAGCGGGAACAAGCGGAGCTACGAGGTCGACTTCGAGGGCGTCCTCGGCTGGGTGGAGCGCTCGTACAAGGAAACGACGTCGGACTTCACGCGCATCGACCTCGAGCGGTACATGAGCGAGCGGCCGTGCCCGACCTGCGGCGGCGCGCGGCTCAAGCCGGAGACGCTCGCGGTGAAGATCGGCGACAAGAACATCGTTGACGTCTCGCGGCTCTCGGTGCTCGAGTCAATCGATTGGGTCAGCCTCCTCGAACGCCCGCGCGGCGGACCATTCGGCACCCGCGAGCGCACGATCGCACGGCAGGTGCTGAAGGAGATCCGCCAGCGTCTGGGGTTCCTGAAGGACGTCGGCCTCGACTACCTCACCATCGACCGCGCCGCCACCACGCTGTCGGGCGGCGAGGCCCAGCGGATCCGGCTCGCCACGCAGATCGGATCCGGACTGATGGGGGTGCTGTACATCCTCGATGAGCCCTCGATCGGTTTGCACCAGCGCGACAACGCGCGCTTGATCCGCACGCTCCTCGGGATGCGCGACATCGGGAACACCGTGCTCGTCGTCGAACACGACGAAGAGACCATCCGGACGGCCGACTGGGTCATCGACGTCGGCCCCGGAGCCGGCGAGCATGGCGGCCACATCGTGGCCGAAGGTCCGATCGACACGATCCTCCGCTCGCAGCAGTCACTCACCGGCGCGTACCTCTCAGGACGCCGCCGCATCCCCGTACCGCCCCACCGCCGCACCCCCAAGCGGGAGGCGATCACGGTCCGTGGCGCGCGCGAGCACAACCTGAAGGACATCGACGTGCGCTTCCCGTTGGGCGTGTTCGTGTCGGTGACCGGTGTGTCAGGCTCGGGCAAGAGCACCCTGGTGAACGACATCCTGTATCGCCGCCTGGCGCAGGCGCTGTCGAAGGCGAAGGACCGTCCGGGCGCGCACCGCGCCGTCGAAGGCATCGCGCACATCGACAAGGTCATCGACATCGACCAGTCGCCGATCGGCCGAACGCCCCGGTCCAACCCGGCGACCTACACCGGCCTGTTCACCCCGATCCGCGACCTGTTCGCCGCGGTCCCCGAGGCGCGGCTCCGCGGATACACCGCCGGCCGGTTCTCGTTCAACGTGAAGGGCGGCCGCTGCGAGGCGTGCGCCGGCGACGGGATCATCAAGATCGAGATGCAGTTCCTTCCGGACGTCTACGTGCCGTGCGAGGTATGTGCCGGCAAGCGCTACAACCGCGAGGCCCTCGAGATCCACTACAAGGGGAAGAACATCAGCGACGTGCTCGACATGACCGTCGAGGAAGCGCTGGCCTTCTTCGCGAACGTCCCGGCGGTCGAATCGAAGCTGCGGACGCTGAACGACGTCGGCCTGAGCTACATCCACCTCGGCCAGCCCGCGACGACCCTCTCGGGCGGTGAGGCCCAGCGGGTGAAGCTCGCGACGGAGCTGGCGCGGCGCGCGACCGGCCGAACGCTCTACATCCTCGACGAGCCGACCACGGGCCTGCATTTCGCCGACGTCGAGAAGCTGCTCGAGGTCCTCCACCGCCTCGTGGACGCGGGCAACACGGTCGTGGTGATCGAGCACAACCTGGATGTCGTGAAGACCGCGGACCATGTCATCGATCTCGGCCCCGAAGGCGGGAAGGCTGGCGGCGAGGTCGTCGCCGAGGGCACCCCGGAGCAGGTGGCGAAGGTCCGGCGCTCGTTCACCGGCCGCTACCTGCGCGAGATCCTCACGACCGGCGAGCTGCGCGGCATCGCCTGAGCCCGGTCCGAACGGCGTGAATGCCGTCGACCTGCTCATCATCGCGGCGCTCGTCCTCGCGGCCGTCGTGGGCCTGCGGGCCGGCTTTATCACGACGCTGTTCGGCCTGATCACCTGGGTCGTCGCGATCCCGGTCGCGCTCGTCCTCCAGGGTCGGGTGGGATCGCTGCTGACCCCGTTATTGGCGGAGCCGGTCGCGCTGACCGTCGCCTTCGTGGCGGTGCTCGTCCTGGTCGAAAGCGGGTTCGGCGCCCTCGGGGCCGTCGCGATCGTCCCCCTCGTGAAGCGGCTCCACGCCGATCGGGTCATGGGTGCGGCCGATCGCGTGCTCGGGATCGTCCCATCGATCCTGCGGACGCTGGTGATCGCGGCAGTCGCGCTTGCCGCGGCGCTCGTGTTGCCCGTCGGGAACGACGTCCGCGCGGCCATCGACGGATCGCGCATCGGGCAGGTCCTCGTGGAGCAGGTCGCCGCCGTCCAGCCTGCGCTCGGGGCGCTTGCCGGCGGGTCCGCCGCTGGCGCGCCGCAGTTCGTGACGAGGCTCGGGGCCGATGAAACCCAGACGCTCGACCTGCCGGACGGCCTCGTGCTCACGCCCGATCCCGCAGCGGAGCAGGAGATGCTGCGGCTGTTGAACGACGAGCGGACGTCACGCGGCCTCACCGCGCTCGTGCTCGATCCGGGCCTCGTACCGGTGGCCCGGCAGCACTCGGAGGAGATGTTCCGGCTCAAATACTTCGGGCACCAGTCGCCGGTGAACGGCTCGCCGTTCGACCGGCTCGCCGCGGCGAAGATCACGTACACCCGCGCCGGTGAGAACCTCGCGTACGCCCACTCGGTCGCGGTCGCGCATCGCGGGCTGATGGACAGTCCGGGTCACCGCGAGAACATCCTCCGGCCCGAGTTCGTTCGCGTGGGGATCGGGGTCATCTCCGCCGGCTCGTACGGCCGGATGTTCACCCAGCTGTTCCAGGCACCCTGACGGTTCCTTGGGCTCCGGCCCAGAACGTGCCGCGTCCGGCCCGACGCACGACGGGTTCGGCGCGCTCGCGAAGCAGGTCAATGCCGCCATCGCGAGTCCCGGGGCGCTCTTGGTCGCGCTTGGGCTCAACGCCGCCTACTTCCTGTTCGGACCGGCGCTCGGCTTGCCGCCCCAGCCGCTGGAGCTCGGCTTCCTCGGCACGCTCGCGACCTTGATCCTCGTGTTCCTCATCGAGCACGAGGGCTACCGCGACAACGCCGCGACCCAGGTGAAGCTCGACGAGATCATCCGCGCGCTCGACGCCGACCGGTCGAAGATCGGGATCGAGGCGCGTCCGCCGCGGGAGATCGATTCGGTGCGCGACGCGACGCGCGCGCGCGAGGGGCGCCGCCAGGTCGGCTAGTCTCGGACCGGTGTCCGCACCGGTGACCGCCGCGTCGGAGGACGCGCTGGTCCGGCCCGTCCGCTTCGCCGCGTTACAGGTCCCGACGTTCCGCTGGTACTGGGTCACGAGCTGGATCTCGTCGACCGGCGACGGCATGGAGAACGTCATCCGCGGCCTCCTCGTCGTGCAACTCGTCGGGCTGAGCGCGGCGCCGTTCTGGCTCGGCATGATGGTGTTCGCGCACTGGATCCCGTTCACGCTGTTCTCGCTGTACGGCGGTGCGCTCGCGGACCGCTACGACAACCGGAAGGTCCAGATCGTCGCGCAGCTCCTCCTCATGATCGCCGCGTTCGGCGTGGCGGTCGCGACCCTGACCGGCATCGTCACCGAGTGGTGGATCTTCGGGCTGCTACTGGTACACGGCTTCGCCGGGGCGATCGGCGGGCCCGCCCAACAGACCCTCATCCACGCGATCGTCGGGCGCGAGCGCCTGCTCTCGGCGATCAGCCTGAATTCGACGGCCCGGCAGCTGTCGCAGGTCATCGGGCCGGCGATCGCGGGGTTCATCTACCTGCAGTTCGGGCCGGGGTGGGGCTTCTTCGTGAACGGCCTCACCTTCGTCCCGCTGCTCGTCTTTCTCGCGTTCTTCGTCCGCCTCGCGCCCAAGGCGAAGATCGCCTCCCAGCCCGTGCTCGAGGCCCTGCGGGAGGGCATCGCCTTCGTGCGGTCGCGGCCGCGGATCGGTGGGCTCATCGGCGTGGAGATGCTGCCGGTCATCTTCTTGGGGCACACGTTCAACTCGCTGCTCGTCCTGTTCGCGACGGACTACCTCCACGCGGGGACGCTCGGCTATTCGTTCCTGCTCGTCGCGAGCGGCTTGGGTGCGCTGGCGGCGGCCATCTGGATGGCGTACGCGCGTCAGCGTGGTGACCCGGCGCGCGTCATCGTCGTCGCCGCCGTCGTCGAGGTCGGCGCGATCCTCGTGTTCGCCCTGTCGACGAGCTACGTCCTATCGCTGCTCCTGATGGTCGCGATCGGTGCGGCCACGGTGCTCACGCAATCGTTCAACAACACGGCCCTCCAGCTGTCGGCTCCGGACCGGATCCGCGGACGGGTCATGGGCGCTTACAGCTTCGGGACCCAGGGCTTCCGCGTGCTGAACGGCCCGCTCCTCGGCGTGCTGGCCACGGTCCTGACCCCGCCGCTGGCGGTGGCCGGTTCCGCGCTCGTGGTGCTTGCCGGGCTGGGTGGGATCGTGGCGTTGGTGCCGCAGCTGCGCCGGCGGGACGGGCCGGCGGTCTAGCTGGCCTCGGCGGTCTTGCGGCGGGCGGCGCGCCCGGCAGCGCGCAGATTGAGCACGACGAGGACGACGAGCATCGCGAGCAGCAGCCAGCCGAGCTGATCGCGCAGCGGGTCGGCGAAGAGCACCGCTGCGACCCAGGTCACGGCCAATGCCGCGACGATGCCCACGGCAAGCGAGCCATCTTCCACGAGCAGGCCCCACACGGCATCCCCGACGCCCTTCAGCGTGCCGCTAAACATTCTTCGCCGCCACCTCCGCGCCTCCGGGAACGATCAGGCCCAGCATCCGGACGGAGACCCAGCTCGCCGCGAGGAACACTGCGAGGATCAGCGGAATCGACAGGGCGTCCCCGGGCCACAGCGCCCCGAGACCCTCGGCGAACCAGAACACGCCGAACGTCGAGAGGATCGCGCCGACGCCGAACTTCATCCAGTTCTCCGGGACCATCGTGAGCGGCTTGCGCAGCGCGACGCCGAGCGCGATGACGAAGAGGCCGGCGGCGATCGCGCCAACGATGGCCGCGTTGAGCGCGGCCGGACCACCTGCGCCGAAGGCGATCACGATAAATGCGACCTCCGTGCCTTCGAGGAGCACCGCCTTGTAGGCGACGA
>DASYVN010000268.1:0-1552 GCA_035937095.1 Candidatus Limnocylindria bacterium
CGCGAACCAGGTCACCGACCCGGTGCCGCTCGGCTTCCCGGGCCGCGTCGGCCTGGTGAAGCTCGCGATCCCGGGCGTCGGCTACGCGGTCGCCTGGATGCAGTACATCTGGCGGCTCGGCGCGACGCTGGTCGCGGCGATCATCTTCTTCACCTGCGCCGCGATGGTCTTCCTCCGCAAGGACACCGCCGCCGCCCCGGTCCGCACCACCCAGAAGGGCAAGATCACCGACCTGAAGCTCGCTCCGGTCCGCGCGACGACGGCGACGCGCGCCGAGGCGCAGCGGATCTGGGCCGAGCACGAGCGCTGGCTCCAGCAGGCCACCCTCGCGCAGGCGAGGGCCGCCTGATGCGGATGGACCGCATCATCGTCGCGGCATTCGTCGTGCTCGTGAGCACAGCGATCGTCGGTTTCTCGACCGGGAACACCGGCGCGAGCTTCACCGGCACGACCACGAACCCGAACCAGAGCTGGAACACGCAGAACGTCACGCCCCCGGCGTCGTTCACGAGCGCGACCTCGGCCATCGCCGGCCGGATCGACCTCGTCTGGACGGCGACGACATCGCCCGCCGGCTCGCACACCTTGACCTACCTCGTGCTGCGCGGCCCGGTCGGCGGCCCGTACGTCCAGGTCGGCACGACCGCAGGTCTCACCTACAGCGACACGCCGGGCGCCGACGGCACCTACGAGTACGTCATCCAAACGAAGATCGCGCAGGGTGCGGGCTTCTTCACCAGCGGCAACAGCGCGGTGAAGAGCAACAAGTCCGACCGCACCGCGCCGGTCATGTCGGCCACCTGCAATGGCGGCTCGTGCGCCGGCTGGTTCAACGGCTCGGTCACGTTCGTGGTGAGCGGCAACGATGGCGCGGGCGTGGGTATGGGCACCGCGACGACGAACGTCGACGCCGGCGGTGCGATCACCTCGGCGGCGCCGCGGACCGTCACCGTGAGCGGCGAGAGCGCGACGCACAGCGTCGTCTACTCCGGTGCCGACGCGGTGGGCAACGCCTCTGGCAACACCAGCCAGACCGTGAAGATCGATCTGACCACGCCGACGACGGCCGGCGCCTTCACCGTGAACCTGGGCCAGCAGAACGGCGAGGCCGACCTTACTTGGACGGCTGGCACGGATGCGCTTTCCGGTGTGGCTGGGTACCTCATCCGCCGGGCGACCGCCACAACGTGCCCGGCCGCGACCGCTGCGAACTACCCGACCAACCTGACCGTCGGCGCAGTCACCGCATACACCTGGACCGGCCTCACCTCCGGCACCAGCTACTGCTTCTACATCCAGACGAAGGACAACGCAGGCAACCTCAGCGCCGCGAGCGCGCTGGCCGGACCGATCGTCCCGCAGTAGTCCGCCATCTACACTTGCGTGGGTGCGGGCGGAGGAAAAGTTCGGTACCGAGGGCCTCGCCTTCGATGATGTCCTCCTGATCCCTGCCCGCAGCGACGTCCTTCCCACCCAGGTCTCCACCCGCAGCTTCCTCACCCGCGAGCTCGCTCTCGACATCCCGCTGCTCTCCGCGGCGATGGACACGGTC
>DASYVN010000269.1:0-1947 GCA_035937095.1 Candidatus Limnocylindria bacterium
GTAGTCCGACCTGGTAGTCGGTCATCGTCACGAAGGTCAGGCCGCGCGGCACCCGGCCGCGCCGGAACGCGTCGAAGTCGGGCTGGAGCATCGCCCAGGTGAGCTGCCGCGCGCGGTCCGGCCGGAAGTTGAAGAAGATGACCGCGTCCTCGTCCGCGACCGGCCGGCCGGCGCCGACCACGTGCGGCTCGAGCAGCTCGTCCTTGCACTCGGGCGAGCTGTAGCACGCGCGCAGCGCATCGGCCGCGGTGTCCACGACCGCACCGTCCGCGTCCGCGATCGCGCGATACGAGCGTTCGGTTCGTTCCCATCGCTTGTCGCGATCCATCGCGTAGAAACGGCCGTGCACCGTCGCGATCGGCGCGCCGACCTCGCCGATGAGCGGCATCGCGCTCCGCGGCGGCATGTCGCGCCCGTCGAGGAAGGCGTGCACGATCACGTCGCGCACGCTTTCCCGCTTCGCGAGCTCGATGAGCGCCGCGAGATGCCGCATATCGGCGTGCACCCCACCGGTCGACAGCAGTCCAATGAGATGGAGCGTGTGACCGGCTCTCGCCGCGGTGCACGCGGCGCGCAACGCCGGGTTCGAGAAGAACCTCCCATTGGCGATCGAGCGGTCGATCGTCTCGAGCGCCTGCGGCTCGGCGTAGCCCGCGCCCATGGTCAGATGGCCGACCTCGCTGTTGCCCATCACCCCCGCCGGGAGCCCGACGGCGGTACCGCTCGCCTCCAACGCCGCGTGTGGCTGGTCACGCAGGATCGCGTCCAGGCGCGGCGTATCGGCACGCGTCGCGGCGTTCCACGGCGAATCAGGAGCGATGCCCCACCCATCCAGCACGCAGAGGACGACCGGCCGGTAGGCCGCGCTCAACCGCCGAACGCCTTGATGATCGCCGCGAACTCGTCGGCCTTCAGCGAAGCGCCGCCCACGAGCGCGCCAGCGATGCCGGCCGCGGCGGCAAACTCGGCGACGCTCGCGCTGGACACGCTGCCGCCGTACAGCACGCGGATCGCGTCCGCGGGCAGACCGTGGACCCGCAATGCGGTACGGATCGTCCGGGCCGCCGCGCTCGCATGCGCGCCCGTGGCCGGACGGCCGGTGCCGATGGCCCAGATCGGCTCGTAGGCGACGACGAACCGGTCTGCCGTGACGCCGCGCACATCCATCAGGTCGCGATCGATCTGCCGCGTCAGGACCGCCTCCGTTTCCTCGGCCGCGAATTGGGCCTCCGTCTCGCCGACGCACAGGATCGCGTGCAGGCCCGCGCTGAGCACGCGCGCGAGCTTGCGCGCGACGCGCGCGTCGTCGTCGCATTGGTCACGGCGGACCTCGGAGTGGCCGACGATCGATCCGGCCGCCACGCCGCGCAGCATCGCGACGCTCAATTGACCGGTGTAGGCGCCCGTGTCCTCCCAGTGGACGTCCTGTGCGTAGACGGCGACGTCGGACCCGCGCAGCGCGCCGGCCACCGCGGTGAGTGCGATCGCCGGGGGCGCCACGCCCACCGTCGTGCCGGGGTGCGGGATGGCCGCGACCGTCCGGGCCAGGGCCGTCGCGTCGGCGACGGTGGCGGGATTCAGCTTCCAGTTGCCGACGACGAGGCGTCCGCGGGTCATGCCTCCGCCTCCTCGACCAGCCGCCGGAGCCGGGAGCGGATGACCCACTTCGTCGTGCCAACGCGGCGCGCGAGGTCGGTGAGCGTCGCGGCCGGCGCGCGTAGCCGCGCGTTGGCGGCCTGGCGCAGCGGCGCGGGCAGCCGCGCGAGCCGCCCTGCGCGCACGAGGACTCGAATGGCCTCGGTCTGCGTGCGCGCGGACGCGACCGCGCGCGCGAGGTTCGCCGCCTCGGCGTTCACGAGGGCGTTCGTCCGTCCGCGGACCTCCCGCGACACCCGTCGGGCTTCGAACCGGAGCAGCGTCTCAGTGGCGCCGCACGCTCGGAGGTAC
>DASYVN010000270.1:0-6506 GCA_035937095.1 Candidatus Limnocylindria bacterium
GGCCGAGCGGTTCATCAAGACCCTCCAGGAGCGGTGGGCCTATGCCCGGCTCTATCGCTCGAGTGCCGAGCGGGCCGCGGCCCTCCCGGACTTTCTCAGCGAGTATCGTCACCGTCGCTCGCCAACCCTCGATGGCCACACGCCGCTCTGTCGCTTCTTCGGCGTCAACAACCTGTCTGGGAATCACAGCTAGATGAGCGCCTGACCGCCGTCCGGTCCGCGGAGCCCGAAGCCAAGCGCGCGGTCCGCGCTGATGTGGATGAGCCAGCCAAGCAGCGGCCACGGCGCGACGCCGGCGAGGACCGCGGCGACCCAGAGCAGCACCGGCACGGTGAGGGTGTGGAAGGCGTTGTAGATCGGCACGGCGCGCGGCGGGAGCAGTCCATCCCTTGACATGGGGCCGGGCATCGGACCGAGCGCGGGCGCGATGACGAGCCCGAGATCCGGTGCGACGAGCAAGACCCAGAAGAGGATGCCGAGCTGATCGCGCTGGACGTACGCGAGGCCGGCACAGCCGATCGCGAGGACCGCGTACTCGACGACGTGGATGGCGCGCGCGCTCATGCGTCCGCCAGCGCAGCGCGCAGCTTCGCCGCGGCGAGGCCGCGATGCGAGATCGCGTTCTTCTCGTCGCGCGGCACCTCGGCCATCGTGCGGCCGTCCTCGGCGATGATGAAGATCGGGTCGTAGCCGAACCCGTCCTCGCCACGCGGGGACTCCGCGATCTCGCCCTGCACCTCGCCGTCGAACGTCTCGACGCGGCCGTCCGGCTGGGCCAGCGCGATGACCGCGACGAACCGCGCCGTGCGCTCGGTCACGCCGTCGAGCAACGCGAGGAGCATCCGGTTGCGCACGTCCGGCGATACGTCCTCGCCGAAGTAGCGACGGCTGCGCACACCAGGCGCGCCACCAAGAGCGTCGACCTCGAGGCCGGAATCGTCGGCGACCGTCGGCAGTCCCGTCGCGCGCGCGTACGCGAGGGCCTTGAAGGTCGCGTTCTCGGCATAGGATGGCGCGTCCTCTGGCGGCTCGGGTGGCGGGTCCGCGAGATCGGCGACGCTCTCGAGCTCGAGGTCGAGACCCTTCAATAGCGCGCGCAGCTCCGCGGCCTTGCCCGGATTACGCGTTCCGAGGAGGAGCTTGCGGGTCACCGCAACGCGCGGCGCTGGGCGTCCATGAGCTGCGCGATGCCGTCCATCGCGAGCGCGAGCACGCGGTCGAAGTCGGCGCGCGAGAACGGCTTCTTCTCGGCCGTGCCCTGGACCTCGACGAGCTCGCCCTTGTCCGTCGCGACGACGTTCACGTCCGCGTCGGCGATGGAGTCCTCGGCGTACGCCAGGTCGAGCATGAGCTCGCCTTCGACGAAGCCCGCGGACACGGCGGCCACCTGATTGACGAGCGGGCTCGGTGAGATCTTCCGTAGCGCATGAGCGAGCGCCACGTAGCCGCCGGTGATCGCCGCGGTCCGCGTGCCGCCGTCGGCCTGCAGCACCTCGCAGTCCACCGTGACGCTGTGCGGCCCGAGGACTTCGAGATCGATGGTCGTTCGCAGCGCGCGGCCGATGAGCCGCTGGATCTCGAACGTCCGGCCGCCCGGTCGGCCGGCGATGCTCTCGCGCTGGCTGCGCTCGGGCGTGCTCCGCGGCAGCATCGCGTACTCAGCTGTGATCCAGCCGCGACCGGTCCCGTCCAGGAAACGCGGCACGCTATCGGTCAGCGTTGCGAGACAGAGCACGATCGTGTCGCCGAACGCGATGCGCGCCGACCCTTCGGCGAACTTCGAGACGCCCACCTCGATCGTCACCGGACGCAGCGCGCCCGCGGCGCGACCGTCAGGCCGCTTGAACTTCGCCACTCGTCGCCTCCCATAGCGCGCGCAGCTCCGCGTCGTCGTACGACTCGAGCTCACGACCGTCCGCTTTCGCCCGCTGCTCGACGCGTCCGACGTGGGCCGCGAAGCGCAGGTTCGCCTCGCGGAGCGCCGTCTCCGCGTCGAACCCGCGCTCGCGCGCCTCGGCGACCAGATCGAAGAGCAGCTCACCGAGGAATTCAGGATCGTCGATGTCGAGCGGCAGCTCGATGCGGGGCGGGCGCAGCTTCACGCGTGCCGCGCGCTCCTGCAGCCGCTCGGCCGCGAACAGGGCCGGCAGCGAACGGGGCACGCCGTCGAGGATCGAGGTGCGCTCCATCTTTTCGGCGCGCTTGATCTGCTCCCACTGCACGAGCAGATCCGTGCCCTCGAGGCTCGTCCCCGCGAAGACGTGCGGATGACGGCGGATGAGCTTCTCGCCGATCGAACGCGACACATCGCCGAGATCGAAGGCGCCCTCCTCGCTCGCGAGCTGCGCGTGGATGGCGATCTGGAAGAGGAGATCGCCCAGCTCGTCGCGCAGGGTCTCGAGGTCTCCGCGGTCCAGCGCCTCGAGGGCCTCGTAGGCCTCCTCGAGCAGGTGCGGCCGGAGGCTCGCGTGCGTTTGCTCGCGATCCCACGGGCAACCGCCCGGGGCGCGTAGCCGCTCGGCGATCCGAGCGACCGTACTGAGCGCCGCGAGATCCGCGTACGGATCGCGCGGAGGCAGGACGAGGAAGCCGTCGGTCTCCGCCGCGTCGAGGACCTCGGCGGGGTAGTGCTTCAGCAGGAGCGCTCGATCGACCGCCACGTCGAGCGCGATGATCACCGCGCGGCCCGCCGAGAACGCGTGCCCGTCCAGCACGGAGGCGGGCACGATGTCGACGCCGCCCGGCCACGCGGCGAGGGCCGCGCGCGCAAGATCGCTAGGGCTGGAACTCATAGCCCGGCACGAGCTTCCGGACGTCGTGCGCGCGCCGCTGCTTGTCGAACCAGTACGCGTAGGCGCTGTCGTGGATCTTGGTCGTCTGTGCGTCGGTCAGCGCGCGCGCCGGATCCTTCTCCGCGACCTTATAGAACTCGGCCTGCCCGATGGTCGAGAACTGGCGGCTGATCGTGCCCGGCGCGAGCGCGAACAGCTCGGTCTCCTTGGTCACGCTGTCGAGCTGCCCGCGGGCGAACCAGCCGGCGTCGCCGCCGCTCGCCGCTTCGGTCGTGTCCTCGCTGTAGGTCTTGGCGACCTCAGCGAAGTCCGTCCCCTTGTCGAGCGCGGCCTTCGCGTCGCCGATCTTCTTCAGCGCGTTGGTGAAGTCCGTCGGCACTTGGCTCGTCGGCGAGGGAAGACTGATGAGGATGTGGAGGAGGTGGATCTGCTCCGTCGGCGACGTCACCGCATCCTGCTGCGCGACGGCGGTGTAGTGCAGGCGCAGCATGTCGTACTTCGTGTGCAGGAGGATCTCGTCCATTCCGAAGCCGCTGCTCAGCCACCGCTGCACGACCGGATTCGCCGCTGCGGCACGCCGCTCCTTCACCTGGATGACGTGGTAGCCGAACTGCGACTTCACCGGCTCGGAGATGTCCCTGATCGTCAGCGCTCGGGCGGCGGTGTCGTATTCCTTGACGAGCTCCCCGTTCCCGACCCAGCCGATCTCGCCGCCGGAGTCCTTCGAGCCCGTGTCATCAGACAGCTTCGCGACCGTGTTCCAAAGGACCTGGTTGTTGGGGTCGGCGCGCAGCTGCGTCGCGATGTCCTGCGCCTTCGCGACCGCCGCGGCGTCCGCGGCCGCCTTGTCGGTCGCGGTGGCGTCGATCGCCACGAGGACGTGCCGCGAGCTGTACTGGCTGAATGACTCCTCGTACCTCGCCTGAAGGTCGGCGGTCGAGATCGCGTACCCATCCTGGTGAGCCGCGGAGTCGAGGAGCGCCTGCTCGACCAGCGAGTTCACCGCGATGCCGTTGTAGTCGGCCTTCTGCGACGCGAGCTGCGGATCGTTCTCGCGGCCCGCGGGCACGCCGTTGTTCTGGTAGAACTTCACGAGCTCGTAGTCGCGCTCGTGGAAGTAGAGCCGGTATGGGAGCGCGTGGCCGTCGATCATCGCGGCCGGTTTGAGGTTTGCGTCGTAATACCGGTTCGTGCCCGCCCAGATCATCAGGCCGATGGCGCTGCACAGCAGCACCGTGAAGACGACGATGATGATCGTCTGCTGACGGCGCTCGCGCTGCCAGCGGGCCTGGCGCTGGCGCTGGGTCAGGCGGGGCAGCGGGATGCGACGTGCCACGAGAATCTCCCCTGAACGTGCTGCGAGCCCGCGATGCGGGCTCAGCCCAAATGGTAACGCCGTCAGCTAAGAGTTCGATAAACGGCGAGCGTGTCGTCCGCGGCACGATCCCAGCTGAACCGAGCGGCCTGGGGCTTGGCTCGCTCACGCAGGCGGAGCTGGAGCGACTCGTCGCCGAGCAGGGTGACGAGGGCCTCCCCGAGGGCGTCGGGCTCTGCGGGGTCCACGAGCAGGCCGGCGTCGCCCACGACCTCGGCGACCGCGCCGGCGGCGTAGCCGACGACGGGCGTGCCCGCGGCGAGCGCCTCGAGCGGGGTGAGGCCGAAGCCCTCGAGCCAGGCCGCGTGGAGCAGGCACTCGGCGCCCGCGTAGAGCGCCGCCAGCGTCTGGTCGTCCACGCCGCCGGCGATGATGACGCGCGCCGGATCGAGCCGCGACCGAGCGAGCGCGTCTCGCATGATCCCGGCGAGCTTCCCGAGCGTGCCGACGATCACGAGGCGCAGCTCGCGATCGCGTTCGGCCGCGCGCGCGAACGCCGCGAACAGGCCATCCATGTTCTTCCGCGGATCGAACTGCCCGACGTACAGCACGTAGCGCCCGGGCACGCCGAAGCGCTCGCGCGCGACGGCCGCGCCGGCCTCGCGCGACGGAGGCCGGAACGACGAGTCGACGGCCTCGGGGATCACCTGCACCTTCTGCGCGGCGATGCCGAGCCGCGCGACGACATCGGCCTTCGTCGCGTCGGAGACCGCGATGATCGCATCGGCGCGCTTCGCGAGCCCGTACTGCCAGGCGTGCCCGACGCGCGCGTACGGGAGACGCAGGTAATGGGCCGGCCAGCGCAGCGGCGCAAGGTCGTGGATCGTGAGCACCACCGGCCGGCGATGGATCGCGGGCAGGCCGAGCTGGACCGAGTGGTACAGGTCACCCTGACCGGCGAGCTCGAACGGCAATAGCACCGGATCGAGTACCTGCATCGTGAGCTCGGGCCGTCGCAGCCGGTAGGTCGCCCGCGTGCGATGCGGCGGCAGCGGTGATGGATCGGCCGGCGCGAAGTTCCGCAGCACCAGGAGGGTCCATGCGATGTCGTCCGGTGCGCGACGGGCGAAGGCGGCGAGCAGGTTCCGCGAATAGCGACCGATGCCGCGCGTGCGGCTGACCGTTTGGAGATGTCGCGCATCGAAGACGACCCGCATCGGCCCCGTACAGTAGGCCGCGCATGCTCTCGGTCGTCGTTCCCACCTACAACGAATCTGGCTCGGTACCGAAGCTCGCGAAGCGCCTGGATGCCGCGCTCGCGGGACGCGAGTGGGAGCTTGTGATCGTGGACGACGGCTCGCCCGACGGCACCGCCGGCATCGCCGAGGCGCTCGCGCCGCGGATCCCCGTGCGCGTCGTGCGCCGGGCCGGCAAGGCCGGACTCGCGAGCGCGGTCGTCGCCGGCTTCGCGGCAGCGCGTGGCGACGTGCTGGTCGTGATGGACGCCGACCTGTCGCATCCGCCGGAGACGGTGCCCGCGCTCGTGGACGCGATCGAGCGAGGTGCGGATCTCGCGGTCGGCTCGCGCTACACGAATGGCGGCGGCGTCCGCGACTGGCCGCTGCAACGGAGGGTCGTGTCGCGCGTCGCGTGCCTCATGGGCAACCTGCTCGTCCCGGTCCGCGACGCGACGAGCGGCTTCTTCGCGCTCCGGCGCTCGGTGGTCGACGGCGTGAAGCTCAATCCGATCGGGTTCAAGATCGGGTTCGAGGTGATCGCGCGCGGCCGGCACAAGACGGTCGTCGAGGTGCCGTATACCTTCCGCGACCGGGAGCTCGGCGCATCGAAGTTCGGGCGGCGCGAGATCATGCAGTACGCCGTGCAGCTCGGTCAGGTCGCGCGCGACAAGCTGCTCCGGAGGATCTGATGAAGGTCGCGGACCTCGAGCTGCGCCCCGCGACCCTGGATGACGCGGCGTTCGCTGCCGACCTGTACACGGCGCTGCGGCCGGACGACCCGGACGACCCCGCGCTCATGCGCCATTGGTGGACCATCGAAGGGGCGGACAACGTCATCGAGCGCTGGGTCGCCAGCCGCGACGGCCAGCCGGTCGGGCAGGTCTTCCATCGCCACGCACCGTGGGACAAGATGCCGACGCGGTACGGCCGCGTGTCCGGCGACCTGTTGCCGCGGTGGCGCACGCCGGAGCGGCTGGACGCGCTGCTGGCGCACGCCGAGGGGCGCTCGCGCTCGGACGGCACCAAGACCTTCACGACGTGGGCGTGGGAGGACGATCGCGTGCTGCTCGATGTCCTGACCGCCCGAGGATTCAAGGAAGAGCGGCGCGAGCGGTTCTGGGAATGCGACCTCGCTGCGAACCGCGAGAAGCTCGAGGCAAT
>DASYVN010000271.1:0-2939 GCA_035937095.1 Candidatus Limnocylindria bacterium
ATGGGTCAGCTCGTGGCGCGCGGTCGAGACCGCGACGGTCGCCCAGTCGATGCCGATCCGTCCGGTCGCCGGGACAAAGAGCCCCTCCTGCTTCGTGCCGACGCTGCCCGGATAGGTGTCGCCGAGCACCGGCAGGCGGCCGGCGTCGAAGTCGGTCGGCGTCGCGAAGTAATAGAGCTGGGGTCGTGCGCCGAAGCGCTGACCGAAGTCGGTCTCGACCTGCACGACGTCCGCATCGACGAGCGAGGCGAGCCGCGCGCGATCGGTCGCGATCGCGGTCTGGACGTAGAGGTCGGCGCGCTGCCCGCCGACGACCGCGAAGTCGATGCCGCCGACGGTCTGCGTCGCGTAGGCGAACGGTGCCGGGGGGATCGCGACCGCGGGGCCGGGAGTCCCACCGTATGAGAGCGCGTAGTCGCCTTGGAGCGCGACAGCGGTGTGGTTCGTCACGGCAGCGACCGCGCCCGCACCTTGGATGACCGCGGAGTACGTCCCGGGAGCGAGAGCCGGATCGAAGCGCGGGTCGTACACGACGGCGGCACCCGCCGCGATCTGGGGATAGCGCCGCTGCGTCGCGACCGCGCCTGCGACATTGAACAGCGTCACGGTGAGATCGGACGCGGCCGGTCCCAGGTTCTGGGCGATGATCGGCGAGACCCACCCCGGCATGCCGACGCTCTTGCGGACCGACGGGAGGTACGCGGACGGCTGGCCGGTGCTCGCGCCGACGTAGCTCATCGAGCGCGCGCCGCCGAGATCCATTTCGTTCACGACCGCGCCCAGCTTCGCGCCAACAGCGCCCTCGACGACGACGCCGTACTGACCCGCCGCGAGCGCCGGGGGCATGAAGCGCACGTCCGCCGCGTACGAGCGGCCGGGATCGAGCGCGATCGGCCCCGAGCGGAGCGCGAGGGCACCGGTGTCGAACGCGTAGAACGCAAGCGCGAACGTTGTCTGGGCCGCGCCGAGGTTCTGCACGACGAACGGCGTGCTCCAGCCGTCCGGGCCGCCGAGGTACTTCGTGACGTTCGGGAGGTACACGCGCTCGCCGCCGACGAGGAGTCCTTCGTACGACATCGCTTGCGCGCCCTGGTGCTCGTTCACGATCGCCCAGAGCTGCGCGTCGGCCGGACCCTTCAGGACGACGGCGTAGCTGCCACCGTCGGCCAATCCGTCGATCGCCCATGGCAGGAACGGCTTGCCCCGCCCCGGCTCGAGCGCGACATTGTCGATCCGCGCCGCGAGCCCGCCGTCAGAGAAGCGGTAGAAGAGGACGCTTGCCGTCGTCGCGGCGGCCCCGACGTTCTGGACGACGAAGGGCGTGCTCCAGCCGTCGGGGCCACCGAGGCGGCGCAGCACGTTCGGCAAGTACACCGTCGGCCCACCGCTCGTCGTGCCGCTGTAAGACATCCACGATGCCCCTGAGCCTTCCAACACGACGGCCGCGGCCTGGCCGTTCGCCGGGCGGACGACCGCGGAGAACTGCGTGTCGTCAGGCAGGCTCGCGTAGGCCAGCGGGTCGAGCGTCCACGCCTGGCCCGCGGTCAGCGACGGAGTCGTGATCGTCGTGACGAGCGAGCCGTTGGAGAATCGGTAAAGGCTCACGTCAGCCGTGCTCGGGCTCGAGCCCGTGTTCTGGATGCTCACCGGCGTCGTCCAGCCGATCGGTCCCCCGAGGGTCTTCGTGACGTTCGGGAGGTAGACAGCGCCGAAAAGCGACGCCGCAGCTGCCGGCCAGGCCGGCGGCGCGACAATGCCAGCCCACAGGACGGCGGCAACCGCCGCCGCGACCAGTGCCCTTCCCCTCATCGTTGCGATAGGCCTAACGCATTCCCGCGATGAGTTGATCCGGGCGACCGCGGTCTTTTCGGGTCGGTCGAGCGGCGACCAGACGAGAGGCTCGGGTTGGGCCGTATGGGCGGTCGGGTCTTGGCCACGTGGACACTCCTTCTGGGGTTCTTGGGCCCCAAGCATCAGGGTCTCCACGGAACCGGGGCAACTCCATTTAGCCTCTGCCCAGCGTGATCCACTCACGAAGCTTGCCCAACAGCAGCAGCGGCTTGACTGCCGCTCGAGGAACATGCGCGCACCCGGTGGCCGAGTGCGCGTCTTAATCCTCTCGCAGTACTACGACCCAGAGCCGATTCCGAAGCCGTCAGAGGTCGCGGAAGGCCTCCGGCGCCGTGGCCATGACGTCACAGTGATCGCCGGTTTGCCGAACTACCCGACAGGGGCGCTCTATGCGGGTTACCACATCGTCCCTTGGGTGCACGAGCGAGTCCGTGAGATCCCTGTCGCACGCGTCTTCGAGGTGCCGTATCACGGGCGGTCTGCCATAGGCCGGGTCGTGAACTATCTGTCGTTCATGACCTCCGCGATCGTTGGAGGCCTATTCGTTGCGAGACCAGACGTTATCTACGTCTGGCATCCGCCGCTGACCGTCGCCGTCGCCGCCTCGGTCATCGGCGCGTTCCGGCGGGTGCCGTTCGTCCTCGACGTCCAGGACATCTGGCCCGAGGCAGTCATCTCCTCAGGTGTCCTGCGGGAAGGATTCCTCGCCGACGTCATGCGCAGGCTCGAACGATTTGCGTACGGCCGCGCGCAGCGCATCTTGATCGTCACTAACGGAGCGGAGCGCAATCTCTTGGCGAAAGGCGTGCCTCAAGAGAAGCTGGTTGTCCTCCCGAACTGGATCTTTGGTGAGGTCGCGATCGCTCCTTCCAGCGAAGACGTGCGACGGGCGCGCGCGGAGCTTGATGCCGATGACGCCTTCATCGTGACATTCGCTGGGAACCTCGGCGCGCTTCAGGACCTCGATACCGTGCTCGAGGCATCGGAACGGCTCCAACGTCACCCAACGAAGATCGCAATCCGGATCATCGGCGACGGGTCAGAACGGAAGCGTCTCGAACATGTGGCCAGGTCAAAAGGGCTGGAGA
>DASYVN010000272.1:0-2341 GCA_035937095.1 Candidatus Limnocylindria bacterium
CGTCCGGGCGATGCTCCTCGATGACGTTCGAGACGAAGCTCCCATCGGTGATGTCGCCCTTCGCGAACGCGTACCGGGCTGGCTCGGCGCGTGCCACGTCCTGGACGGTCGCCGGGTCGCCGGCGTACGTGAGCGCGTCCACGTTGACGAGCGCGTCATTCCGGTACTCGCGCAGCCAGTACCGGATGAAGTTCGACCCGATGAACCCCGCCCCGCCGGTGACGAGCAGTTTCACGTCGGCATTATCGCGGGACGGTCGGCGATCCGTCTAAGCGCCAGACCCGGCCGGTGGGGCTGCGCAGCGGGCGGAGCGGACGGCGCCGATGGCGCGGAGCGTCACGGCGAACGCCACGGGAGCCCGTAGGTCCCGAGCGACGAGCCAAAGCGCGAAGCCGAATTGGACGGCGAAAAAGGCAATGAGCGCGGGCCCCACCACGAGCCGCCTCTCGTCTGGTCGCCGCTCGACCGACCGAAAAAGAACGCGGTCGCCCGGATCAACTCATCACCGGAATGCGTTAGGCCTATCGCAACGATGAGGGGAAGAGGGCTGGTCGCGGCGGCGGTTGCCGCCGTCCTGTGGGCTGGCATCGTCGCGCTGCCGGCCTGGCCGGTAGCTGCGGCGCCGCTTCTCGGCGCCGTCTACCTCCCGAACGTCACGAAGACCCTCGGGGGACCGAGCGGCTGGACCACGCCGGTAAGCATCCAGAACACCGGCATGAGCCCGAGCACGGCTGACCTGAGCCTCTACCGCTTCTCCAACGGCTCGCTCGTCACGACGATCACGACGCCGTCGCTGACCCCGGGCCAGGCCTGGACGCTCGACCCGCTCGCCTACGCGAGCCTGCCTGACGACACGCAGTTCTCCGCGGTCGTTCGCCCGGCGAACGGCCAGGCCGCGGCCGTCGTGCTCGAAGGTTCGGGCGCGTCCTGGATGAGCTACAGCGGCACGACGAGCGGTGCGCCGACGGTGTACTTACCGAACGTGCTGCGCCGCCTCGGTGGCGCCGACGGCTGGAGCACGCCGTTCGTCGTGCAGAACGTCGGGGCCGCCGCGACGACTGCGAGCGTGCTCTTCTACCGCTTCTCCGACGGCGCGCTCGCCGCGCGCATCGACAACGTCGCGCTGGAGCCCGGACGGGGCAGGCCGTTCCTGCCATGGGCGATCGATGGTCTCGTCGACGGCGGGAGCTACAGCGTCGTCATCCTGGGGCCGGCGGACGCGCAGCTCTGGGCGATCGTGAACGAGCACCAGGGCGCCCAGGCGATGTCGTACGAAGGACTGCTCGTCAGCGGCGAGCGCGTGTACCTCCCGAACGTCACGAGGTACCTCGGTGGCGTCGACGGCTGGAGCACGCCGTTCGTCGTGCAGAACCTCGGCGCTGTGCAGACAACGTTCGCGCTCGCGTTCTACGCGTTCGACACGGGCGCGCTCGCGCTTCGCACGGCGCCGATCGCGCTCGACGCAGGCCGGTCGTATGCGGCGGACGTGCGCTTCACGCCCCCGGCGCTCGCGGCGGGCCAGTACGGCGTCGTCGTCGAGGGCGCTGCGGGCGCGAAGCTCGGCGCGGTCGTCAACCAGATGGATCTTGGTGGCGCGCGAGCGATGAGCTACGTCGGCGGAAGCATCGGCCAGCCCTCCGCGTACCTTCCATCGGTCCGCAAGAGCGTCGGCGCGCCGGGGTGGGTCTCGCCGATCATCGCTCAGAACCTCGGACCGACCGCATCCGATCTCACCGTGACGCTGTTCAACGCCTCGGGCGCGGTCGCGACGCAGCGACGCTATCCGCAGATCGCGGCGGGTGCGTCCGTCGTGTACGACCCGCGCTTCGATCCGGCCCTGGCCCCGGGCACGTACTCCGCGGTCATCCAGGGTGCGGGCGCGGTCGCTGCCGTCACGAACCACACCGCCGTCGCGCTGCAAGGCGACTACGCGCTCTCATATGGCGGCACTCCGGGCCCCGCGGTCGCGATCCCGCCGGCACCATTCGCCTACGCGACGCAGACCATCGGCGGCATCGATTTCGCGGTCGTCGCCGGGCAACGCGCCGACCTCTACGTCCAGACCTCGATCGCGACCGACCGCGCGCGGCTCGTGTCGCTCGTCGACGCGGACGTCGTGCAGGTCGAGACCGACTTCGGTCAGCGTTTCGCCGCGCGACCCCAGCTCTATTACTTCGCGACGCCGACCGACTTCGACGCGGGCCGCCTGCCGGTGCTCGGCGACACCTATCCGGGCAGCGTCGGCACGAAGCAGGAGGGGCTCTTTGTCCCGGCGACCGGACGGATCGGCATCGACTGGGCGACCGTCGCGGTCTCGACCGCGCGCCACGAGCTGACCCAT
>DASYVN010000273.1:0-4615 GCA_035937095.1 Candidatus Limnocylindria bacterium
AAGCGCGTCCGCGCGCTCGTCCGGCGATTCGACCGCGACGTGAACGTCGCGACGCATATGTAACGCCGGCGTTCCGCTGGCACGGCCTATGCGGCATCAAGATCCCGTCCCGGATCAACGGGACCGCAGCAAAAGGAGGACCGTCATGCAGGAGAAGCAGGGTCAGGGCCAGTCCCAGATCCCGGACCGTTCGTGAACCCGCAGGGTCCGCTTCCGCCCCGACCCGGCGAGCATCTGCCGCCGTCGTTCGAGCAGGGGAAGCAGGGCAGTCAGCCGATCGACCAGCCGCTCCAGCCGCGGCCCACGCCGCAGCCTGAACTGCCCAAGACGATGTGACCTGCCCCACGCAGGGCTGAGAACGAGCGCCGGTCGGACCGGCGCTCTTTCCTTTTGAGCGCGGTCCGAGCTAGTGAGTATGGAGCGGCCGGCGCCTGCGTAACCTCGTGGATTGACCGCGCTGGCGCGCGGAGATCGCCACCATACGGAGGACACCGGCCGTGCAGACCAGTATCGCGCCCACCACGTTCGTCGGTCTTGACGTGCACCAGGACAGCATCAGCGTCGCACTCCTCCACCCCCGGCGCGCAGTTCCCGGACGAGGACCAGATCGCCAATACCCCGGAGGCGGTGCGCAAGCTGGTCCGCCACTGGAAGGATCCGCAGCACGTCCGGGTCTGCTCTGAGGCGGGGCCCACCGGCTACGGGCTGCAGCGGACCTTCACCACCCTCGGGGTCGACTGCAGCGTCATCGCTCCGGGGCTCATCCCCAAGCGCGCCGGCGAGCGGGTGAAGACCGACCGCCGCGACGCCCGCAAGCTCGCCGGGCTACACCGGGCCGGCCTCGCGCACCGCGATCCGGATCCCGCCAGCTTAAGGAAGAGGCGGTCCGCGACCTCGCCATCGGCGCTCGAAGTTCCTGCTCCGGCACGACCGGGTGTACCGCGAGGCCAAGACCAGGTGGACCGAGTGGCACCTGGCCTGGGTCCGCCGGCAGCACTTCGAGACCGCCGGCCTGGATGCGCTGGTCGGGCAGCACCTGGCGATCAGCGAGGCCCGGCTGCGGCAGCCTGAGCTCATGGATGGCGCGATCGAGCGGATCGCGGTGAGCGAGCCGTACGCGGCTGCGGTCCGGCGGCTGTGCTGTCTGCGCGGGATCACGTCGCTCAGCGCGCTCACCCTCTTGGTCGAGGTCGGCGAGTTCCGGCGCTTCGCGGCCGCGGCCGCGTTCATGGGCTTCGCTGTCCTGGTCCCGAGCGAGGCGTCCTCCGGCGAGCGCCACCGCCGCGGATCGATCACCAAAGACCGGCCGCCCACCTGCGCCGGGTGCTCGTCGAGGCGGCCTGGGCCGATCGCCAGAAATCCGCGTTGGGCTCGGCCTGGCGCACGCGCTTCGCCGATCAGCCGGCCGAGCTGGTGGCGGACGCGATCGCCGCGCAGCAGCGACTGCACACCCGGTACTGGCGGATGGCCCAGCGGGGCAAGCGCTCGACGGTCGCGACGGTGGCCATCGCCCGCGAGCTCGCGGGGTTCAGCTGGGGCGTGCTGACCGAGCGCTGGGCCGAAGTGGTCCGGAGGCACCGGGGCACGGGCGGGCGCATCCTGCGGAGGGATCCTCGATTGATCTATGCGGCCGGCGGAACGCGCCGGATCCGCGCATCTCGTGAGAGGCGGCCTCCGGCGCACCACCCGCATGCGGGACAGATCCGCGAATATCAGAGTGGCCAGACGCCGCTGCCAGCTGCCCGCCTGTTCCCCCGTGCCACCGGACCACCGGTGACGGCGCGCCCATTGACGGGCCGCTCCATATCAGTTCAGGCCGCTCGCGTTGATGAGGCCCTGCAGCATCGCGAGGATCGCGATGCCGGCGATGATCGAGGTCGCCATAAGCGCCGCGATCGCGGCCAGTGTCAGCAGGATGGTTTGCCGCGTCGCGACCCGTGGATCGAGCCGCTTCTCGAGGACGTTGTAGCCGACCGACGCGAGCTGGATCGCGGACCGGGCCAGCACGAAGGCACCGGCGGCGATGCCGGCGCCGACGATGAACCAGATGAGGATCGCCGCCTCCACGGCTACACGCTAGGCTGGCGGCGATGGCAGCACACGGCGCGCCCTCGTCGCACAAGCCCGATCCGCAGTACCGGCAGCAGGATCACGTGATCTTTGCCGCGCTCGCGCTCCCGATCTTCGCGGTCACCATCCTCATCATCGCGCTCGTCGCCACCCTCGGGACCCGCTAGGCGCGTCGCCGGCCGCTCGGCCGGCTGGATGTGGACCTCGTCGACGAAGCACCAGAATCCAGCCCTTGCCAGCGCACCCGCGTCCGTCCGGTCGCACGGGCTCTCCCGCCCCTCAGGCGACGAGGCGGAGCCGGAAGCGCGCCCCCCCGCCGGCGACGGGCTCGAGGGTCACGGAGCCGCCGTGCTTCTCGGCGACATCCTTCACGATCGAGAGGCCGAGGCCGGAGCCCGGCAGATGCCGCGCGTTGCTCGCTCGCCAGAAGCGATCGAACACGTGCGGCGCGTCCTCGGGCGCGACGCCCGGGCCGGGATCGCGCACGCTCACCTCGCCGTCGGCGACCGATCTGCGCGACGAGGTCCCTCAGGACCACGTGCCGCTCCGCCTCGTCGGTCGGCTGGCCGCGGGCGAGCATCTCGAGGTTCGTGCGCAGGCTCGTGAGCGGCGTGCGCAGCTCGTGTGACGCGTCCGCCACGAGCTGGCGCTGCTGGCGCAGCGACACCTCGAGCGCGCCCAGCATCTCGTGAAGCTCGCCGCGAGGCGGCTGAGCTCGTCGTGCCCGGTGGTGGCGACGCGCCGGGAGAGATCGCGGGTCTTCGCCACCTCCTCGATGACCTTGGTGAGCCGCTCGACCGGCGCGAGAGCGGCGCGCGCGACGAGCGTGCCCAGACCGGACGCGAGCAGCACGCCCGCGAGCGCGACGAGGATGAGCCGGTTGCGCGTCTCGGTGAGGACGGCGTCGACGTCTTCCAGCGAGCGCGTGACCTCGAGCGCCGCGCCCGCTCCGATCGGCACGACGTACACGCGGACGTGCGAGCCATCGACCGCGGTCGCATCGAAGGTCGCGTCGCCGCGCTGGGTGGCGGCGATCTGACGCGCGATCGGCGTCCAGGGACGCGTCGGCCTGGTTCAGGTCCGCGCGAATGACCTTGCCCGACGCGTCGATGCTCTGGGCGACCACATCGGCGCGGCCGGTCGACACGTTGCGATCGCCGAGCGGTGGGAAGCCGCGCGGGCCGCCCTGGCGCGGGCCGCCCTCCCGCGCGTTCTGCGACGCGGCGCGCAACGACTGATCGATCTGGAAGATGAGCTGCTGCTGCAGCACCGCGTACATCAGCGCCGCGGCGCCGACCACCGCCACCGCGACGGCGGCGGCCGCGAGGAGGGTGACGCGAAGGCGGAAGCTCATTGCTCGCGCATCACGTAGCCGACGCCGCGCACCGTGTGGATGATCCGCGATTCGCCGGCGGCCTCGAGCTTGCGGCGAAGGTAGCCGACGTACACGTCGAGCGAGCTCGACTCGGGACCGAAGTCGTAGCCCCAGACCTTGTCGAAGATCACGTCGCGGCTGAGGACCTTGCCCTGGGTCGCCATGAGCAGCTCAGGAGCTGGTACTCGGTGCGCGACAGGGGGATCTCGCGGTCGCCGCGCCGGCACGTCATCGCGTCGCGATCGATCGCGAGATCCTGGAATCGCAGGTGCCCGCGGGCCTGGCCGTTCGCCGGCGCGCGACGTTCGAACGCGCGGAGGCGGGCGAGGAGCTCATCGAGCGCGAACGGCTTCACGAGGTAGTCGTCGGCACCCGCGTCGAGGCCGGAGACGCCCTCGACCACGGCCGCCCGGGCGGTCAGCATGAGCACCGGGACCTGGTTGCCGGCGGCACGCAGGCGCCGGCAGACCTCGAGGCCGTCGAGACCGGGCAGGCCGACGTCGAGGAGCACCGCATCGAACGGGGTGGCCGTCACCTGCTCCAGCGCACGGAGGCCGTCCGTGGCGACCGTGGGGGTGTGACCGGCGTGACGGAGCGCCCGCTCCACCGCGCCCCGGACCGACCGGTCGTCCTCGACCAGGAGGACGTTCATGGACCGAGTCTACGAACGCGCTCCCGAAGCGAGGTAAGAAGGCCTTAAGAACCCGCCGCGAACGCTCCTTTCTTATCCGTCCCTCATGACCGGGTCCCGCGCTGGTGGCGTACTGCTCGTAGCGCCCGGATCAGCCAGGGCCGGCGTGACCGAAAAGGGAGAAAAATCGAGTGAAGAACGTGGAACGCGCGCTCATCGCGACCGGTGTGGCGCTGGTGTTCTCGGGAGGCGTCGCGAGCGCGGCGATCCTGTGGAGCTCCGCGACCGCCGAGGCTGCACCGCTCGGGACGGGCACCCAGCTCGCCGCGCAGGTCGCCGGCGGCCCGACCGGGCTCGCCGACAACGGCGGACGCGGTGGCGCCGATCTCATCACCGCTGCGGCGACCTACATCGGCATCCCCGTCGCCGACGTCAGGACACAGCTCGCGGCCGGCACGAGCCTGAGCGACATCGCGGTCGCGAAGGGCAAGACCCGCGAAGGCCTCATCGCCGCGCTCGTCGCCGCGGAGCAGCAGAGC
>DASYVN010000274.1:0-4742 GCA_035937095.1 Candidatus Limnocylindria bacterium
CGGGACTATTGACCTGGATCTACGTGACGGCGGCCATCATCCTCATCGGCGCGGAGGTCGTGAAGACTCGAAATGCTTGACCGACTCGAGGCGATGGTCAGCAGGGCGATCGAGGGCTGGAGCGCGCGGCTCTTCCGGGCGCGGCTGCAGCCGGTCCAGATCGCGAAGCGCGTGATCCGCGCCATGGAGGCGCATCAGACCATCTCGCTCGCGAAGACGTTCGTCCCGAACAGCTACGTCGTGTCGCTGTCCGCGACCGACTACGCGCAGTTCGATCAGTACAAGCGCAGTCTGGAACGCGACCTCGCGGAGGCGGTCCTGGGCGCCGCGCGCGATCGGAGCTTCACGCTGCTGGCGTATCCGACGGTCGAGATCGAGGAGGACGAGGACATCTCACCGGGCGACCTCCGTGTCGCGTGCGCGCTCGTCGATGCGTCAGGCGAAGAAGTGCCGGCCAACGAGCCCGAGCGTCTCGGCGGCATCGCGGCGGGGCACACCATGGTGCTGGACCGCGACGCGCTCCTCGCGGCGAAGCCGCGCGCACCGCAGGGCGCGATTCTCGCGCGCGAAGGTAGCGTGCGCCGCGAGGTGCCGCTCACCGCGGAGCCGGTGACCGTCGGGCGCGATCCCAAGAACGACATCGTGCTCGACGATCGTCGTGTCTCGCGCCGCCACGCGGAGGTCCGGCTGCGGCTGGGCCGTTACACGCTCTATGACCTGCAGAGCACCAACGGCACCTTCGTGAACGGTCGGCGGATCGCCGAGATGGTGCTCTCCCACAACGACCGCATCACGATCGGCGGGGCCGAGCTGGTCGTCCGGCTCGAGGGCTAGTGGAGATCACCTTCGCGGTCATTCTCTGGGCCGTGCGCATCGCCTTCCTCGTCCTGCTCTACCTGTTCCTCATCCGCGCGTTCCGCGCGCTGCACCGATCGCTGTCGGACGAGCGCGTCGCGGTCACCGCGCGGCAGATCGGTCTGGCCGCGCTCGTCGTCATCCGCAGTCACGCGGGCGGGCCGCGCGTGGGCGAGCGGTTGCCGCTGCGCGCCGTGTCGAGCGTCGGGCGCGACGCCGGCAATGACGTCGTCCTGAACGACGACGCGGCGTCGGCGAAGCACGCGATCGTGAGCTTCGCCGATGGCGAATGGTGGCTCGAGGACGCCGGTAGCACGAACGGAACACTGCTCAACGGGTCGCGAGTCCGGGATAAGGAGCGGTTCCATTACGGCGATGAGGTCGCCGTCGGCCGGATCGCGCTCCGGCTCGAGCGCGCCCAGTGATCCGCCTGACGCGGCCCCGTCCGGTCGCGCGACTCGGCGAGTTGCGGCTCCTGGTCTGGGTCGCCGCGTTCACCATCGCGGGGTACGTCGCTGTCGTCGCCGCCGCATCGGGACGGTTCGCCTGGTACGAGATCGTCGTCCCGATCGCGGTGCTCGCGATCTTCGGCGCGCTGCACCTCTTCCTCACGTCGGTGGGGTTCCGTGGCGACCAGCTCCTGCTCCCGCTCGCCGTCGGGCTCACCGGCATCGGCTTCATCCTCGTCGAGCGGCTCGCGTCCGCTCTGCTCCTACAGCAGCTCAGCTGGCTCGTCGTCGCGGCCGGCGCGTTCTGCGTCACGATCCTCATCCCGCGCGATCTCTCGGTGCTCGCTCGCTACAAGTACACGTGGGCCCTGATCGGCATCGTCCTGCTCGTCTCTCCGCTCCTGCCGGTCGTCGGTCGCGAGATCAACGGCGCGAAAATCTGGGTCGGCGTTGCGGGGGTCGCGCAATTCGAGCCGTGGGAGCTCGTGAAGATCGCGCTCGTCATCTTCTTCGCCGCCTACCTCGAGGAGTACCGCGAGGTCCTGTCGACCCCACCTCGGCGATTCGGCCCGATCCCGGTGCCGCCGATCCCGTACCTCCTTCCGATCGTTGGCATGTGGCTCGTCGCGATGGTCGTCATGGTCTTCGAGAAGGACCTCGGCGCGACGCTCCTGTTCTTCGGCATCTTCCTCGCGATGCTGTACCTCGCGACGGGCGAGCCGTTCTACGTCGTGATCGGACTCCTCATGCTCGTCGGCGGGGGCTTCGTCGCGTATCACACCTTCGGGCACGTCGCAGCGCGGGTCGACGTGTGGCTCGCGCCCTTCGACAGTGATCTCCGCTTCGACCAGGCCTACCAGCTCACCCAAGGCCTGTTCTCGCTGGCGAACGCCGGCCTGCTCGGCGCGGGACTCGGCAGCGGCATGCCCGAACGGATCCCCGTGGTCTGGAGCGACTTCGTCTTCGACGCGTTCACCGAAGAGGTGGGGTTCGTCGGTGCGCTCGCGCTGCTTGCCTTCTACCTCGTCTTCGTCTACCGCGGCATGCTCATCGCGCTGCGCGCGCCGACGACGTTCCTGCAGCTGCTCGCCGCGGGCCTGTCGTTCATCGTGGCCTTCCAGACCCTCGTCATCGTCGCTGGCAACGCCAAGCTCATCCCGCTCACCGGCATCACGCTGCCCTTCGTTGCGTACGGTGGGTCGTCTCTAGTGACGAACTTCATGCTGTGTGCCCTGCTGCTCCGAGTGAGCGATGTCACGGCGAGAGTGCGACGATGACCGGCCAAGTGTGCGGTGATGAGAGGTCGGCGGGCGTTCCACGAGCGAAGGCTCGTCCGGAGGAACGGCCGACGTCTCGGACGCACGGGGCGAGCGAGCGAGGGGAACGCCCGCCGACCTCCAACGTACGCGGTGGTCGGTCATGAGCGAGCGCACGCTCGCAGCGAACATCCGACGGCTGACGTTCGTCATCGCGCTCGCCTTCTTGGTCACGTCCGTCGGTGTCGGGTATTGGTCGCTTGTCGCGGCCGGCGACTTGAATGCGGATCCGTTCAATCCACGGTTGATCGCGGCCGTCCGCGATCGGCCGCGCGGCAAGATCATCGACGCGAGCGGCCGGGTGCTCGCTGAGTCCACGAACGACGGCGATAGCTATCGGCGCCGCTATTCGGATCGGTCGCTCGCGCAGGTCGTGGGGTACGCCTCCTTCAAGTACGGCGCCTCCGGTGTGGAGGCGGCCTATCAGGAGTCGCTGATCGGCCAGGACCGGTCGGACCTCATCGGGCAGTGGAAGGCGCGCTACCTCGGGGAGCACACCGATCCGGGCGCGGTGGTCCTCGGGCTCGACCCGAAGGTGCAGCTGGCCGCGGTCGCCGCGCTCGCGGGCCGGCGCGGCGCCATCGTCGCCATGGATCCGAAGACCGGGCGGATCCTCGCGTCGGTCAGCCTGCCGAACTACGACGCGAATGCGCTCGTCGATCCGCGGCAGCAGGACACCGCCTGGGGCCAGCTGAACGACAACAAGGACCGCCCGCTCATCAACCGCGTCGCCCAAGGCCTGTATCCGCCCGGATCGACGATGAAGATCGTCACCGCGGCAGCCGCGCTCGAGAGCGGCTTCGATCCCGATCAGAAGATCCGCGTCGACGACCCGTTTCAGGCGGACAAGTCGTGGGGCGACTACTTCGTGCGCTCGTCGTCGGGCGCCCACGGCGATTACGACATGGCTCTCGCGTTCCAGCGGAGCGAGAACATCTACTTCGCCAAGGTCGGGTTATCGATCGGCGCGCAGAAGCTCGGCGACATAGCCAAGAAGTTCGGCATCGGGCGGGCGCCGGCGCTCGACCTCGCGGCGGCGAAGGGGCAGCTCTCCAACAACGGGTCGCTGGACCGGCCCACGCTGCTGGCCGACACCAGCTACGGCCAGGGTGAGCTGTTGACCTCACCGCTGCAGATGGCGATGGTCGCGGCGACCGTCGGCAACCACGGCGTGCAGATCCAGCCGCACTACGCGACGGAGATCCGCGATGGGAGCGGCGGCATCCTGCGGACGATCGGCGGGGGGGCGGGTGACCAGGTCATCAGCGCCGTGACGGCCGCCAAGCTCACGGCGTACCTCGTCGGCGCGGTCGAGGCGCCGGGCGCGTTCGCGTTCGGGGCGAAGATCGCGGGTGTCCACGTTGCGGGGAAGACCGGTACCGCGGAGACCCCCAGTGGCTCGCCGCATGGATGGTTCGTCGGGTTCGCGCCGGCCGAGGATCCACAGGTCGCGGTCGCCGTCATCATCGAGAACGCCGGCCAGGGGGGCGTCGACGCCGCACCGCTCGGCGGCGCGGTCATGCGCGCCGTGCTCGGCAAATAGGGGAACCGCGGACGGCTCGCCCCGGTACTGATTGAACCGTCGGGGCCGTTAGACCGTTCTAAGAAGAACGGGCCCGTACCATTGACGCGGGAAACGGGGTTTCAGGGGGAAGATTCGTTTGGACAGCGCTGGGCTCAGCCGGCAGGTCGCCGGCGTCGTCGACAACGTCGAGCGGGTCATCTTCGGCAAGCACCACGAGGTGGAGCTCGCGTTCGTCGCCCTCCTCTGCCGCGGGCACATCCTCATCGAGGACGTTCCCGGCACCGGCAAGACGGTCCTCGCGAAGGCCCTCGCCCGCTCGCTCGGCTGCAGCTTCCGCCGGATCCAGTTCACCCCGGACCTCCTGCCGTCGGACGTGACGGGTGTCTCGATCTTCAACCAGCAGCGCAGCACGTTCGAGTTCCGGGCCGGACCGGTCATGAGCCAGATCGTCCTCGCCGACGAGATCAACCGAGCGACCCCGAAGACCCAGTCCGCGCTGCTCGAGGCGATGGAGGAGCGTCAGGTGACCGTCGACGGCACCACCTACCAACTACCCGACCCGTTCCTCGTGATGGCCACGCAGAACCCGATCGAATA
>DASYVN010000275.1:0-2194 GCA_035937095.1 Candidatus Limnocylindria bacterium
ACCACGCAAGCCGAGCTACTCACCACGTATCGGGCGCAGAAGGGCCAACTCGTGATGATCCTGTGGGGCCCGGACTTCCCAGACCCGGATGCGAACGTCGGTCCGTGGACCGACTACGCGGCGAAGTCGATCGCGTACCGCAATGGCTGGGATGACAAGATCGCGCTCAAGGGCCGCGACGCCGCGCTCATCACCGACCCCGCGAAGCGCACGGCCGCGTACAAGGAGATCACCGACTACGTGCTCCACAACGGGCCCTACGTCGTCCTCTACCAGCCCACGGAGCTCTTCGGCCTCCGTTCGAACGTGAAGGGCTTCGCCTGGAACCCGATGGGTTGGTTGGACTTCGCGTCGATCACTAAGTAGGCGCCAAGGGCGCCATGCGATTCCTCGGCTACCTGCTACGGCGCATCGTCGGGATCGCGGCCGTGATGATCGGAGTGTCGGTCATCACGTTCGCGATCTCGCACGTGATCCCGGCCGATCCGGCGGCGGCGGCACTCGGCGATCACGCGACGACAGAACAGATCGCCGAATTTCGCACCGAGTATCACCTCGACCGGCCGCTGCCCGAGCAGTACCTCACCTACGCCGAAGGGATCCTCCGCGGGGACCTCGGGCGGAGCATCCGGACTCGGCGCGCGGTGGCGGCTGACCTGGCCGACTCCTTCCCCGCGACGCTCGAGCTGTCCTTGGCCGCGCTCTTGGTCTCGTTGCTCGTGGGCCTTCCGGCCGGCGTGTGGTCGGCGGTGTTCCGAGGCCGCCTCCCGGACTTGATCGTCCGCCTCTTCGCGCTCGCAGGAGGCTCGATCCCGGTCTTCTGGCTCGGCCTGATCGTGATCGGGATCGGCTACTACCAGCTCGGATGGTTTCCGGGCGGGGGCCGCATCGATCTGTTCGTCACGCCTCCGGCCACCCGAACCGGTCTGTACATCGTCGACAGCATCCTCGCGGGCGATGTCGATGCTCTCAAGAGCAGTTTGCGTCACCTCGTGCTACCCGCTCTGACGCTCGGCTATTTCTCGACTGCTTTGGTCGCGCGGATGACGCGCTCGAGCATGCTCGAGGTGCTCGGTCAGGATTACATGCGCACCGCGCGGGCCAAGGGTCTGCGCGAGCGGGTCGTCACCTTGCGTCATGGCCTGCGCAACGCGCTGATCCCGACGGTCACGGTCATCGGACTGACGTTCGGAAGCCTTCTCTCAGGGGCCGTGCTCACCGAGACGATCTTCAGCTGGCCGGGCCTTGGTCGCTACGCGACCGCGTCGGCCGTGAGCCTCGACTTTCCTGCGGTGATGGGGGTGACCCTGCTGGCTGCGGTCGTCTATCCACTCGCCAACCTCGCGGTGGACATCGCCTACTTCTGGCTCGACCCACGGATCCAACGTGGCTGAGCAGACCGTGGTCGCGTTCCCGCGGCGCCGTCAGCGGTCCCTCGCGCGGTCGCCGATCCTGCGGAGCCCGCTGAACATCGCCGCGATCGTGGTCATCGTCGCGTTCGCGCTCGGCGCCGCGCTCGCCCCGCTGCTGGCACCGGCGGATCCGCTCGCGCAGTCGCTCGGCTCGCGACTCGAGCCCCCCTCCGCGGCACATTGGCTCGGCACCGATCAGCTCGGCCGCGACATCTTGAGCCGACTCCTGTACGGCGCGCGTATCTCGCTGGTGATCGGACTCGTCGTGGTCGTGTCGGCCGGAACCTTCGGCACGCTCGTCGGCATCGTCGCGGGCTATGCGGGTGGGTTGGTCGACGAGGCGCTCATGCGCTTCACCGAGGTCTTCCTCGCGTTCCCGCCGCTTATCCTCGCGATGGCGATCGCCGGCGCGCTCGGCCCGAGTCTCACGAACGCGATCATCGCCATCGCGGCCGTGACGTGGGCAGTCTACGCACGCCTCGCGCGCGGCCAGCTCCTGTCGCTACGCCGTCGCGAGTTCGTCGAAGCGGCACGGGCCATCGGCGCATCCCGAGTGCGGATCCTGGTGCGCCATCTCCTTCCGAACGCGCTCGCTCCGCTGCTCGTCCAGGCGAGCTTTGACATGGGGTCGGCGATCATCGCCGCGGCAGGTCTGAGCTTCATCGGCTTCGGCGCGCAGCCCCCGACGCCCGAGTGGGGCGTGATGATCAGCGAGGGTCGCAACTTCATCAGCACCGAGCCGTGGCTTTCGCTCTTCCCCGGCCTCGCGATCCTGCTCGCGG
>DASYVN010000276.1:0-10574 GCA_035937095.1 Candidatus Limnocylindria bacterium
GTACCGGAGGAGGAGCAGGCCGCTCCGGTCGAGGAGACCGAGGACGTCGCCCCGATCGGCAAGGAGATCCTCTGGACCGACGACGACGAGTCGAAGATGATCACGCGCCCGCCGGTCGTGACGATCGTCGGCCACGTCGACCACGGCAAGACGAGCCTCCTCGACGCGATCCGCGAGACGAACGTCACGGCGCGCGAGGCCGGAGGCATCACCCAGCACATCGGCGCGTATCAGATCGAGCACTCTGGCCGGAAGGTCACGTTCCTAGACACGCCGGGGCACGAGGCGTTCACGGCGATGCGGGCCCGCGGCGCGCAGGTGGCCGACGTCGCGATCCTGGTGGTCGCGGCGGATGACGGCGTGCAGCCACAGACGATCGAGGCGATCTCGCATTTGAAGGCGGCGGGCGTGCCGATGGTCGTCGCGCTGAACAAGATCGACAAGGCCGACGCGAACCCCGACCACGTGAAGGGCCAGCTCGCGGAGCACGGCGTGACCGTCGAGGAGTACGGCGGCGAGACCCCGCTCGCGCCGGTGTCGGCGCGGACGAAGGAGGGGCTGCAGGACCTCATCGACGTCGTGCTCCTCGTCGCGGACGTGGCCGACCTCAGGGCCAATCCGGATCGCCCGGCCATCGGCCGCGTGATCGAGGCCCACATGGACAAGAGCCGCGGTCCGATCGCGACCGTTCTCGTGCAGACCGGCACGCTGGAGCGCGGCGATCTCATCGTCGCGGGGAAGACCTTCGGCAAGGTCCGCGCGATGACCGACGACAAGGGCAAGAACATCGGCCGCGCCGAGCCCTCGCGACCGGTCCTCATCCTCGGCCTTCCCGACGTTCCGGAGGCGGGCGACGTGCTCCGCGCCGTGGCCGACGAGAAGACCGGCAAGGCCCTCGCCGAGCGGAACGCGCGCGATCGCGCCGCCGCGGCCGGTGGCGAGCGGCCCGCGACGCTCGACGAGATGTTCGCGCAGGTCAAGGAAGGCAAGGCCAAGGAGCTGAAGCTCGTCCTCAAGGCGGACGTGCAGGGCTCCCTCGAGGCCATCAAGGGCGCCCTGGCAAAGCTGCCGCAGGACGAGGTCGCCCTCGTGGTGATCCACGATGCGGTCGGCGACATCAGCGAGTCCGACGTCACGCTCGCGGCCGCATCGGGTGCGGTCGTCATCGGCTTCAGCAACAAGATCGACGTGCCGGCGAAACGCGCGGCCGAGCAGACGAAGGTCGACGTGCGCCAGTACAAGGTCATCTACGAGCTGCTCGACGACATGCAGAAGGCCCTCACCGGCATGCTCGAGCCCGAGATGGTCGAGAGCGTCCTCGGCCACGCGGAGGTGCGCCAGATCTTCACCGCGAACAAGACGACGATCGCGGGCTGCATGGTGTCCGACGGCGGCATCCGCCGTGGCGCGCAGGCCCGCCTCCTCCGCGGCCAGGAATCCGCCTGGGAGGGGACCATCGCGACCCTTCGCCGCGTGAAGGACGACGTCCGCGAGGTCGCGGCTGGTCTGGAGTGCGGCATCGTGCTCGAGGGCCAGAACGACGTCCAGGTCGGGGACGTCATCGAGGCCTTCATCGTCCAAGCGAAGCCTCGCTAATGGCGTACCGACGAGTCGACCGCGTGAACGCGCTATTGCGGCGCGAGCTCGCGACGCTCATCAGCGAGGAGCTGCGGGATCCGCGCATCTCGTTCCCGACGGTGACGAGCGTCGAGACGACATCGGACCTCAAGACCACACGCGTGTTCATCAGCGTGCTCGGCGACGACGACGCCGTGGCAAGCACGATGCGGGCGCTGAACGAGGCCCGCCCATACATCCGCCGCGAGGTGGGGGAGCGGACCGACCTCCGGTTGGTGCCCGAGATCGAGTTCGTGTCGGACACGTCGGCCGCGCGCGCGGCACGGATCTCGATGCTGCTCCGCGAAGCGAACGGGGACCGATGAACGCGGTCGTCGACGCGATCCGCGCGGCCGACCGCATCGCGCTCGTCTCGCACCGCGACCCGGATCCCGACACGATCGGCTCGTCGCTCGCCCTCGGGCTCGCGCTCGAGCGCATGGGGAAGCGGGTCTCGTGGCACTGCGCCGATCCGGTCCCCGAGGCGATCCGGTTCCTCGCGTCCGCCGACCGCTACAGCCAGGCGCCGCCGCCGGCGGACGTCGATCTCATCGTGTGCCTTGACTTCGGCGAGCCGGACCGCGCGAAATTCCCGCTTCCCTCCGGGCCGAAGATCGCCGACATCGACCACCACGCCACGAACACGGCCTTCGGCGATGCGAACTTCGTCGACGTCACGAGCGCCGCGACCGGCGAGATGGTCGGGCGGGTGATCGACGCGCTCGGCACCGGGTGGACGCCGGACATGGCCACGGCAGCGCTCGTCGCGATCATGACCGACACCGGTTCGTTCCAGTTCCCGAACACCGACACGCGCGCCCTCGAGCGCGCGGCGATGCTGCGCGGCGCCGGCGCCGATCTGCAGGCCATCACGTACAACATCTTCCGCAACAAGCGCTTCGAAGCGCTGAAGCTCTGGGGATTCGCGTTCTCGCGCCTCGTGCGGGAATTCGACGGACTGCTCGTGTGGACGTGGATCGAGAACGACGACCTCGCCCACGCCGGCGCCCTGGAGGAGGACCTCTCGGGCCTGGTGGAGCAGATCGCGCGGAGCAAGGGGATGCGCGTCGCGCTGCTGTTCAGCGGCACGACGGGGTCGCTCAAGGTGTCCTGCCGCACGTCAGCGTCGGCGCCTTCGGTCGACGCCGCCGCGCTCATGGCCGCCTTCGGAGGCGGCGGGCACGTCCGTGCGGCGGGTGCCCTCGTTCCGCCTGTAGCAGGGGGCGACGACCATGCCGCGATCCGCGAGCGGATCCTTACCGCCGCACGCGAGGCGCTCGACCGGGCCCGACAGCCCACATGATCACGACCCCCAACGGGGTCCTGCCGATCGACAAACCCTTGGGCTGGACCTCGTTCGATGTCGTCGCGGTCGCCCGCGGGGTCCTCGGCGCGAAGCGCGTCGGCCACGGCGGCACCCTCGACCCGCTCGCGACCGGTCTGCTGCCGCTGCTGGTCGGAAGCGCGACGAAGTTCGCCGACCGGCTGCACACCGCGTCGAAGGTGTACGCCGCACTCGTCACATTCGGGGCAGAGACCACGACGGACGACCGCGAGGGCTCCGTCACGCGCGACGCGGCGGTCCCCACCGCCACCGCCGATGCGCTCGACGCGCTCCTCGGCGCGTTCCGCGGCGAGATCGCACAGGTGCCACCGGCCTTCGCGGCGGTGAAGGTGGACGGCCGCCGGGCCTATTCGCGCGCGCGCAGCGGGGAGACCGTCGAGCTAGCCGCGCGGACGGTCACCATCGAGCGGATCGCCATCGCGAGCTGGGAGCCGCCGGGGCTGCGGCTGCTGGTGGTCTGCTCGACCGGCACGTACATCCGTTCGCTGGCGCGCGATCTCGGCCGCGCGGCCGGATCGGCCGCCCATCTGGGCGGCCTCCGCCGCCTGGCGGTCGGCGCGCTCACCCTGGATGACGCGCTCACGGTGGAGGTGCTCCGCGGCACGCCGGATGCGCAGCGGCGGCTCCGTGATGCGGACGACCGTATCCTCCCGTTAGCGGAGCGGTTCCGCGTGGCCTCGGCCGCGGAGCTGCTATCGAGTTGGGGGCGATCCACATGATCATCCGCGGGGGAGAGCGGGCGGCCCGGTGGCTGCTCGAGGCGTGGCGCGCGCTGTCGCTCGACGCGAAGGTCGTCGGAGCGGTGGCCGTAGCGAACTGGCTGCTGCTCTTCGCGAACCACACGACGGTCGCCGCCACCTCGGACGAGACTATCTGGCGACTGTTCCCCGGTGCGTCCGGGCCAGTGTTCCTCGCGCTCGCCGCCGTCGTGGCGTTCAGCTACCCGTTCCGTGACCGCCGGCAGGGCGCGTCGTTCACCCCGCGCGCCCGATGGGTGCACCTTGCCGTCGTGTTCGCCGTGTTCGTGATCGTGCCGACGGTCGCGTCGATCATCCTCCGCGAGACGGGGAAACCGTACACGTACATCCACGACGGCGCCCTGATGATCGAAGAGGCCGCACGCAAGCTGCTCGCGGGCCACAACCCATACGCGACCGACTACCTCGATACGCCGCTCTACTACTGGCCGATGGTCAACAACCCGGCCCTGTATCACCTTACGTACTTCCCGTTCCTGTTCCTCATCACCGTGCCGTTCGTGTGGGCTTTCGACCATCTCGGCATCTTCTGGGACCAGCGCTACATGTACCTACCGGCATTCATCGGGACGCTCGCGATCCTCCCGTTGCTCGTGAAACGGCTCGACCACCGGATCGCCCTCGTCGCGCTCGTCGGATTGAACCCGCAGCTCTTCCCGTTCGTCATCGAGGGCCGCAACGACTTCTTCGTGCTCCTCTTCCTGTTCGCCGGCGTCGTGCTCCTGCAGCGCGAGCACCGAGCCGCGGGATCGCTCGCGATCGCCGCCGCGGCCGCGGCGAAGCTACACGCGCTGTTCCTGTTGCCGTTCCTGGTCGTCTATCTGGTCGCGACGCGCAAGCCGAGAACGATCGGCCAGGCGATCCGCGCGCTGACGCCGACGATCCCGGCCGTCGTATTCCTCGCGGTGACCTTCGGGCCGTTCCTCGTGAATGACTGGAACGCGTTCTACGACGACGTCGTCCGCTACAACGCCGGCGGCGCCGCGTGGACGTACCCGATCTCGGGGATGGGCTTCTCGGCGCTGCTGTTGTGGCTCGGGGTCATCGGGTACCGGCAGGCGGACTTCCCGTTCGCCGCGATCGAGATCGCAGTCGCCACGCCGATCGCGCTCTACACGCTGTACCGGCTCTGGCACGCGCCCACGATCGCGCGGATGCTGGCCGGCTACGCCCTGACGCTCCTGGCGTTCCTGTTCTTCGGTCGCTACTTCCAGGGCAACTACCTGGGCTACATCCTGGCCGTCGCCGCGCCGGTCCCGTTCCTCGCGCGCGAGGCCCGGCCGGCTCGGGCGCCACGCCGCCGCCGTGCCGCGGTCGTGCCGTCGGCTGCACCGCCGGCACCCCCGGCCCCGCAGGCGCCCCAGCCCATCGCCGCATCCGTTGCCGTCGAAGCGCGGAGCGCCGAATAGTCCTCCACGACTTCACCGGCTGGCCGGAGGGTCCCCTGCACGTCGCGGTCGGCGTGTTCGACGGCGTCCACCTCGGACATCAAGCGCTCATCCGTGGCCTCGTGGGCGGTGCTCACGCCGCGGGCGCGACACCGGTCGCCGCCACGTTCGACCCGTTGCCCGCGCAGGTGCTGGCGCAGGATCCGCCGCAGTCGACCCTGGCCGACGCGCCCGAGCGCGCCGCGATCCTCGAGCACGCCGGCGCGGTGGCCGTCGTCGTGTTCACCTTCGACAAGGCGTTCTCGCAGCAGTCCGCCGAGGACTTCATCAAGCGCGTCACGAAGGCGGGTGACATCCAGCGGATCGTCGTTGGACCGGACTTCCAGTTCGGCCACGGCCGCGAGGGCGCGGTGCCGGCGCTTCGTGCCCTCGGCGAGACCTACGGGTTCGCGGTGACGGTCGTCGAGCCGATCTCGCTCGGCGGTGCGGTCGTGAGCTCGACCCGGATCCGCCAAGCGCTGCGGCAGGGCGACCTTTTGACCGCCCAGGCACTCCTCGGGCGGCCGTACTCGGTCACCGGGACGATCGTGAAGGGCGAGCAGCGCGGCCGGGCCCTCGGGTTCCCGACGATCAACATTGCGCCGCCGCCGGACAAGCTGCTGCCGCACGATGGCATCTACGCGACGTGGGTCGTGCTCGGGGACCAGCGGTACCGGGCCGCCTCCAGCCTCGGGGTGCGGCCGACGTTCGGCGGCGGACCGCGGAAGCTCGAGGCCTACATCCTCGACTTCAACGAGGATGTCTACGGGCAGCAGGCGACGATCTCGTTCGTCGAGCGGCTGCGAGACGAGGTCCAGTTTGACAGCGCGGCGGATCTCTCCAAGCAGATCGCAAAGGACGTCGAACAGACCCGCCTGGCCCTGCGGTAGTACGCACGGCTGACGCTGGGTTAGCCTCGGTGAGTGGCCGAGGTGCGGTTGAGGACAGTCGACGCCTTCACGGACAGGCCTTTCACTGGGAACCCCGCGGCCGTGGTCATGCTCGATGACGCGCCACCGGATGACTGGATGGCGGCGGTCGCGCGCGAGACGAATCTGTCGGACACCGCCTTCGTGATCCGCGAGACGTTGGCCGACGCCGACTTCCGCTTGCGCTGGTTCACTCCGGCGCGGGAGGTCGACCTCTGTGGCCATGCGACGCTCGCCTCTGCCCACTGCCTCTTCGAGGACGGCGTACGTGGCCCGATCCGCTTTGCTACCCGCAGCGGCGTCTTGACGGTCAGCCAGCGGCGAGATGGTTCGCTGGCGATGGACTTCCCCGCATGGCCCCCCGCGCAGGTCGAGTTCCGGGCCGCAGCGGCTGAGGCCCTCGGTATGCCCGTGGAGTGGACTGGCCGCACCGACAACAACTTCTTCCTCGTAGCGGTCGTCGCCGACGAGCGCGCGGTCCGCCGGCTGACCCCGGACCTGAATGCGGTCGCCCGGCTTGATGCCGTCGCCCTCATCGTCACTGCCGCCGCGGCCTCCGGACAAACGTATGACTTCGTCTCGCGTCTCTTTGCCCCGAACGCTGGCATCAACGAGGATCCCGTTACCGGCAGTTCGCATACGGTGCTCGGACCCTATTGGGGCGGCCGGCTCGGTCGGACATCACTGGTAGGCCTTCAGGCGTCTGGTAGATCAGGGCTGGTCGGCGTCGAATTGAACGGCGATCGGGTGGTGATCGTGGGCCGCGCCGTGACCGTCGTTGACGGCGTCCTGAGCGCGACTCCTCATCCCAATTAGCTCGGCCGATACGTTAGCGACGATGTACGGACTGCAGGGCAAAATGATCGCGAAGTCGGGCCAGCGTGATGCGCTCCTCGCGCTCCTCCTCGGGGCCTCGCGCGGCGACCCGATGCCCGGCTGCCGCCTCTACATCGTGAGCGAGGTGCCGTCCGAGCCGGATGCGATCGCCATCACCGAGGTCTGGGACGATCGCGCGGCCCACGTCGCCTCGCTCGGGCTCGATCGCGTGCGCGCGCTCATCGCGAAGGCCCGGCCGCTCATCGCCGAGATGGGCCGGCCGCTCGAGCTACACCCGGTCGGTGGCCAGGGGCTGGACTGACGGCTCGGGCGCCCGAAGGTAGCGCTCAGCGTGGCCGAGCGGGCTGAACAGCCGGAAGTACAGCGGGATGAGGAACGTGGCGACCCCGATGGCCGCGTACACGAGCTGCACATCGCCCGTGCGCTCGATCGCGACGCCGCCGAGCATCGAGCCGATCGGGTTCGCCGACCAGGCGAGCACCATCGCGATCGTGATGATCCGCCCGAGCATCTGATTCGGCACGATCGCCTGACGCAGGCTGCCGGTGTTGATGTTGAACAGGATGCCGAGGCCCGACGACAGCCCCCAGAGGGGCACGGCGATCCAGAACGACGGCGCGAACGCGAGTGCGACGATCAACGCACCGGACAGCATGAGCGCGCCGAGGGCGACGTTGCCGAACGACCAGCGCTTACGCAGCGGGCCCGCGATCACTGACATGAGGAACACGCCCACGCCGCCCGCGGCGAAGATGATCCCAAGCTCGGAGTCGCTTGCCGCGTAGCGCGCCTTCGCGAAGTACACGAGCTGTGCGAATGCCGACGCGCTCACGAAATTGACCATCGCCATCATCGCGGAGATGTTCCGCAGCACCGGATGGCCGAGCACGTAGCGCAGCCCCTCCACGATGTCGGCGCGCAGGCTCGTGCGTGCGCGCGCGACCGGAGGATTGAATGGCCGGCGGATGAGGCCAAGCGCGACCGCCGACCCGAGGAACGTGGCTGCGTCGATGTACAGCAGCTGATCGACCGGGAGGAAAACGAGCAGTCCGCCGGCGACGAGCGGACCGGCCACTGTCGCGGCGGCGAAGCTCGCCTGGATCCGACCGTTGGCCGTGACGAGGTCCGCCTGGTCGACGAGGCTCGGCACCGCACCGAACTGCGCGGCCTCGAAGAAGATCGAGAGCGTCCCGGCGATGAAGATCACGACCATGACCCACCAGACGCTCAGCATGCCGACCGCGGCCGCGACGGGCACCGACGTCACGGTCAACGCCGCGAGCAGATCGACGGTGATCATCAGCCGGCGGCGGTCGGTCCGATCCGTCCAGGCGCCGATGATCAGCCCGAACAGGAGATGGGGGACCGCGAACAGCGCGAACGTGGCGGCGAGGTAGATGGCCGAGCCGGTGAGCTTGAAGACGAGCAGCGGGATCGCAAACTGAGTGAAGGACGACCCGAACGCCGAGACGGTCTCCCCGACCCAGAAGCGCCAGAAGTCGCGGCTCACCCCGCGATGCTACCGACGGGTATCGCCGATATCGGTGCCGTGGAGGCGGAGTGTGCCGGAGGACACGTTCGCGAGGTCGAGGCTGCCACCGCCCGCGAGCTCGACGGTCCGGTCGATCCTGACGGTCGCGGGTCGTGCCGCCGGCTCGTAGATCACGAGCGTCGTCGGGCTGTCGATCGTGAGGTCGTAGGTCGCCGTCGCGGCGGCGTTGCTGTACCGCACGATGCGGTCCGGCAGGTAGTAGCTCGCGACGAGCACCTCGGCGGCCGCGAGCACGATGCTCCCGCGCGGCGCCTGGTCGCGGATCCACGCCGTCTTCTCGTCGGTGACCCGATCGTGCGCGACGAGCGAGGCACGCGAGAACACTGGATGGTCGCCGGCCACAAAGAGCGCGGCCGCGAGCGCGGCGTTCGCGAGCACGAGCGCGGCGACGGCCCGCGGCTGGGCCGCGAACCGCGCGAGCAGCCACGCCAGGAGCGCGTACATCCCCGGGACGATCGAGAGCACGAAGCCCCATTCGCCGATGTGCACGAAGAGATAGAAGAACAGGGCCGGCAGCAGCCAGAGGGCGAAGAACCCGGCCTCCGCGTCGTCGGGTATCCGCTGGCCGCGGATCCAAGCGAGTGCGCGCGACAGGCCGAGCACGAGGAGCGCGACCGAGAGGAGCAGGCCGCCCCAGAAGAGCGAGTCGCCGACGAGCACGAGGTTCAGCGGGATCGAGCGTTCGGCGTTGGCGCTCACGCCACTGACGCCGGTCAGCTGCCGCACGGATCGGGTCACGTACGCGATGAGCCCGTCAGAGAGCAACGCCGACGGCACGAGCCAGAGCACGCAGCCGGCGAAGAAGGCGACGGCCGCGCGGAGGCGCGCCCCCGCGGCCGCGGGCCAGAGCATCCACAGCCACAGCGGGAAGAGGAACAGCAGCAGGTCCTGGCGAAAGCCGCCGAGCGCGCCGAACGCGAACGACACGATCACCGCGCGTCGCGTGCCGGCGCGGCGCGCGTCGCGGAACGCGAGGGCGAGCGCCGCGCTGATCGGCGCGAGGAGGATGTACGGCATCGCGACCTCGCCGTGCACCCACACGAGCGGAGCGGCGGCGAACGCGATCGCGAGCGCGAGTGACAGTGGCCGCCCGGCGAACCGCCGGCAGAGGAGGTAGACCAGCGCGGCGGCGGCCCCGCTCGCGATCACGCTGACCGCGACGAGCGCGTGGTCGCTGTCGAGACCGAGCAGCTTCGCGAGGCCCGCGGCGGCCACGTAGAAGATGTAGCCGGGCGGGTGGGGACGCATCCCGGGCAGGACCTCATCGACATGGAAGCCCTGTTCGAGCGCCCGGGCGTAGAGCACGGAGTCCCATTCCCAGAGCCGGCCGGCCATGAACGGGAGGCGGCTCAGGGCGGTCACGACGCCAAGGAGCAGCGCGACGTATCCATCCTGTCGATTTGGGATCACCGCGCGTCGCGTCACCGACGCCGAGTGTATGGGCCGATATGCTCGCGACGTGCGCCCGAGCATCAGCCTCGTCGTGCCGATGTACAACGAGGAAGAGAACATCGAGCACGCGGTCGGCGTCGCGACCCGCGCGCTCGATGAGTTCGCGAGCCGGCACGAGATCGTCATCGTCGACGATGCATCCACCGACCGCTCGCCCGAGATCGTGCGCCGCCTCGCGGCGGCCGACCCGCGCATCAAGGTGATCCGGCACGAACACAACGAGAAGCTCGGTGGCACCCTTCGTGATGGCTTCGGCGCCGCCTCGATGGACCTCATCCTGTACATGGATGCGGACCTGCCGTTCGACCCGCGCGAGATCGGCAGGGCGATCAGCGCGATGGAGGTCACCCGGGCGGACATGATCGCCGCGTACCGCTACGACCGGACGGGCGAGGGGCTGCGACGCGCGGTCTACTCGTACGTGTACAACGGCCTCATCGGCGTCCTCTTCGGCTGGCCGCACCGCGACATCAACTTCGCGTTCAAGCTCATGAAGCGGGAGATCCTCGATGCCGTCGAGCTGCGATCCGAGGGGTCGCTCATCAGCGCCGAGCTCATCACGAAGACGAAGAACCTCGGGTTCACGGTCCAACAGATCGGGCTCGACTACTTCCCCCGAACGCGCGGGCGGTCCACGCTGTCGTCGCTCGGGGTCAT
>DASYVN010000277.1:0-16135 GCA_035937095.1 Candidatus Limnocylindria bacterium
TCTCATTGAGCATCAGGTAGGTCACGAGGACCATGCCGAGCGCCGAGAGGGTCGCGGTGATGTAGTAGCCGATGTTCAGCGAGCCCATCGGGTCGCGGGTCTCGCTGCCGCGGACCAGGAAGATGCCGATGACGCTCGCCACGAGGCCGAAGCCACGCACGACGAGCGGGAAGATGATCCAGGCGATGTTGTTGGTCACCGCGAAGATCGCGACGCCGAGGATCATCGCGCCGATGTTCTCGGCCGCGGTGGACTCGAACAGGTCCGCGCCACGACCGGCGCAGTCGCCGACGTTGTCGCCGACGAGGTCGGCGATGACGGCTGCGTTCCGCGGGTCGTCCTCCGGGATGCCCGCCTCGATCTTGCCGACGAGGTCGGATCCGACGTCGGCCGCCTTGGTGTAGATACCACCGCCGAGCTGGGCGAACAGCGCGACGAACGACGCGCCGAACCCGAAGCCGACGATCGTGAACGGTGCCTGCTCGGGGTGCGCGAAGCCGCCGTACGCGACGAACATCACGAACACGCCGATGAGCGAGAGGCCGACGACGAGGATGCCGGAGACCGCGCCGCCGCGGAGCGAGATGCGCAGCGCGTCAGCGACGCTGTGCTGCGCGGCCGCCGCGGTGCGGAGGTTCGACTTCACGGCGACGAACATGCCGACGATGCCGGACGCCATCGAGCACGCGGCGCCGACCAGGAACGCGAGGCCTGTCTTGATCGCGAGCTCCTCCGGCTTCACGCCGGGAGCGGTCTCGAAGAAATAGATGACGAGCGCGATGACGACGGTGCCGCCAAGGGCGAGGAGCGCGATGGTCCGGTACTGGCGATTGATGAAGGCAACCGCGCCTTCGTAGATCGCGCCCGCGACCTCCTGCATCGCCGGGGTGCCGGTGTCGGAGCCGAGGACGTCGTAGGCGAAGTACGTGGCGACGGCGACGGCGATGAGACCGGAGATCGGGACGATCCAGAGCAGCGGATTGTTGGTAAAGGCGTCCAACGGCGCGCGTCCTCCCACGAATGACTCGACCACAAAAAGAGAGCGCCCGCCCCGACGGAGGGGGCCGCAGCGCTGCGGCGAATAGTAGCCAGGGGCCCCGGGAGGCGCAAATCGCCGCACGCCGGAACGCGTATCGTTCGAACGATGCCGCCGCAGAAAGCCTCCAAGTCCGCACCGAAGGCCGACGCCAGCGAGAAGGCCAAGAGCACCGACCGCGACTGGCTGACCACGGCCGAGCTCGCCGCGAAGATCGGCTGGCGGGAGCACGCGCTGCGCGACGCGTTACGCGGGAAGGACATCGACGGGGTGCGCCGGACGTCGTTCGGCTATCACATCGACACGAGCGCGGTGGACCAGATCAAGGCCGCGCTCGGCGCGCCGCCGCCCAAGGGCAACAGCAGCCAGAAGGCCAAGCCGGTCTAGGCGCGCTTCCTCAGCCGGGCCGGCAGGATCTGCAGCTCCTCGCGGTACTTCGCGACCGTCCGCCGGGCCAGGATGATCCCGTGATCGTTCCGCAGCTTCTCGACGATCTCCTGATCGGAGTACGGGTGCGTGCGATCCTCGGCGTCGATGATGTTCTTGATGACGTCCTTCGTGCCGAGTGACGCGGTGAAGAAGAGCGAGAACGGCACGACCTGACCCGCCGGTAGCAGCACGTACTTCCCAGCCGTCGCGCGGCTCACCGTCGACTCGTGCATCCCGATCCGCTCGCCCACTTCCGCGCGCGTGAGCGGCCGGAGGCTCTGGATGCCCTTCTCCAGAAAGTCGTGCTGGCACTCGACGATGACCTGGGTGATGCGCGCCATGGTCTGCCGGCGCTGGTTGATGTTGTCGATGAAGAATTTCGCGCGGGTGACGTACTCGCGGATGTGCTGCTTCTCCTTGTCGTCCATGGACGGCGCGTCGACCTTCGCCGTGCGGGCCGCCTGGATCTGACCGACGAGCTGCCGGTAGACCGGATTCACCTTCAAGGAAAATCGCCGGGACTCGATGACCTCGACCTCGAAATCGTTCTGCTCGTTCTTGACGATGATCACGTCGGGCCGCAGGGTGACCTGCCGGCCGCCGATGCTCGTGCCATCCGGGCCGGCGGCGAAGGCCTGCGCGGGGTACGGGTTCAGGTTCCCCTTGATGTAGTCCCACGCGGCCTGCACCTCGTCGCGCGAGATGCGCAGGGCCTGCGCGACGTCACCGAACTTGTGCTCGCCGAGCTCGCGGAAGTGCTCCGCGACGATCGCGCGCGCATGTGGCGGCACGTCTTCGCCCCCCTCGGCGAGGTGCTCCATCTGAATGAGCAGGCACTCCTGGATGTCGCGGGCGCCGAGGCCCCACGGCTCGATCGACTGGATGACGTCGAGCACACGCTGCGCGTCCGCGAGCGACACCTGACACGCCTTGGCCGCGTCTTCGAGGCTGCCCTCGAGGTACCCGTTGTCGTTCAGGTTGCCGATGAGGTACTCGGCCACGACGTGGAGGCGCTTCGGGAGGAGCACGCGCACGTTCCACGAGAGGTACTCGGCCAGGGTCTGCTCGGCCTCAGCACGGACGATGGGGTCGAACTCGTCGCCCTCTTCTTCGTCGCGGGCCATGAGGCTCGTGCCTTCGAGCGGCTCACTGTCGCTGTACTGCTCGGCCGCTCCGGCCTTGCCTGCTCCGAAGCAGTTCAGGCACACGCGCCCGGTGAGCGGGTTGCCGCACAGCGGGCAGACGTGCACCTCCTCCAGATCGAGCGCCGGGTTCTCCTCGAGCTCCTGATTGATGACGTCCTGAAGCTCGAGCGACGAGAGCTGGAGGATGTAGTTCGCGGCGATCTGCTTGGGTGTGACCTTCAGCTGCTGCTGCGGGAGTAGGCGCAGGTCCACGTCGGCTACCTTACCGCAGGTGGTCGTGACGGCTGAGCTTCCGCTCATCTGCTCCGCTGCTGCTCTCGCGCTCGTCGCGCTGCTGCTGTCTGTGGGTCGGTACACGCGGCTCGCCGCAGGTGTCGCGATCGTCGTCGCGATTGCCGCGGCGATCGTTCCCCTCGCGCTTGCGGCGGTCATCGATCCGGCGCGAGCTGCGGGGCGCGCGCTCTGGGAATGGTCGGCGGCAGGTGGTCCGACGGTGCAAGCGAGCTATCGGTTCGACGGCATCGCGGCCGTAGGCGTCGCGGTGGGAGCGGCGTATGCCGGCGCGGGTCTCTTCGGTGCGGCGCGCGCGGGGCGCAGACACCCGCTGCTGCCGAGCGCCGTCCTCGGCATCGCGCTCACCTTCTTCGCCCTCGCGGTGACCGAGGACCTAATCGCGGGCACGGTGGTGCTCGGGGTGCTCGCGGCGATCACGATCCTCGCGACGGTCGCCGTCGCGCCCCTTCCCGCGGCCACGCGCCTGGCCGCGTACCTCGCTGTGGGCGTGCAGTTCTTCGTGCTCGCCGCGCTGCTGATCTCGCGGTTCGGCACGCCGTCGTTCCGCTTCGACGCCATCGCACCCGCCGCGGTCAGTCCGGGCGCGATCCTCGCCGCGACGGTCGGCGCGGCGCTGTTCGCCGGTCTATATCCCTTCATCCCGTGGCGGTTCCGTGCGCAGCTGCGCGGGCCGGAGCTCGAGCGGCTGCGCGGGGTGATCACGATGCCCGCCGGCGTCGCCGCGTCCCTGCTGCTGCTCCGCTTGCTCGGGACGACCCGTGAGGATCTCACGACCATCCCGCTGCCGGGCCTCCCGCTCGAGTGGCGGGCGCTCGCGGCTCTCGTGGTGGTCGTGCCGGTCGGCCTCGCGACGTGGCGCGACAAGCGTGCGCCGGTCCGGGGGACGATCGTCGCCGGGATCTGCATCGCGCTCCTCGTGTCGTACCCGCTGCTGCATTGGGCGCATCTTGTCGTCATCGCCGCGCTCTTCAGCGTCCTGTATGCCGCCGCCGTCTCGCTCTCGCTCCCGGAGCAGTGGGAGGTCGTGCGGTATGACGTGACCCTCGCGGCGTTCTGGATCGCGCTCGCGGTCGGCACACCCACTGCGCTCGCAGGTGGGTTCTTCATCCTCGTCGCCGACGCGCTCGCGGCGTTCGCCGAGATGGTGTGGACCCGACCGCACGGGAGCTACGTCGTCGTGATCGCCGGATCCGCGGCGACCCTCACCGGCCTCATGATCATCGGTCTGGGCGCGCTCGTGGCGGCGGACACGGGCGCGCAGGGACTCGCGCTCGGGGCATTGCTCACCACTGCCGCGCTCGTGCTGGTCCACGTCGGCCGCCGGCTGGACGTCGCCGGCGTCCCGCTCGCGCTCGATGCGCTCGCCGCGGCCGCGGCACTCGGGGTGACCACCGTCATCGGCCTCGCCGTGGCGGCCCCGCTGTACGAGGGCGTCACGACGGCCTTCGGCCGGCCGTTCGCGCCCGCGGTCGCGAACGCGCCACTGGCGTTCCCCGCCGTGACGGCCCTTGCGACTTTCCTCGTCGTCGTCGCGCGCTCGCTCCGTCCGTTCATGCCGGACCTCGCCGCGCTCGCCGAGCGGCTGCGCGTCATCACGGCGCTCGCGGATCCGGTGCCCGCGGGCCAGGCGGCATTCGCGGCGCTGGACGCGATCACCTCCCGTACGACCGCGGCCTTCAATCTGTTCGAGCAGCGGGCCGGCGTCTGGCTCGCCACGATCCTGATCATCGCCGTCCTCGTGTGGTCCGTGCGCTAGTGATCTACCTCGGTCTCATCGCGCTGGTGACGCTCGCCGCGAACAGCGCGACCCGCCTCCGCGTCATCGCGGTCGCGTTCGTCGGCATCGCGGCCACGGCGACCGCCATCGCGGCGACGGCCGCCGCCGGGCCGCAGGTCGCGGTCACGGGAGCGGCGGGGCTCGCGGCGGCGGGGATCCTGTTCATCGCCGCGCGGGATGGGACATACGGCGAGGACCCGGGCTGGCGTCTCTGGCTCGGCACGTTCACGGCGGCGATCGTCACGCCGCTCGCCTACGCGTCGTTCCGCACCGTCGCCGGCGAGACGGCCACGCTCCCGCTGTTCCAGGACGGCTCCGGTGTCGTCGTCGAGGTCGCCGGCACGTGGCTCCTGTCCAGCGGCGTCGCAATCATGATCACCGCGCGTAGCGCGGTGCGGGTGTCGCTCGCCGCGCTCGTCATGGTCACCGGTGTCCAGCTGCTCGCGCGCCTCGCGCCCGAGCCGCGGCTCGCGACGACGCTGGCGCTCGCGTGGCTCGAGGTGGTCGTCGCCCTGGCCGGCGCGTTCCTCATCGTCAACGAGCGCGCGGTCCGCGACGCGTGACGGTCGCTTCGCCCGCGGTCTTCCTCGCGCTCGCGGCCTGTGCGGCGTTCGGCCTGCGGAAACGCATCAACGATGTCGCATGGCTGAGCCTCAGCGCGATCCTGATCACGTTCACGGCCGTCAGCGTTACGCCGGTGGACACCGCGGCGCGGCTCCTCGATGTCGATCTGCGGGTGACGGCCCTTGGACGCCTGGCTGGGCTCATCATCCTCGCGACGATCGCGATGCTCATCGTCGACGTGGTCCTCGACGAGCCGGCGTACAACTTCTTCCCCACCGCGCTCGTGGTGGGGGCCGTCGCGCTGGCCGTGCTCATGGTCGGCTCGCCGATCATCATCTTCGCCCTGCTGGTGCTCGGACTGCTCGTGCCCGTCGGCACGTTCACGTTCCAGGTGCACCGCAACCGCAGCGTCGAGGCCGCGGTGCGGCACTTCTCGTTCGTCATGCTCGGTGGGTCGTTAGGCCTTGGCGCGCTCGCGGTCGCCGCGAGCCTGCCGAAGGATCAGCCCGCGACGACGGTCGTGCTGCTGGTGGTGCTGCTCTTCGTGGCGTTCGCCCTCATGCTCGCGGCCATCCCCTTCCACACGCACGCCGCGCTCCTCGCTGGAGAGGCTCCCGCGTCGGCGCTCGCCCTGTATTTCGGCGTTCTCGTGCCGGTGACGTTCATCGCGTTCGCCGAGATCCTCGCCGGGAGCGGCCTCCTGCCCGCGATCGTGCAGGTGAGCAAGGTCCAGGACCTCCTCCTCGCGATCGGACTGACCTCGGCATTCGGCGGAGCGTTGCTCGCCGCCGGCGCGAACGACCTGCGGCGGCTCGTGGTCTACGCGGTGATCTCCAACCTCGGCTCCGCGCTCGTCGGGATCGCGACGTTCTCGGGGCCGGGGATCATCGGCGGCATCGCGACGGCGCTCGTCACCGGTGCGTGCGCGACCCAACAGTTGCTGGCCGCGGGCGCGCTCGAGCGGCGCGCCGCGGGCGAGCGCCCGAATGTCATCCACGCGCCGCTCGCGGCGGGTGTGTTCATCGCCGGGGGGATCGCGATGATCGGCGCGCCGCCGCTCGTGACGTTCCCCGGCCACTTCTTCGTCGACCTCATCGCCTACGCGGTGTCCGGCGTCGCGGGAAGCGCGCTCGTCGCGTCAGCGATTCTGCTGCTCATCGCGCAGCTGCGTGCCGGCGTGCAGCTCTTCGCCGGATCGACCGAGGGCTGGCGCATCGAATCGCGGCCCGTCGGGGGTGTATTGGGTGGGCTCATCTTCCTGGCGCTGCTGGTCGGCGGCATCACGCCAGACGCGTTCCTCCGGCCGATCGCCGAATTCGCGGATGAGTTCCTGAAGGCGCTCCGGCCGCTCTAGCTAGCTGGGCGCGCCCTCGTCGGTCAGCCAGCGCTCGACGTCGCGGGAGTAGCCGACGACCCCTTCGGGGAACCAGAGCGCGATCTCGGCGACTGCGGTCTCGGGTCCGTCGCTCGCGTGGACGAGATTGCGAAGACCGACGAGCGCGTAGTCGCCGCGGATCGTCCCGGGTGCGGCCTCGTGCGGGCGGGTCGCGCCGACCATCGCGCGGACGACCGCGATCGCGTTCGGACCCTCGAGCACGGCGACCACGACGGGCGACGCGCTGATCGTCTTGACCAGATCGTCGTAGAAGAACTTGCCCTTATGCACGGCGTAGTGCTTCTCGGCGAGCGCGCGCTCGACCTGCACGAGCCTCAGGGCCGCGAAGCGCAGCCCACGTCGCTCGAAGCGCGCGAGCAGCTCGCCCGCGATCGCGCGCTGCACCGCGTCGGGCTTGAGCACGATGAGGGTCCGCTGGACGTTCTCGGTCACGAGGCCTTCTCCATCTGCGGCTCTTCGTCCGCGCCGGGTGCGCTGAGCTCGCTCACGGTCGCGCGCGGCCCGACCGCCGCAAGATACGCGAGCTCGGGCCGAAGGTAGCGCTGGGCGACGCGTTGGATGTCGGCGGCCGAGACGCCGTCGATGATCGCGACGAGTTCCTCGACGCTGCGGACGCGATCCAGGAACAGCTCCTGGCCGGCGAGCCAGCTCGAGACGCCGCGCGAATGCTCGAGCCGGAGCTCGATGCGACCCTTCGCGAAGTCGCGGACCCGCAGCAGCTCGGCCTCTGGCACGAGCTCGGAGCGCAGCCGCGCGACCTCGGCCAGCGCCGCCGTCACCGCCTCGCGCGCGCGGGTCGGCGCCACGCCGGCGTAGATCACCAGGTGACCGGCGTCCGAGTAATTCGAGATGTAGGAGTGCACGTCGTACGTGAGCGCGCGCTTCTCACGCAGCTCCAGGAACAGCCGGCTGGACATGCCCTCGCCCAGCACCGCGTTCAGTATGTCGATGGCGAACTTGTCGGGGTGCAGCTGCGGCACGCCGCGCCAACCAATGCACACGTGGGCCTGTTCGCCACGCTTGGCGAGGGTCCGCGTCCGCCTGCGTCCGGGTCGTGGCGCAGGCCGTCCTTTGATCGGTGGGCGCGCCGGCAGGTCGCCGAATCGCGATCGGACCGCGGTGATGGCCTCCGCCTCATCGATCCGGCCCGCGATCGCGACGACGATCCGCTCCGGCGAGTAGTGCGTTTCCATGAATTCACGCAGGCCGGCCGCGGTGAGGCCAAGCACGACCGGCTGCCGGCCCGCGATCTCCCAGCCGAGCGGATGGTTCGGGTACAGGAGCTCGTCGATGAGCGTGTGCACCCGATCCTGCGCCTGATCGCGGTACATCCGGATCTCTTCGACGATCACATTCCGCTCGGACTCGACGTCGGTCTCGCGCAGCAGAGGCGCCCGGACCATGTCGGCGACGATGTCGAGGGCCAACAGGTAGTGCCGCGCCGGGACGAAGGACGAGAAGACCGTCGCCTCCTTGTCGGTGGACGCGTTCACCGAGCCACCGACACCTTCGATCTGCTGGCTGATCTCCGACGCGCTCGGCCGGTTGGCCGTGCCCTTGAACACCATGTGCTCGAGGAAGTGGCTCGTCCCAGCGTTGAGCCTCGTTTCCGCGCGGGAACCCACGCCGACGTAGACGGCGACGGACGCGGAGCGCGCTTCGGGCATGTCCATCACCAGTACACGCACGCCATTCGGCAGGACGACGCGCTCGTATCGCATGCGTACGACGCTAGCAGGCGGACTCAGTCCGCCGCGTTCCACGCTCCATACGAGATGACCAGATCCGCGCCGGCGCGCCGCGACGCCGCGAGCGTCTCGCGCTCGGCGGCCGGTCCGTCGAGGTCCTCGGCCGCGGCGACGAATACCGCGTGCTCGTCGGCGGTGTGGAACGAGATGAGCGGACGCCGGACGAGGGGTCTGAGCCCGGCGACGATGTCGAGGGCCGCGGTCCCCGGCTTCACGACGACCGCGTCGGCTCCCTCCGCGACGTCGCGCAGCGCTCGGGCGCGTGACGCGCTCGGATCGTCGGCCGCGAGCAACGGCACCGCGCGCTCGCGGATCGGTGTCGCATCCACGAGGACGCGGTGCATCGAATAGAGCGTGCTCTCGAGCTTCGCCATCGCGGCCACCGGAACGTCGTCGTGCTCCCCGGTCAGGGCGCGGCGCAGGGCGCCGACGCTGCCGTCCAGCATGCCCGACGGGATGAGGAGGTCGGCGCCGGCATCCGCATGGGCCACCGCGATCTCACCGAGCCGCTCGAGCGTGCCGCTCACGTCGGCGCTGCCTTCACGGAACAGGACGCACTGGCCATGCTCGGTGTATGCGCAGACGCAGACCTCGGTCGCGATGCCGAGCTCCGGCACCGCCTCCTTCACCGCGCGGATGGCGCGCGGCACGATGTGGTCGCGCTCGCTGGCGATAAACGCGCGGGCGTCCTTGCGGTCCGAGAGGCCAAAGAGCAGCAGGCCGGCGAAGCCGGCGGAGGCCGCGGCGCGCGCGTCGCGCACGAGCTCGGTGAGGGAGAGACGCTCGAGCCCGCCAGTGCCCTCGACCCGCTCCCGATCCTCGACCGACGCGGAGACGACGACCGGGAGGATCATCCGGGAGACCAGACCCGCGGCCCGCAGGCCGCGTTTCCACGCCGGGTGCTCGGCGAGCGGACGGCGCGCGACGGTGTTGCCGCCGATATCTTGGCCCATCTTCCCCATGGTACTGACGGCCCACTAGCATTGCCTTTTGGTGGGTCACCTTCGCCCCCTGGTCACGGCCGTGCTGGCCGCGTCGCTCCTCGCGGCGTTCCCGCAGGCCGCCCGCGCCGACGATGTGAACGCGGCGCTTCCGGCGCGCGCGGACGTCGGCCCGATGCGCCAGCTGTGGCAGACCCTCAACAACTGCGGCCCGGCGGCGGTCGTCATGGCCCTCTCCACCTTCGGCATCGAGGCTGATCAGGAGGAGGCCCGGCTCGCGCTCCGCGGACCGGATGTCCGCCGCGGGATGGGCCCCGGCCCGGTCGACCCATGGGTCAACCGGCTCTACGGCCTGCGATCGGTGTCGCGGATGAACGGCACGCTGGATCTCATGAAGCACTTCGTCGCCAACGGTTTTGCCCCGATGGTCACGCAATGGATGCAAGACCCCACCATCTCGCGCATCGCGCACTGGCGGACGGTCCGCGGATATGACGACGGCCTCAAGGTCTTCTACGTGAATGATCCGATGCTCGGCGCGAACGTGACGCTGTCGTACGACTGGTTCAACGCGAACTGGCAGTCGTTCAGCTATCGCTGGATGGTCCTCTACCAGCCGGCCGACGCCGGGCGCGTGCAGCAGATCGTCGGACCGGACTGGACCGAGGCCGGCATGCGCGACCGCTTCTACGCCCGGGCGAAGGCCGACGCGTACGCGCAGAACACGAGCAGTGCGTGGCTCGCGTACGGCGAGGCCGCGTATCAGGATGGCTGGTTCGCCGAGGCCGTGGCCGCGTTCGAGCGCGGGCTGCAGCTCGGCTCCGCCACCGGGGTGTTCACCGTGCGCAGCAGCTACCCGCAGGCACTGCGGGCGCTCGGCCGGCAGACCGACGCGAACACCGCGGTCGCGACGCTGGCGACTCTCACCACGACACCCTCGACGGTCGTGCAGTCGCCGGACAGCTACGCGATGTTCATCGCCTTCGGTCGCGCCCACCAGAACGACAACGTCGCGCTGACGGAGAACTAGCTCGGCGCCGCGACCACGACCGTCACCGGTCGCTCGACCGGGATCGCGAAGCTGAACGTGCTCCCCGTCCCTACCGCGCTCTCCACCCAGATCCGTCCACCGTGCAGCTCGACGAACCGCTTCGCCAAGGTGAGTCCGAGCCCAGTGCCCTCGCGCGATCGATCCGACCGCTGGCCGACCTGGCGGAACTCCTCGAAGACGGCGGGCTGATCCTCGACCGGGATCCCGATCCCGGTGTCCTTGACCGATATCTCGAGCTCGCCGTCGGCGGCACGGGCGGCGATCCCGATCCGCCCGCCGTCAGGAGTGAATTTCACCGCGTTCGACAGGAGGTTGAGGAGGACCTGGCGGATCTTGCGCTCGTCGGCAGTGACGGTCGGGAGGTCCGCTGGGATCTCCGCCGCGACCTCGATCCGGTGGGCCGCGGCGCGCTCGCGGATGAACGCGAGGCTCGCCCGGATCGTCTCGGCCGGCGAGAAGGCCGAGGGGTCGAGGTCCATCCGTCCGGCCTCGACCTTCGAGAGGTCGAGGATCTGATTCACCAGATCCAGGAGATGGCGGCCGGACGTCCCGATGTCCCCGAGGTAGTCGCTCTGCTTCTCGTTCAACTCACCGAACATCCGCTGGCCGAGCACGTCGGCGAAGCCGATGATCGCGTTCAGCGGGGTCCGGAGCTCGTGGCTCATGTTCGCGAGGAACTCGCTCTTGTGTTTGCTCGCGACCTCGAGCTGGCGGCCCTTCTCCTGGATCTCGTTGAACAGCCGGACATTCTCGATCGCGATCGCGGCTTGGTCGGCAAACGTCTGTACCAGGGCGATCTCCCGCGCTGAGAACGGCCGGAGGACCATCCCGCGTCTCACGGACTGCGCCCTCGGCTTGGGTTGCGCCGCGGCATCACGGATCGCACCCGCATCGCCGTAGGCACCGCCTGAAAACACGTTCCCGGTCACCTCGACGTCGTAGCGGTACAGCCCGATCGTCCCAATCACCTGGTCGTCGCGCAGCATCGGAACGATCAAGAGCGTCCGATACCAGTCGCCGGGCGTGCTCGCGCTGGGAAGCTCCTTCTGGACGTCCACGACTTGGACCGGTCGTTTCTCGAGCCGTACGCGACGGTCGAGCACGTCCTCGACCGGGTCGGTCCGCTTGCGGCGCTGCGACTCAGCGAAGCCCGCGGGCCCGCCGATCTGCAATGCCAGGACGAGCACGTCACCATCGGAACGATTGATGGCGCCCCAGTCCGCGTCGCAGAGATGGATCGCGCTCGTCAGGATCGCGCGGAACACGGCGTCAAGATCTGCCGATCGGCTCATGACCTGCAGCACCTTGCCGGTCGCACTCTCGCGCTCGAGAGACTCATCGAGCGACCGACGCTGACGCGTTGCCTGGCTCGCGCTCCGCGCGAACAGGAACGTCGCGCCGAGGAGGAGGACGAGTAGCAGACCGCGGACGACTCGCTGCTGCTCCGCGTCGGCGGCGGTCAATTCGCCCTGTGCGAGGACCGGCAGCGCGACGGTCAATGCGACCAGCAACGGCAGCCGCCACGATGAGGCGAGCACCCATTCGAAGCGCCTGCGCATCCTGCGGAACGTACGCGCGACGGGTGGGACTGTCTACGCCGTTACGCGAGCACCTCGCGCGCCCGGAGCAGCCGCTCGCCCGCCTCCCGCAGCACATCGTCGGTCTTGCAGAACGTGAACCGGATGAGGTCGCGCCCGAGCTCCGGCCGCGAGAAGAACGATGAGCCCGGCACCGCGGCCACGCCCACTTCGGCGACCAGCCGCCTCGCGAAGGTGACGTCGTCACCGGCGTTGAAGCCGGAGATGTCGCAGAGGATGTAGTACGCGCCCTCCGGCAGCTGCGGCCGGAACCCGGCGCGGTCCAGCGAAGCGAACAGCGTGTCGCGCCGTTCCCGGTAGTGGGCCGACAGGTCGCGGTAGTACGGGGCCCCGAGGGTGAGGCCGGCAGCGACGGCCTCCTGCAGCGGCGCCGGCGCGCCGACGGTCAGGAAGTCGTGCACCTTGCGGATGCCACCGGTGAGGTGCGGCGCGGCGACGATCCAGCCGACGCGCCAACCGGTCACCGAGAAGGTCTTCGACGCGCCAGAGATCGTGACGGTGCGATCGGCCATCCCATCCAGCGTCGCCATGGGGATGTGTGGTCCGCCATACCGGATGTGCTCGTAGATCTCATCGGTCACGGCGATCGCGTCGTACTCCCGGCAGAGGCCGGCGATGAACTCAAGCTCCTCGCGCGTGAAGATCCGTCCGGTCGGATTGTTCGGGGTGTTCACGATGATCGCCTTCGTCCGCGCGGTGAACGCGGCGCGCAGCTCGTCGCGGTCGAACGTGTATGCCGGCGGCCGGAGCGGCACGAAGGCAGGCTTCGCGCCGCAGATCGCGGCGTCCGGCCCGTAGTTCTCGTAGAACGGCTCGAGCACGACGACCTCGTCGCCCGGATCGGCGATCGCAAGGAGCGTCGAGACCATCGCCTCGGTCGAGCCGCATGTCACCGTGAGCATCGTCTCGGGGTCCACCGCCATGCCGTACGTCTCGCCGTAGCTCTTCGCGAGCGCGTCGCGCAGCGGCTTGCTGCCCCAGGTGATCGCGTACTGGTTGATGTCCGCGTCGATCGCGCGCTTCGCCGCATCCTTCAGCAGCTCCGGCGCCGGGAAGTTCGGGAACCCCTGCGCGAGGTTGATGCCGCCGTGCACCGCGCAGAGGCGAGTCATCTCGCGGATCACCGATTCGGTGAACCCCTCGGTCCGCACGGCGAGCGCGCGCTTCGACAGCTTCAATACCCGATCGTCCGATCGACGACGTTGAGCAGCGGCTCGCCAGCCTTGAACCGGCGCACGTTCTCGGCAACGAGGGCGAGGCTCCGCTCGCGCACCCGGGGCGACGAGTTCGAGACGTGCGGCGTGAGCATCGCGTTATCGAGGGTCCACAGCGGGCTGTCGCCGGGCAGCGGCTCCCTCTCGAACACGTCCAGCGCCGCGCCGCCGATGCGTCTCTCCGTCAAGGCCGCGATGAGCGCGGACTCGTCGACGATCGGTCCGCGCGCGATGTTGATGACCCAGGCCGTGGGCTTGAGCACGCGCAGGATGTCGGCCGAGACCATGCCCCGCGTCTGCGGCGTGAGCGCCGCGGTCACCGCCAGGTAGTCGGCCTCGCTCGCGACCTCGGCGAAGCGCTCCGGCGGCACGACACGGTCGACGCCCTGTGCCGGCCGGGTCGCGTCGCGGCGGATGGCGATGACCCGCATCCCCACTCCGGCAGCGAGGCGAGCGAGCTCGCCGCCGATGCTGCCCATGCCGAGGATGACGAGCGTCGCGTCACGCACCTCGGCGTGCGGCACCTCGCGCTGCCACTCGTGACGGCTCTGGGCGGCGAGATGCTCGGGCACGCGCTTCGCCGCCGCGAAGATCATCGCGATGACGTGCTCGGCGATCGGCACGTCATACGCGCCGGTGTTGTTCGTCAACACCACGCGCTCGTACTTCGCCATCTCGGGGACGTGCCGGTCGACGCCGGCAGAAAAGGTGTGCACCCAGCGGAGCTTCGGCGAGGCCGCGAGGACGGCGCGCAGGCGCTCCGAGCTAAACCCGCCGAAGGCGGCCTCAGCCTCGGCGGCGGCGCCGAGCTCTTCGCCCTGCACCGAGACGATCCGATCGTCGGGGAGCGCGGCGCGGAGGGTGTCCGCCGACGGCATCGACGCCCAGTTGCCGAAGACCGCGATCGTTGTCACTGGTACACCGCGGCGGCACCGGGCCGGGCCGCATCGCGGAGCATCGTCCGCTGGAGCGCGCTGATGTCGGCGGGCGGGTCCTGCGGATCGACGAGCCGTACGTCGAGGGTCTCCGGCGACGTCGCGGCGGCGCCACCGGTGATCCGCGCATGGAAGAGGCAGATGTAGAACTGGTACGGCGACACGCTCGCGAAGTGCTTGTTGTCGTAGACGCCCACCAGACCGTCGAGCTCGGCCTCGAAGCCGGTCTCCTCACGGAACTCGCGGAGGGCGTTCACCGACGGCGGCGAGCCGATCTCGGCGTATCCGCCCGGAAGCGCCCAGCGCCTGTTGTCCGACCGCTGGATGAGCACCGCCTGGCCCGCGTCATCGAACGCGGCGACACTGCAGCCGATCTTCGGCGTCGGGATCCCGAGGTCCGGCAGGTACGGGCGCTCCGGGATGAAAGTGGCGTCGATCGTGAGCCCCGCCATCGCTTCGGCGATCGCGAGCATCCGCTCGCAGGGGTCACGGTCATAGCCGTCATGCGCGTGCAGCAAGCCCGTCTTCGCCATACCGCCGAGCTCGTGCGCCCAGAACCGCAGCTGCTCCGACGGAGGGATCTGCATCTGCTCGCATACTAGCCAGCCGATGTGGTTCACCGGCACGCTGCTGAACTTCACGACCGTTCTCGTGGGCGGGCTCGTCGGCACGTTCCTCGGTGATCGCCTGCCGCCGCGGCTGCGCGAGAACGTCGTCGCCGGCGTCGGCCTGTTCGTCGCTGCCATGGGCGTGAAGTTCGCCATCGATACGGCGAGTCTCCTCTATCTGCTCGGCGCGATCCTCATCGGCGGGGTCATCGGCTCGCTCGCGGGGATCGAGCGCAGGCTCAACGAACTCGGCGCGGCGGTGCAGCGGCGCTTCGCCGCCCACGGAGAGCCCAGCACGATCGCGGAGGGCTTCGTGACCGCGAGCATCGTCTTCTGCGTCGGACCGCTCACCTTTCTCGGCGCGATCCGCAATGGCTTGACCGGCGACTCGACCCTCCTCGCGATCAAGAGCGTGCTCGACGGATTCAGCGCGATCGCGTTCGCGGCCACCCTCGGATGGGGCGTGCTGCTATCGCTCGTCGTCATCCTCGTCTATCAGGGCGGGCTGGCCGCCGGAGCGTCCGTGTTCGCCGGGCTCCTCACGGACGCGGAGCTGCGCGAGATGAACGCCGTCGGCGGGCTGCTGCTCGTGGGCGTAGGGTTGAACCTGCTGAAGATCCGCGATGTGCAGGTGGCGGATTACCTGCCCGCGATCGCGGTGGCCCCGCTGCTGGTGGCGGCCGTCGCGGCCTTTGGAGGTGGTGTGAAATGAAGGCCCTCGAGTTCCGGAGCGACACCTTCACCCTGCCGACGCCGGCGATGCGCAAAGCGATGGCCGAGGCCGAGGTCGGAGACGACCAGTACGGCGAGGATCCGACCGTGAACCGCCTCGAAGAGCGCGCCGCCGAGATCGTCGGCAAGGAAGCCGGCGTGTACGTCGGCAGCGGCATGCTTGGCAACCTTTGCGGCGTGCTGTCGCAGGCCGGTCGCGGCGACGAGGTGATCCTCGGCGATCTCGCGCACATCTATCAGAACGAGATGGGCGCGTTCACCGTGCTCGGGGGGCTGCACGGCCGCACGATCCCCAACCGCGACGGCATGCCGTCGCTCGAGGACATCGAGAACGCGATCCGGCCGTCGGTCGGCGCGTTCCCGCGGTCGGCGCTCCTCTGCCTCGAGAACTCGCACAACAACTGCGGCGGCTCGGTGATCACCGGCGCGCAGACGCGGGCCGCCGCCGATCTCGCCCATGAGCGCGGATTGAAGGTCCATCTCGATGGCGCGCGTATCTTCAACGCGGCGGCCGCGCTCGGCGTCGACGTTAGGGAGCTCACCGGCCCGGTGGATACCGTCCAGTTCTGCTTCTCGAAGGGCCTCTCGGCTCCGGTCGGCTCGATCCTGTGCGGTCCGCGCGAGACGGTCGCTCGGGCCCGCAAGGTGCGCAAGCTGCTCGGTGGCG
>DASYVN010000278.1:0-19674 GCA_035937095.1 Candidatus Limnocylindria bacterium
GACGCCGGCCGCGAGGTCGCGCTCGTCCGGGCCCGCGAACGGGAACATCACGCGCCGGCTTTCGCCTGCTTCACCGCTTCGGTGAAGGCCGGCAGGAACTCGAAGACGTCGCCGACGATGCCGTAGTCCGCGACCTTGAAGATGTCGGCATCGGGATCCTTGTTCACCGCGACGATGACCTTGCTCGACGTCATGCCCGCCAGATGCTGGATCGCGCCGGAGATCCCGAGCGCGATGTACAGATCCGGGGTCACGGTCTTGCCGGTCTGCCCGACCTGTTCCTCGTTCGGCCGCCAGCCGGCGTCGGTCACCGCTCGCGACGCGCCGAGCGCGGCGCCGAGGACGTCGGCGAGCGCCTCGACCTGGCTCCAGGCCTCCGGACCCTTGAGCCCACGACCACCGGACACGATCACGCGGGCCTCGCTCAGCGCCACGCGACCACCGCTCGACGCTGTCGGCTCGAAGCGAACGAACGTGAGTCCCGGCGCGGAGCCCGCGGCGACGGTCGTCACCTGCGGCTCGGCTGCGCCGTCCGCGAGCGGGAACGCGTTCGGCCGCACGCTGCAGACGGCCGGGAGCGAAGCGCGGACGCGTGCCCGTACCTTGCCCGCGTACATGCCCCGTGACACCTCCACCGACGTGCCATCGATGGTCACGTCGGTGCATTCGGACAGATACGCGCGCTTGAGCTTCGCCGCCAGGCGCGCCGCGACGTCGCGGCCCGATGGTGTCGCGCCGGCGAGGATGAGGTCCGGTGCGTCGGTCGTCGCGCGCTCCACGAGCGCCGCGGCCGCCGCGGCCGCAGAGACCCGCTCGCCGGTCACCTCGAGCACGGTCAGATCCCCGAGCTGGGCGCCCTTGGCCGCCAGCTCGCGCGATACGCGCCGCAGCTGGCCGTCCTTCGATGCTCCCGGCAAGACCCCCTTCTCGGCGATCACCCAGATCTTCATAGGACCTTCGCCTCGTCGCGGAGGAGTTTGGCGAGCTCCGCGGCGTGCGCCTTCGTGTCGCCGTCCTTGAAGATCTTCCCGCCGCCGCGCGCCGGTGGCGGCTCCAGCTTCACGATCTCGATCGTCACCGGATCCTCGACACCGGCCACGGCCCGCTCGGGGATCTCCTTCTTCTTCGCCTTCATGATCCCGGGGAGCGACGGATAGCGCGGGTCCTTCGCGCTCTTCTGCACGGTGAGCACGGCCGCGCCGCTGGCCTTCCAGACCTCGTGGCCGCCTTCGATCTCCTTCCAAATCTCCGTCCCATCCGCCGAGGGCGCGAACTTCGTCACGACCGCGACGTACGGCCACCCAAGGGCCTCCGCGAGCGCGGGACCGACGAAGCCCTGATCGTCGTCGGAGGCCTGCTTCCCACAGAAGACGAGGTCGGGCTTCAGCTCTTCGATCGCGCTCTTGAGCGCGTTCGCGATCCCGAGCGGCCCGAGCGCGTCCGCGCCGTCCCCCGTCACGAGCGTGGCATCGTCACAGCCCATCGCGAGCGCCTGCCGCAGCGCATCCTTCGTCCGCGGGCCGCCGACGCTGATCACGCTGACGACCGTGTCTGCGGCCGTGTCCTTGTGCTCGAGCGCGAGCTCGATCGCGTACTCGTCGTACGGCGAGATCGACCAGGTGATGCCGTCGGTCACGATCGACTTCCCGTCCGGCGCGACCTTCACCCGCGTCGTCGAGTCCGGGACCTGTTTGATGCAAATGAGCAGTCTCACGTCGTGATCGGCTCCTTGGGGTCGCTGATGCGCGCAGCCACGAGCTCGAGCACGTCCACCGGCTTCAGCTCGTCCTGGAGGCCTTTCGCCCCCACGCCCTCGTCGAGCATGATCAGACAGAAGGGACAGCCGGACGCGACCTTGGACGGCCGTTCGCCCTTCGCGTCGCCCGCGGCGAGGATCTGCTCGACGCGGCGGTGATTCACGCGCTGCCCGACCTTCTCCTCCATCCACATCCGCCCGCCGCCCGCACCGCAGCAGAAGCCCCGCTCGCGGTGATGCGGCTCGATCTCCATCCGCGTCACGCCCTCGATCGCATCCAGCACCGCGCGTGGATCGTCGTAGATGCCGTTGTGCCGGCCGAGGTAGCAGGGGTCGTGATACGCGACTGACTCGGCGGGGCCGGGACCGAGCACGATCTTTTTCTCGCTGATCAGGTCCTGGACCAGCTGCAATGCGTGCACCACCTCGTACGTGCCGCCGAGCTGCGGGTACTCGTTGGCGAAGGTGTTGAAGCAGTGTGGGCACGAGGCGATGATCTTCCGCACCCTGTAGCGGCCGAACGTGTCGATGTTCTGCTGCGCCTGCAGCTGCCAGAGGTACTCGTTGCCCATCCGCCGCGCCGGGTCGCCGTTGCACGTCTCCTCGGTCGCGAGGATCGCGAACGATGTGTCCGCGGCCTGGAGGATCTTCGCCAAGGCCTTCGCAACGCGCTGGTTGCGCCGGTCGAACGAAGCGGCGCACCCGACAAAGTAGAGGTACTCAGCATCGGGCTTCTCCGCGAACGTCGGCACGCCGAGCCCAGCGGCCCAGTCGCCACGCGTGCTCGCGGCCTCGCCCCACGGATTTCCGGCCCGCTCGATGTTCGTCATCGCGCGCTGGGCCTCCGGCGGCGCGGCGGCCTCCTGCATCGTGAGGTAGCGACGCATGTCGACGATCTTGTCGATGTGCTCGATGGTGACCGGGCATTGCTCGACGCACGCCGCGCACGTCGTGCAGGCCCAGAGCTCGTCGGGCTTCGTCGCGAGCTGGTGCGCCGGCGGCGTGCCGGTCGCCGACCGGTCCTTGAGCAGGGCGTCGCCCTCCTGCAACAGGAGGTCGCGCAGGTCGAGGACGATCTTCTGCGGGTCCAGCGCCTTCCCCGTCGCGAGCGCCGGGCAGTTGTCCGAGCAGCGCCCGCACTCGGTGCAGGTGTAGCCATCGAGATGCTGCTTCCAGGAGAGGTCGCGGAGGGTCGCGGCACCGAAGGTCTCCTGCTCATCGATGTGCTCGACCAGCCGGAGGGCGCCGCGCGGCCGCTGCGACCGGAAGAACACGTTCGGCAGGGTCGTGACGATGTGGAGGTGCTTCGACTGCGGCAGGTACGCGGCGAACCCGAGGACCGTGACCACGTGAACCCACCACGCCGCCGCGAAGACCGTGCCCGCCGCGCCAGCCGGGTACGGCAGTGGCAGCAGCTGCGCGAACGGCGGCGTCGCCTGATGCACGGCGAGGTAGCCCGCCGCGAGGCCGGCGTTCTCGAAGACGAGAAGCGAGACGATCAGCGTCGCGATGAGCCCGAGGATGATGTAGCCGTCGAGCGCGATGTGCATCCGCGGCGGCTTGAAGAAGGCGCGACGCACCAGCGCGAGGACGATCGACGCGAGCACGAGCGCGGCGAACACGTCGACCGCCCACACGAAGAACCCGCTCTCCGCGCCCGGCATCCGCAGGCCGAAGAGACCGCTGGCCAGGAGGTCGACGGTGCCCATCGTGATGACGATGAAGCCCCAGAAGATGAACGCGTGCGCGATGCCCCGGATGTAGTACGGCCGCTTCAGGAGCTTCCGCTGGAGGAGGTAGATGACGAGCTCGTCCTTGATGCGCTTGCCGACCTGCTGCGTCCGGTCCTCGTCCCAGCCAAGCCGCAGGTACCGATACAGCTTCCGGGCGCGATACCCGAAGGCGCCGAAGCCGAGCACGGCCACCGCCGCGAGGATCAGCGCGGCGATGCCCTGGGTGGGCGGCGTCAATTCAAACTCCAGGTTCGCTGGAGTTGCGCAGGGCTGGTGGGGCTCGCGCCTCGCAGCGAAGCTGCTCGTCGCTCGTTCGTCATGCCAGGGTGTCCTCGGCGATGATCAGCTTCATGATCTCGCTCGTGCCCTCGTAGATCTCGGTGATCTTCGCGTCTCGATAGTGACGCTCGGCGGGAAAGTCCTTGAGATAGCCGTAGCCACCGAAGATCTGCACGCAGCTGCGCGCCGCCTTCATCGCGACGTCCGAGGCGAACAGCTTCGCCATCGCGGCCTCAGCGGTGAATCGCTCGCCACGGTCCTTCAACGTCGCTGCGCGCCAGGCCATGAGGCGCGCGGCATCGACCTCGGTCGCCATGTCCGCGAGCATCCACTGGATCGCCTGCAGCTCGGCGATGGGCTTCCCGAAGGCCTTGCGCTCCTTCGCGTAGGCAAGCGCGTCCTCGAGGCAAGCGCGGGCGATGCCGACGGCCTGCGCCGCGATGCCGATACGACCGCCGTCGAGGGCGGCGAGCGCGATCTTGAAGCCCTCGCCCACCTGCCCGAGTCGCTGATCGTCCTCCACGCGCACGGCGTCGAACACGAGCTGCGCGGTGTCCGAACCCTTGATCCCCAGCTTCTGTTCGACTCGGCCGACGGTCAGGCCCTTCGACGGCTTGTCGACGATGAACGCGGTGATGCCCTTGTGCCGCGAGCCGGACTGCGTCTGCCCGAACGCCACGACGACGTCCGCGGACACGCCGTTGGTGATGAAGTTCTTCGTACCGCTGAGGAGCCAGCCGGATCCGTCGCGCTTCGCGGTCATCTGCAGCCCGGCCGCGTCGGAACCGGACGCGGGCTCGGTGAGCGCGAAGCAGCCGAGCTTCTCGCCGCGCGCGAGCGGCCGGAGCCACCGCTCCTGCTGGGCCTTCGTACCGAACTGCAGGATCGGATCGCACGCAAGCGAGTTGTGCGACTGGATGATCACGCCCGTCGAGGCGCACGCACGGTTGATCTCCTCGGACGCGAGGATGTAAGAGACCGCGTCGGCCCCCGCGCCGCCAAGCTCCTCGGGGACGTAGACGCCCATGAAGCCGAGCGCGGCCAGTTCCTTCAATATGGCTGGCGGGACCTTGCCCTGCTCGTCGATGTCATGCGCGATCGGCAGCAGCTTCTCGGTCGCGAAGTCGCGCGCCGTCCGCTGGACCAGTGCCTGCGACTCGGTGAGCGTGAGATCGAAGGCCGCCGCCGTCGGGTCAGTGCTCGTGGTCGTGGCCATGGGCGTGCTCCTCATTCACGTGGATACCGATGAACCGGCCGTCAGGGTCGCGCGCGAAGAAGTAGTCGCCGAAGAAGTCGCCGACGACTGCCTTCGCGGCCCTCGCCTTGTCGAACGCGGCGGTGATGTCGTCCACCCCGAACCAGACCACGAAGCCCTGCTGCGCGCGCACCTCCGCCGGGGTCTCGCGATCGTCAGGGGCGTGGAAGACGAGTTCAGCGTTCCCGGCCTTCAGCCAGGTCGCGTCGGTGTCCGCCGTTCCCGCCTGAAGGCCGACGATATCCGTGTAGAACCCGGCGGTCACCGCGTGCTTCGCGGTGAACGCGAACACCGGACCGATCTGCGGCCCGCTCACGTCGCGTACCCGAAGAAGCCCCGGCCGGTCTTGCGACCGAGCCAGCCCGCCTGCACGTATTGCCGGAGGAGTGGCGCGGGCCGGTACTTGGGATCGCCGAGATCGCGCTGCATCACCTCGAGGATCGCGAGGCAGACGTCGAGCCCGATGAGGTCCGCCAGCGCGAGGGGGCCCATCGGGAAGTTCAGCCCCTTCATCATCGTGTCGATCGCGTCGGCCGTCCCCACACCCTCGGACAAGGCGAACACCGCCTCGTTGATCATCGGCATGAGGATCCGGTTGGCGATGAATCCCGGGGCGTCGTTGGACTCGACGGCGGTCTTGCCGAGCGTCTTCGCGAGCTCGCGGGTGCGCTCGATCGTCGCGTCGCTTGTCTGGAGGCCCCGAATGAGTTCGACGTAGCCCATCACCGGCACTGGGTTCATGAAATGCATCCCAACGACCTGGTCGGCGCGCTTCGTCGCCGCAGCCAGCTTCGTGATCGAGATGCTCGACGTGTTCGACGCAAGGATCGCCGCGGGCTTGCACGCGGCGTCCAGCTTGTGGAAGAGATCGGTCTTCACCGCAGCGTCCTCGAAGGCGGCCTCGATCACGAAGTCGACCTTCGCGAGGTCGTCCATCGCCGTGCTGGTCCGGATCCGCCCCGCGATCTCCGCCGCCGGACGGGGCAGCTTCCCTTTCGGCTCGAGCCGCGCGAGCGACTCGGCGATCGTTGCCTGTCCGCGCTTGAGCTGGTCGATACCGACATCGACGAGCACGACCTGCAGCCCCGCCGTCGCGCAGACCTGCGCGATGCCGGCGCCCATCGTCCCGGCGCCGACGATCCCGATCTGCTGCATCTACACGGTCTCGACCGCGAGCCCGACCGCCTCGCCGCCACCGAGGCAGAGCGAGACGACGCCGCGCTGCTTGCCGCGCGCCCGCAGCGCGTACAGGAGCGTGACGAGGAGCCGCGCCCCGGACGCGCCGATGGGATGGCCGAGCGCGACGGCGCCGCCATTCACGTTGAAGCGGTCCTCGGCGATCCCGATCTCGCGCCGCACCGCCTCGACCCCCGAAAAGGCCTCGTTCACCTCGTACAGGTCGACGTCGCCGGCCGTCCAGCCGGCCTTTTCGAGCACGCGTGCGATCGCCCCGGATGGCGCGAGCAGGAAGAGGTCTGGCTCCAGCGCGTACTGGGCCTGGGCGACGATCCGCGCGAGCGGCGTCGCGCGTAGCGCGCGCGCGCGCGATGCGTCGGCGACCACGAGCGCGGCCGCGCCGTCGTTCAGCGTCGACGCGTTGCCGGCGGTCACCGTGCCGTCGGCCTTGAATGCGGGCTTCAGCGCCGCGAGCGCCTCGAGCGAGGTCTCGCGTGGCGTCTCGTCCTTCTCGACGCGCGTGACCTGGCCCTTCCGGCCTTTGACTTCGACGGGCACGATCTCGTTGTCGAACGCACCCATCCGCTGGGCGGCGAGCGCCTTCTGGTACGAGCGGAGCGCGAAGCGGTCCTGATCCTCGCGCGACAGGCCGCTCTTCGCCGCCGCCTTCTCGCCGCCGAGGCCCATGTGTCCGCCGCCGTACGCGTCGACAAGGCCGTCGGTCAGGTTGGCGTCCTCCATCGAGTGCTCGCCGATGGGAAGGCCCTGGCGGAGGCCGCGAAGCAGGTACGGCGCGTTCGACATGGACTCCATGCCGCCAGCGACGATCACGCCGTACTCGCCGGCGGCGATCTGCGACGCGGCGAGCATCACTGCCTTCAATCCGGAACCGCAGACCTTGTTGATCGTCGTGCACGGCACGCTCCGGGGCAGTCCCGCGCCGAGCGACGCCTGGCGGGCCGGCGCCTGGCCGACACCCGCTTGCACCACGCTGCCCATGAAGACCTCATCGATCTGGTCGGCGGCGACGCCGCTCCGCTCGATCGCACACCTGATCGCGATCGCGCCGAGCTCGGGTGCCTTTAGCGGCGCGAGGCCACCGAGGAACGCACCGATCGGCGTGCGCGCGGCACCGATGATCACGCTACCTTCGCTCATCGATCGGCCTCGAGCAGCCGCTGGGTCACGTGCTCGCGATAGCTCCGGATCTCATCCCGGAGCGCATGCAGCTCCGCGATGCGCCCGTCGACGGTCTCGAGATGCGCATCGAGGAGCTCGATGAGCCGTGGGAGCACGGTGCGATTGCTCCGCTGCGTCTTGTACATCCCCTCGAGCTCGTGCATCTCCTGCAGCGAGAGGCCGAGGACCTTCAGCTTGCGGATGAACTTCAGCCGCCGGACGTCTTCATCGGTGTACACGCGGGTCCCGCCGTCGAGCCGCTTCACCGAATCGAGCAACTCGACCTCTTCGTAGTAGCGGATCGTTCGCTCGGTCATGCCGACCTTCGCGGCAAGCTCGCCGATGCGATAGCTCGCCGTACCCGCATGTTGCAGGGTCGCTCGCGCCATGCTTGGTTGCCTCCCCGCTTCGCCAGTTGACGTGAACTGGCAGGCCCGCGCGATATTAGCCCGCCAGCTCCTTCAGCGCGAGCGCCAGCACGCGAGCGCCGAGCGCCGCGTCATCCACCGTGGCGAGCTCATTGGGGTTGTGGCTCCCGCCGGTCGAGCGGACGAACAGCATCCCCGTCGGGACGCCCGCGAGCTGCGAGTTCTCGGCGTCGTGCCCGGCGCCGGAGAAGAGGTCGGGCGCCTCGACGCCGACAGCCTTCGCCGATCGCAGGAAGAGGTCGCGTAGCTTCGGGTCGAGGGGCACGGCTGGCACGCGCGACAGGACGTCGAGCGAGGACCGCACGCCGCGCGCGTCGCCGATCCGCCGGATCGCGGCACGGACGTCACGCGCGAGCTGCTCGACTGTCACTTCGCTGCGCGCGCGCAGATCGAGGGAGAACACGCACTCCCCCGGGACCACATTCTTTGCGCCGGGACGCACGCTGATCTCGCCGACCGTGCCGACCGCGTCAGGGAGCGCGCGCGCCGCACTCTCGACCGCAAGCACCATCTCCGCCGCCGCAGCGAGCGCGTCCTCGCGCGCGGTCATGCTCGTCGCGCCGGCATGATCCTGGCGTCCGCGCACCGTGACGCGGGCGTGGAGGATCCCGACGATGTCGCTCACGACACCGAGGGGGATCCCCCGCTCCGCCAGCCGCGGGCCCTGCTCGATGTGGAGCTCGAGGTACGCCGCGAGCTCACCGGGGTCACGCTTCGCTTTCGTCGGATCTCCTGACTCGCCGATGGCTCGGAGCGCGTCCGCGATCGTGACGCCGCTGCGGTCCGCGCGCCGGGCCGCGCCGTCCGGGAGCCGGCCGAACGCCGCGCACGAGCCGAAGAGGCCGATGCCGAAGCGCGCGCCCTCCTCGTCGCACCAGCCCACCACCTCCACCGGACGGCGGAAGCGCGCGCCATCGTCGAGGAGCGCGTCCACGGCTTCGATGGCGCAGAGCACGCCCAACGCGCCGTCGAAGCGGCCGCCTTCCGGGACGGAATCGATGTGCGAGCCGACGAGGATCGCAGCGCTCTCGCGCTTGGGGGCCGCTACCCCCGCGACATCGCCGAAGCGGCCGTAGACATTGCCGGCCGGGTCGCGCCAGACCTTCGCCCCACGCGCGCTGAGCCAGCCGCCAACGAGCTCCCTGGCGCGCTGCTCCTCGGGGCTCAGCCCGAGCCGCGTGACGCTCGTCCCGGTGCCGCCGATCGCGGAGAGCTCACCGATCCGCTTCTCGAGACGCGCCCGATCCACGCTCACGCGATGTCCTCCGGGCGCAGCGCGATCCCACGGAAGACGTCACCCTCGATGGCCTTGGCCATCGCGAGGTCGGACGCGCGCTGCTGCGCGAGCTCGGGGAACCGCGCCAGCTGCTCGTCGATGCGCTCCTCCAACGTGACGACGCGCTGACCGCCGCGGCGGTCGGCGTAGTAGACGATCTTCTCGCCGAGGATGCGCGGCGCGGTCGCCGGATCGCGCGGCGCGTACACCGGATGCCGGCGCGAGAGCTCGGCGAGCTCAGGCAGCCCTTCGGCTGCGAGCACGAGCGGACCGAGGACGTTGTGGTCGCGGGCGTCGCCCGCGAGGAGCGGACTCCTGCCGACGTCGTGGAGATACCCGCCGAGCCCGACCGTTCGCACATCCAGGTCCATCCCCGTCGCCGCATGGGCCGCGGCGAGCCGCGTCGCGATCGCGCCGACCAGCGCGGAGTGCGTCCGCAGCCAGTCGGGGTAGCGGTACCGGTCGAAGAAGGCCTGCGCGATTGTGGACAACTCTGTCGCTGTGTTATTGACACCATGTCGACCGCTGGATACGGTCCCGCCGGGGAGCGAAGAGTGGACATTCAGCCTGGCGACGAACGCATCATCGCGCACCTCGGATTCGCAAGAGCGGTCGCCTCGCGCGCACTGGACCCGCGCTGCCGCGGGGCGGATCGCGAGGATCTCGTGGCTTGGGGCGTCGTCGGGCTCGTCCAGGCGGCGCGCCGGTACCGCAACGACCACGGCGCCCCGTTCAGCGCGTACGCCGCGCGGCGCGTGCGCGGCCAGGTCCTCGATGCGCTGCGCGAGCGCGATCCGCTCACCCGCTCGGCGCGACGCGCGTACCGCGAAGCACGTGAGCTGGATGCGGACCTTCCGCCGCCGATCGTCGAGGTCTCGCTCGATCGCTGCGTCGCGGCCGGGATCGAGGGTCCTGAGTGGCGCGCGGCCGGGGCCGGCGCAGCTGTGCCCGGCCATGCGCGCTGTCGCGATCGGCGGTGGCCGAACGTGGCGCGCGAGCTTCGGCACATCGATCCGCGCGAGCGCAAGGTCCTGGTCCTGTCGTTCGCGCGCGGTCTGACGCTGAAGGAGATCGGCGCGCAGATCGGGCTGAGCGAGTCAGGGGTCTGCCGGTTGCGCGCGCGCGCGCTGCGTCGCGTGCGCGCGCGATGCGCGTGAGCCCGCGGCGCCGCTGCCCGCTGCTGCGGGACCGGCCTACGCCGCGCCCGGCGCGCCGTTGCGCCACGCGAGCGCCGCGTCGACGGCCGCCTGCACCGCCGCGAGGCTGAACGGCTTTTCGAGGAACGAATGCGCGCTGATCTCCTGCTTGCCGCGAGCGAGGGCCGCTCGGTCACCGCTGATGATCACGATCGGGACGTCGGCTGTGCCGAGCGCGGCCCGCAGCGCGTGACCGACGGCGACGCCGGACACGTCGGGAAGGAGCAGATCGAGGAGGACGGCGTCCGGAACGCTGCTGCGCGCGGAGTCGATGGCATCCTGCCCGGCGTATGCGCGGGTCACTTCGTATCCCTCTTCCGCCAGGAAATCGGAGAGGAGATCACAGAGATCGCGGTCGTCGTCGACGACCAGGACGCGTCCCGTGCCCACCGCGCCAGTAAAGTAGACCTAAATGTCAAACCTGGAGCGCGCCCGCTTCGCCCGATTGGTGCGACGCGCGCTCATGGATCTGCCTGCCGAGTTCGGTCAACGAATGCGGAACGTCGAGATCGTCGTCGACGATGAGCCCGAGACCGGCCGGGTCACGGACGGCATGGAGCTGCTCGGGCTCTACGAAGGAGTGCCACTCACGGAGCGCGCCTACAGCGAGCCATACGTGCCCGATCGGATCTCCATCTACCGCGGTCCGATCCAGCGGATGTCGACGTCGCCGCGCCGCCAGGCGCAGATCGTCCGCGACACCGTGATGCACGAGATCGCGCACCACTTCGGGATCAGCGACGCGCGCCTCGCGGAGCTGGGGCGGGGCGACGCGGACTAGGCGACGGCCTGCCTGAACTTCGCGAGGGCCGCGCGCACTCCGTCCGGATCGAGATACACGGCCGAGCCCGCCACCAGGACCGACGCGCCCGCGCGCGCGACATCTTTGGCGTTCTCGGGCTTGATGCCGCCGTCGACCTCGAGCTCGGCGTTCGAGCCGCGCGCATCGAGCACGGCGCGCAGCGCCCTCACCTTGTCCAGCGTGGACGAAATGAACGCCTGGCCACCGGAGCCGGGGTGGACGCTCATCACCAGAACGAGGTCGGCCCGATCGAGGTATGGCGTCAACCGCGACACGTCCGTCTCGGGGTTGAGCGTGATGCCCGATCGCGCGCCGGCCGTGCGGATCGCGTCGAGCGTGCCTCCCGCGTCGCGAGTGGCCTCGATGTGCACTGTGACATAGGTGGCACCGGCCTCGACATAGCGGGCGGCCCAGTCCTCCGGTCTCTCGATCATCAGGTGGACGTCCAGCGGCAGTCGGGTGGCCTTCCGCAGGTCCGCGACCATCTTCGGCCCGAATGTCAGATTTGGCACGAAATGGCCATCCATGACATCGATGTGGATCCAGTCCGCGCCGCCGGCCTCCGCTGCGGCCACGGCATCGGCCAATCGACCGAAATCGGCCGAGAGGATGGACGGCGCGAGCTTGATCGCCGTCAGCGCGCCTTGTCCCGAGGCATTCTGGCTGGCATCATTGATGTCGCTTCCCCCGCTTTACCCGGAGAGGATTTGTCATATGTATAGGCCGCAGAGTCTGCGGATCCCTGGTCCGACCTTTGTCCCTCAGACCGTGCTGAACGCGTCGGCACGGCCGATGATCAACCACCGCGGCCCCGAGTTCGCGGCCCTCATGGCCGGCCTGACCCGGGCGCTCCAGGACTTCCTCAACACCCAAGGCGACGTTTTCCTGCTCACAGCCTCCGGGTCCGGCGGCATGGAAGCCGCCGTCGTGAACACGCTCTCCAGCGGCGACCGCGTCCTGCTCTTCGTGAACGGCGCGTTCGGCGAGCGCTTCGCCGCGATCTGCAAGGCCTACGGCGTCGAGGCCCGCCGCGTCGACGTCCCGTGGGGCCGGGCCGTGGAGCCCGACCTCGTCCGCGAGGAGCTCGCGAAGGAAAAGGGCAAGGACGGCGCGAAGGCGGTCCTCATCACCCACAACGAGACCTCGACGGGCGTGCTGAACCCGCTGAAGGAGATCGCCGAGGTCGTCCGCGAATCGGGCAAGCTCCTCATCGTCGACAGCGTGTCGGGCGCCGGCGCCGTCGATCTGATGGTCGATGAGTGGGGCGTGGACGTCCTCGTCTCCGCCTCGCAGAAGGCCTGGGGCGCGCCTCCCGGCATGGCCATGGTGACGATGAGCGAAAAGGCCTGGAAGGCCTACGACCGCTCGAACCTCCCGAAGCTCTATTTCGATCTCCAGTCGTACAAGGCGTCGCTCGAGAAGGGCGCGACGCCGGCCACCCCGGCGATCAGCGTCTTCATCGGCCTGCAGGAGTCGCTGCGCCTGATGGCCGAAGAGGGTCAGGGCGCGATCATCAAGCGGCACCGCGACCTCTCGTACGCGACGCGTCGCGGCCTGCAGGCGCTCAACCTCGGTATCTTCGGCGACGAGCGCTACGCCTCGCCGTGCGTCACGGCGTTCCGGATGCCGGCGCGGGTCGACCCGCGCAACCTCATCCGGCTCCTGCGCGATGACTACGACACCGTCATCGCCGGCGGCCAGGGACGCATCGAAGGACAGATCGCCCGCGTCGGACACATGGGCTTCGTGACGCTCCAGGACATGGTCGCGTTCTTCAGCGCGCTCGAGCCCGCGCTCAAGGACCTCAACCAGCCGGTCGAGCCGGGCCAGGCGATCTCCGCGGTCCTGCGTGCATACGCCGAGACGTCCGCACCGCCGGCGAAGCCGGCACGCGGCGCCGCTCGCCGCGAGCCCGCCGATGCGGTCGCAGGCCGCCGCTAACCGAGGCGCCGCATCCGCGGCAGCAGCTCCTTCGCCGCGAGCTCGGCGTTCTTCACGGGATCGGGACCGGCGAGCATCACGATCTGCTCGGTGAAGCCTGCCCTGAGATAGGTCGCGGCCGTCTTCAGCGATTGCTCGACCGTCGTGGGGCGGAGCTGCACCGAGCGGCGCACGGCACTCGGCTCGCGGCCAACGGCGTGGCAGTGCTCATCCAGGATCTTGGACAAGGAGATGGTCTTCTCCATGTCGTCGGCGTTGGAATTCCACACGTCGCCGTGCCGCGCGACGATCCTCAGCGTGCGCTTGGGACCCGTGCCGCCGATCCAGATCGGCGGGTACGGCTTCTGGACCGGCTTCGGCTCGGCGATCGCGTCGGTGAGCTGGTAGTACGTGCCGTTGAAGCTCGCGCGCTCCAGCGTCCAGAGCCGCTTGATCACGCGCACCGCTTCGCCAAAGCGGCCGATGCGCTCGCCGAGCGGCGGGAACTCCATCCCGAGCTCCTTGAACTCCGGCTCGTTCCACGCGGCGCCGATGCCCATCTCGAGCCGGCCATTCGACAGGTGGTCGACGGTGGCGCCCAGCTTCGCCAGGAGCCCGGGGTGACGGTACAGGTTGCCGGTGACCATGAGGCCGATCCGTACGCGCTTGGTCGCCTCGGCCATCGCGGCCAGCATGGCCCAGCCCTCGAAGACCGGCTGCGTCGGATCGACGCCCTGCGCGTGCAGGTGATCGAAGCCCCAGAGGCCGTCGAAGCCGGCGTCGTCAGCGATCTTCCACACGGCGCGGTGCGTGGCGATGGGGTAGATCTGCGGTGAGAGCTTCAGACCGACATGGAGCGGATGCATCGACGCGAGCGTAGCGGCGAGCGCGATGGCCCGCGTCGTATAGTCCTCGCCTCATGGAAGCCGCACGTTTCGAGCGCACCGTCCGGACGGAGTCGAGCGAGATCTTCGCGATCTACGGCGGCGCGCGCCGTGTCGGTCGCGTGGATCTCCACTACGGCCGGTTCGAGGTGAACGCGACGCTGCTGCTCGAAGTGGATCTCACCGACGACGAGCTGCAAGCGCTCATCGATCAGCTCGACGAGGAGCTCGTCCAGACGCACGACCCCGAACGTGAGGACTTCCTCGTGACCGTCTTCAAGTCCGAGGAGCTCGGCTTCTACTCTGACGAGTTCGAAGAGGACGACGAGGACGACGACGAGAGGTAGCTGACCAGCCCCTCGCGGAGGGACCGAGGCGAATAGCCGAGCTCGGCGCGGGCCTTCGCGTCGGTCGCCCAGAACGTCACCCCATCAGCTGAGCGCACCACCTCGGCGACGTCCGGCCGGAGCCGCGCCGCGAACCGGAGGATCGACGACGGCACCTCGAACCGGGGCGCGGGCTTGCCCGCAAGCGACGTTGTGATCCGCACGGCCTCGCGGAGCGTCGCCATCTCGCCACCGAGCACGTAGGCCTGCCCAGGCCGGCCGCGGTCGATGAGGCGCACGATGCCTCCGGCCGCATCGGCGACGTGCACAAAGCTGAGGCCGAGGTCGCCGAACGTGAGCACCGGCAGCTTTCCCGCAGCCGCGCGGCGGAACAGCGCGCCGATGCCGGAGTGGTCGCCCGGTCCGTAGATCTGACCCGGCTGGGCGATCGTCACCGGCAGCCCTCGCGCCGAATAGCCCTCGGCGACGCGATGCGCGAGCGTCTTCGTCTCGTCGTAGTACGACGTGTAGGTATCCGCTCGCCGGTAGGTCTCGTCCACGACCTTGCCCTTCGTGTTCCCGAACACGACGATGGACGACACGTGCACGACCTTCGGCACGCGGGCTGCGAGCGCAGCCGAAAGCAGCCGCTCGGTGCCGTTGACGTTGGCCTCATGCATGTCAACGCGCCTGGGCGCGCCGATGCCGACCTCGTAGATAGCGCCGGCGTGCACGACGGCATCGCAACCGTCACATCCGCGCTTCAGCGCGTCGGGATCCGCGAGATCGCCGACGATGACGTCCCGCCCGGCCTTCTTCAACAGCTCGGCCTTCGCCGGATCGCGGACCAGCGCGACGACGGTGTCCCCGCGCGCCCGCAACTGCTCGGCGACGACGCTTCCGAGAAAGCCGGTGGTGCCCGTGGCGAACACTCTCATGCGCTTGCGTTGGGGGCTGGCGGGCGTTCGGCTCGCTCGCTCGTCCCGTGCGTCAACGGTGCCCGCTCACCCCTGACGGACGAGCCTTCGCTCCCGAACGCCCGCCGGCCCCTCATACCGCTCTCATCATGTGACATCCGCCTCGATTGCTTGGGAGAGGCGCACGAGCTCTGCGGGCGCGATCGGGAATACGGCGTCCGGCAATCCGGCCGCAGCCCAAACGGTCGCGAAGGCGAACAAGCCGTCGTCGACGATCACGCGTAATGCGTTCGCGTGTCCGAACGGCGGCACGCCGCCGATCGCGAAGCCGGTCGCCGACTTGGCTTCGTCAGCGGTGGCGCGTCTGATCCCGCTCGAGCCGAGCAGCGCCTTGAGCTTCGACTCGTCGACACGATCGGCGCCGGAGCAGAGCACGACCACGGGCACGCCGGCGGCCAGGAACACCAGGCTCTTCACGATCTCGGCGACGGTGCAGCCGATCTGCTGCGCCGCATCCTGCGCCGTCCGGGTGGTCGCGTCGAACCGCCTGACCGCGATGGGCACGCCGCGCTCGGCCGCGTGGGCGCTCACGCGCGCCACGTTCGGGTGCTCGGCGTCTATCTGACGAGCTTTGAGAGGGCGCGGACGATCCGGGTCGGGAGCAGCGTGACGAACACTCGAGCGACCTTGCGCCACGCCGCCGCGGCCGCATCGCGCTCGGCCTCGGTCGCGCCGCCCGGCGAATAGCGATCCTGCACGCGGGCGTGGGCGATCGTGCGCAGCGGCTCGCCGATATCCGGGATCTCGCGTCCGATGGAGTCCGCGTACTCGTACGGCGTCTGCGACGGCCGCGCGGCATGGCCGGCGTACGCGCCGAGGAGCCGGGTCTTGCCCCACGCGGAATCGATGGCGCCGAGGCCGCGGAAGCGCATCTCGAACCGGACGAGCGCAACGAAGAGCGCGACGAGCAGCGCCGAGAGCACCACGAGCGCGGGTCGCGGATCGACGGGCTTCGAAAGGCTGCCACTCACGTCCGGCGGCGTGTCGTCAAGGCCAACGGCGCCCGGGTCCGGCGTGTTGTCCCGGCCAAGACCCTGGCTGTCCTCACGGCCGGCGGGGTTCCGCGGCGTGCCGTCCGGGTTGGTGGCGCCCGCCGACGTCTCTGCGCGATCGAACGGAAGCTCTGATGGCGTGGGTTCGAACTCGATCCAGCCGTAGGACGGGAAGTAGGCCTCGACCCACGCGTGCGCGTTCAGCTCGCGCACGACGTAGCGGTTGCCGTTGTCGAGCTCGCCGGCGGTGAATCCCTCCACCACCCGCGCCGGGACGCCGACCCCACGAAGCATGACGGCCATGGACGACGCGAAGTATTCGCAGAAGTCGGCCTTCAGATCGAACAGGAAGTAGTCGACCGGGTCCCGCCCCGGAGGGGCCGCTTTCACGACCGTGGAGTACTTGTACGTGTTGCGCAGGTACGACTCGATCGCTTCGGCCTTGTCGTACGGCGTGACCTTGGTGGCCGTGATCCGCTTCGCGAGCTCCACGACGCGCGCCGGGACGCTCGAAGGCAGCTGCAGGTACTTCGACTTGATGGTCGCGGGGTATGCGGTCGACGCCTTGCGCAGCTCTTCTTTCGTCGCGATCGAGACGAGCGACGTCGTGGTGTAGGTGCCCTGCGCCTGGTTGCGGTTCACCGCGCGCACGGACGTCGAGTAGGCGCGGTCGTCCCCGGTCTGGAACTGGAACGGCACGTTCACCTTGGACGGCTCGTTCGCGCCGAAGAGCAGATTCGAGTGCGGCACGACGATGTCGAACGTCGCGTCCTGCTTCTCCCGCGCGAGCGCCGGCGGGGTCACTTTGTCGACCCGGTCTGTCTCGGTCGTGCGCCAGCCGGCACCGGTATAGAAGTCGTACGTCACGGCCCGCCAGAAATGTGCCACCGGCGCGTCGACGTAGAACACGATCCGATCGCCGAGGTTGGGCGCCTGACCGAGGCGGATCGCGTCGGAGAAGGACACGCCCTGCAGCCGGCTCGGTCCGGAGACGCCGGCGAAGAAGCGCTGCCACTCGGCCTGCAGGCGCTGGTACGGCGCGTCGAACGTGATGAATGTGTTGGAGACGAGTTCGTCTGCCGCGATACGTGGGGTGAAGAAGGCCATGAGGATGAGGACGAGCGTCCACGTGAGGCCACCGCGCAGCAGCCGCCAGTCCATCTCCCCGGCCGGGAGGATGTTCTGCCGCTCCCAGCGCTCGGTGAGGTTGACGATGTGCAGCCGCGTGAGGAGCACGAGCGCGAGCAGCGTGTAGAGGATGAGGTCGAAGTACAACGACGTCAGCGCGAGCGACACATTGACGGTGAGGCAGATGCCGCTGAAGACGACCGCGTCCCACGGCCGGTGCTCGCGCGCGAGGGCAAAGGCGCCCACGTACGCGCTCGCCCAACATGTCGCGCCGAGGAGGAGCACGAACACACTTGGGTCGTTCGCCGATTCGCCGGCGAGGATCTGGGTGACCCAGTTGTTCACGTGCGTCGCGAGATCCACGGTCTTCGCGTGGAGCGTCGGGCCGTTGGACGCGATGATCGTGAAGACCACGACCGTGAGCACTCCCGCGATCGCGCCGAGCAGCGTGGAGCGTCGCGTCCGCATCCGGCCGTTGCCGACGACGGTGCCGAGCACCGCGCCGGCGACCGCGATGTACGTGAACTGCGCGTCCAGGTCTACCCAGCCCGCTTGGGCGAGCGACGCCGGGTAGATGAGGATCATGACGAGGTAGATCGGCAGGGCCGTCCACCCACCGCGGAAGCCCAGGCGACGCGCGTCCACGGGCGGGAACAGCGATCGCTTCACCGATCCGAAGAAGAGGTCAGGCGATCGCATTCATCGCCTCATGGAACAGATCTTCGACGTTCATGCCAGGCAGTAGGTGCGCCGTCCGCACGCCGGCCACCGCGAGCTCACCGAGGAGCGCGTGACGCCGCGCGCGGTCGCGCTCGTCGGTGTCCTCGGAGCCGATGAGCACGGCCTGCGTCGAGATCGACGACTCGCGCAGCGTGCTCGCCGGCCGGACCCACCCCCGGTCCAATGACGGGGTGATGAGAAGCACCGACGCCCCGCGGCGGATACGTGGCAGCGTCTCGACCATGACCTCGGCGATCGTGCGCGATCCACCCACCGACACCTCAGCCAGGTACTGCATGAGCTTGCCGAATTGTTTCGTGCCGCGGTCGGGGTGCAGGATCTCCGCGCGGACCCCGGTCGTGACCAGACCGACGTTGCGGTGCTCGCGTAAGGCCTTCGAGACCACCGAGGCCGCCACGGTCACGGCACGCTCCTCGGTCGCACTCTCGCCCTGGCCGCGGTGCCAGTGGCGCTCGAGGTCGAGGTAGATCCAGAGGTCGGCCGTCTTGTCGAGCTCGAACTCCTTTACGTAGAGGCCGCGGTGTCGCACCGACGAGGGCCAGTGAATGCGGTTCACCGCGTCCCCCGGCCGGTACTCGCGGATGCCCATGACCATCGAGGTCGACTGGAGCGAGCGCTGACCGGTGAGGACGTTGCCCTCCAGGAACGACCCCGGGAGCTGCCAGAACGGCAGCGGCAGCACCTTCGGGTAGACGAGGATCAAGGCGTCTGCGGGGATCCGCGCGACCGTCGCGAACAGACCGAATGGATCCCCGGAGCGGAGCACGATCGGTCCGAGGTGGAACCGGCCGCGCCGCAGCGCGGGGACGCTCACCTTCCACCGCCGGGTGGAGCCCTGTCCCGCGATGGAGAGCACGCGGCCGGTGAGCGGCTCAGGCCAGTTGGACTGCTCGCTCACCTCGACCCAGAGCTTGCCGAGCCGGTGGCCGTTGCGCAGCTCGTAGTTGAGGTCGATCTTGTCGCCGAGGTGCGCGTAGGCCTGGCCGACGGTCCGCTTGATCGAGAGTCCTTCGAGCGTGAGCCGCGCGGTCGCCCACATCGCGGCGCCGACGAACAGGAGCAGGTACGACAGGTAGCTGAGGAGCTCCACGCGGCTCGAGATGGCCGCGATGAAGAGGCCGACCCACAGGACCGCGAAGTGCCAGGGGCGCATGCCCTACGCCCGCAGCGCCGTCGGCGAACCGACCTCCACCGGCACGCTCGCGAGGACCTCGGCGATCACCGTGGTCTGCGCGAGGTCCTTCAACCGCGCCTGAGGCTGGAGGATGAGCCGGTGCGCGAGGGTCGGGCCGGCGAGCGCCTTCACGTCATCCGGTACGACGTAGTCGCGGCCTCGGACCGCGGCGTACGCCTGGGCCGCGCGCGCGAGCGCGAGGGAGCCGCGGGGCGACGCGCCGAGGTAAACGTCCGGGTGCGAGCGAGTCGCGCCGACGACCGCCACGACGTAGTGCTTCACCGCCTCAGCGATGTGCACGTCACGCGCGCCGGCCTGTGCGCTGAGGAGCTCGTCCGAGCTCATGACCTGTCCGAGGCTGTCGAGCGGGTGATGCACGCGCTGTGCGTCCAGGATGTCGACCTCTTCCTTCGGCTTGGGGTACCCGAGCTGCAGCCGGATGAAGAACCGGT
>DASYVN010000279.1:0-10587 GCA_035937095.1 Candidatus Limnocylindria bacterium
CATCCAGTCGAGCCCGATCGCGGTCGAGCAGTCCGTGTACGCGGTCATCGGCGGCGCGTACCGGAAGGCGAACATCACCACCCTCGAGCTCCGCTACAACCCGCTGAAGCGCAATCGTGGGGGCGAGCAGGACCTCGACCACATCATCATGGCCTCGATCCGCGGACTCGACCGCGCTGCGCTCGAGTATCCGGTGAAGTCCGGACTCATCTTCTGCCTCGACCGCACGTTCGATCATCGGATGAACGAGATCGTCGTGGACAAGGCGATCCAATACCGCAAACGCGGCGTGCTCGGGATCGATATCGCGGGACCGAAGAATCCGGACTTCCACTACGCGGATTACGCGGCGTTGTTCAAGAAGGCGCGCAAGGCCGGGCTCGGCATCACGGTCCACGCCGGCGAAGACGAGGACTGGGAGTCGGTCGACGAGGTCCTGACGCACCTCGAGCCGGACCGGATCGGCCATGGCATCCACGCGGCGCAGGATGCAGGGCTGTGCAAGCGCCTCGCGGAGCGAGGCGTCCACCTGGAGATCTGTCCGTCGTCGAACCTGGACACGAAGGTCGTACGCGACCTGGACGAGCTCCGCGAGTTCATCGCCGTCTTCCGTAAGCACAAAGTGCACTTCAGCTTCAACACCGACGGGCCCGAGATGCTCCAGACCACCCTCCGGGATGAGCTGAAGCTCGCCGTGCGCGCGAACCTCGTCTCGCGGGACGAGCTCGCGCAATGCGGCGAATGGGCCCGCGAGGCCTCGTTCCTGCTGAAGAGCGGCGCGTGATGGATCGCGGTCGGCGGACCTGGCTCCGGTTCCTCATCGTCGTCGCCGCTGCCGCGCTCGGCGAGACCCTCGGCATCTGGCTGCGGCTGCCGTCGAGCGACCTCCTGCTGCCGTTGCTGTTCGGTGGTGCGGCGTACTACCTCACGATGGGGATGACCGCGCCGCGCTATCGGCGCAACGGGAACGTGCGCTACTGGCGCGGCCGCCGGATCGACGACGAGTAGGTCGCTCCTTCGCCGGAAGGCGAAGCAAGCGCTGGTTACTTGCCCCCGCCCTCGTCCTTCTTCGCCGGCGCACCGGCCGCGGCCGCCGCTCCGAACTTCACGCCGGGCTCGGCCCCGAATGACGCTGCGCGGAGCGCGTCCATCTCCGCCGGGTTGTCATGGCGCATGACGAACGGCGCGAGCGCCCAGAGGATCGTGCGCAGCGGCTCCGGATCCGGGTTCGCCTTCCCGAAGCGGTCGGTCACGAATGAGAGGAACGTGTTCGGCGCGACGAGGAGCTTGACCTCTTGCCTCGCGGTCGCGCCGGGCGGCGCGCAGGCGATGTGCGCGAGGGTGAAGTCGTGCTCGCCGCGGCCGTCGACGACCCACGTCACCACCGCGTCGCCCGGGTCCATAGTGACCGCGCAGACATCGCACACAAGGTCGTACTCGCTCACGTCGGTTCGACGATAATCGGAGTCAGATGACGGAGCGCTACGGCAGCTGGGGCAAGGTCCTGCGGGTCGATCTGACGAACGGGACCACGTCCGTCGAGGAGATGGACGAGGCCACCTTCAAGCGGCATCCGGGCGGCCGCGCGCTGATCGCGCACTACCTGCTGACGGAGCTGCCCAAGGGCGCGGATCCGCTCGGTCCCGAGAACATCCTCATCTTCGCCATGGGCGTGCTCACCGGCACGCCGCTCTCCGGCGCATCGCGGCATGCCGTGGGGGCGAAGTCGCCCCTCACCGGTGGCTTCGGCGAGGCCGAGGTCGGTGGCTTCTGGGGCGCGGAGCTCAAGCGCGCGGGCTGGGACGCGATCGTCGTCACCGGCGCGGCCAAGACACCTGCCTACCTTTGGATCAAGGACGACCAGGTCGAGATCCGTGACGCCAGGCACATCTGGGGTCTCGAGATCATGGACACCGAGGAGAAGCTCAAGGCCGAGGTCGGCGAGCGGCTTGCCCGGGTCTGCGAGATCGGCCCGGCGGGCGAGAACCTCGTTCGGATCGCCGGCATCGTGAACGACTACAAGGACATCGCCGGCCGCGCGGGGCTCGGCGCGGTGATGGGTAGCAAGAAGCTGAAGGCCATCGTCGTGCGGGGTTCGCGCAATGTGCCGCTCCACGATGCCGCGAAGGTGAAGGAGATCGGGCGCTGGGTCGCCGACACGCTTCAGGAGAACCACTGGGCGTTCCACAACTTCGGCACCGGGATGGGCCTCGACGGTTACACGCGCGTCGGCGGCATGGCCGTGCGCAACTACAACGGTGGACCGTTCGAGGGTGCGGCGGAGATCAGCGCCGAGGCCCTCGTCGAGAAGGGCTACCGCGTGAAGATGGAGGCTTGCTGGGCGTGCTCCGTCCGCTGCAAGAAAGTGGTGAAGATGGAGCAGCCGTACCAGATCGACCCGAAGTACGGCGGCATCGAGTACGAGTCCATCGGCGCGCTCGGCGCGGACTGCGGCGTCGACGACCTCGCCCTCATCTCGAAGGTGAACGAGCGCTGCAACGCGCTCGGGCTGGACACGATCTCGCTCGGCGCGACGGTGGCGTGGGTCATGGACCTGCGCCAGCGGGGCATCCTGCCGGATGCCGAGCTGGACGGGCAGCCCGTCGAGTTCGGGAACGGCAAGGCCGTCCTCGTCTCACCGGACGCGGTCGCGCACCGTCGTGGACTCGGCGACACGCTCGCCGAAGGATCGGTCCGCGCGGCGCAGACGCTCGGCGGGGCCGAGCTCCTCACCGCGGTACGCGGACAGGAGCTCGCGATGCACGATCCACGGCAGCGCACCGAGTACGGGAAACAAGTGCGCGTGAGCTACGCGACCAGCCCGACAGGCGGCGACCACATGAACTCGAACCTGCCATCGCGGTCGGCGAAGAACACCGTCGGGATGTGCTTCTTCCTCCGCTACGACGATCCGAAGCTCACCGACATCGTGAACGCCGTGACCGGCTGGGGCCTCGACGCCGCTGGGCTCGCGGACATCGGTGAGCTGTCGCTCACGCTCGCGCGCCTGTTCAACAACCGCGAGGGCTTCGGCGCGAGCGACGACAAGCTGCCGGAGCAGGCCATGAAGCCGCACGTCTCGGGGGTCCTGTCGCGCGTTCGGCTCGATGCGGACGACATCGCCGAGCAGGTCCGCGCGTACTACCGCAGCCGCGGCTGGTCCGACGACGGCGTGCCGAGGCCCGAGACGCTCGAACGGCTCGGCATCAGTGAGTACGCGCGAGCCTGAGTACGACTTCCCAGCGCTGGCCGAGGCGGACCTGTCGCTGGTGCGGCGGTGGCTCCTCGAGCCCCACGTCAGCCGCTGGTGGGCCGACCCGCCGCGCGACACATACCCCGACGACGAGCTCGACAAGTACCGCGCGCGCATCAACGGCGGCAGCGATCCGATGGACATCTTCTTCATCCGCCATCGGGGCAGGCCGATCGGGTTCATCCAGTGCTACCGGATCGGTGACCACGACCCGTACGCCGACGCGCTCGCGCTGGAGGCACCGGCAGCGGGCATCGATCTCTTCATCGGCGAGCCGGCCGAGATCGGGAAGGGCCACGGGCCGAAGCTGATCCGGGCGTTCCTGCGCGACGTCGTCTTCGCGATGTACGACGTGAACGAATGCGTCATCGGTCCCTCGGTGAAGAACACGAGCGCGATCGGGGCGTACGAGAAGGCCGGCTTCCGCTTCTTCAAGGACGCGCGGGTCCCCGACGAGCCCGATCCGGAGCACCTCATGCGCATCCGGCGCGACGAGATCTAGCGCAGCCCGGCGTGCGAGTATCGGGGTGGCGCAGACTCGGTCCGTGCGCATCCTGCTCACGGGCTTCGAGCCGTTCGCCGGCCGCGGCGTCAACCCGTCGTGGGATGCCGCGCAGCAGCTGCAGGGCGCCACCGCCGGTCCGGTGCGGATCGACGTCCTGCGCGTGCCGGTGGTGTGGCGCGAGTCCGTCGCGGCGATCGTCCGCGAGCTCGAGCGCGCGCCCGCCGCGGGCCTGGTCATCGGCGGCCTGTCGTTCGGCCGCCCAGCGATCAGCGTCGAGGCGATCGCGCACGCGATCGGCGATCTCCCGTGGCAGGCCGACAACGCTGATCGCGCGCTCTCCGCGGAGCGATCGGATGGCGACGAGGGCGGGCCGGACGCCCTGCTCGCGACCGCGCCGGTCCGCGCGATCGCGGCGGCGATCAACGCCGCAGGGGTCCCCGCGCACGTGTCCTGGGATGGCGGGACCTACGTGAGCAACGCGACACTGTACGGAGCACTCCGCTACGCGCGCGACCGCGGCCTCACCCTGCCGACCACGTACCTGCACGTCCCGGGGACCCCGGAGATGACGACCGGCACGGCGACGGCATCGCTCCTGCTGGATCTGATCGTCAAGGCGTTCCGGATCGCGTGCGAGGTGCTGGCGACACACGACGGTCCTGACGCGACGCTCCGCCGGTGGCCGAGCGCGATGGCGCCGCTACCGCGCTAGGAACACCCCGATCGCGGCGGCAACGTCGTCGGCGGCGTCCCCGATGACCTGATGCTTCGCGCGCACCGTCTTCACCTCGAGGAAGTCACCGAGCTCGTGCCGGTAGCGCTCGATCAGCCGTGGCGCCACGAGATCGGATTCGGCGCCGACGATGAGCAGGGTCGGCAGCCGGCACTGATCGAACGGCGGCGGCGGAGTCGCCATTTCGCTCCACATCGTGATGACCGCGGCCCGCGAGGCCGGCAGCCGCCAACGGCCGTCGGCGCCCTGCTCGAGCTGCTCGGCCCACATCTCCCAGTGCTCACGCGGCGCGTACGGGGCGAAGGCCGACGCGATGCGCTCGTCGACCGCCTCGGCCGCGGAGGCGTAGGACGTATCGGCGAGCATCGCGTTCGCGCGTTCGCTCGCGCGCGCCGTCCCGACGTGCAGCGCCGGATCCAGGAGCACGAGCTTCTCCACGCGCGAGCGTTCGGCCGCGACGAGCTCGAGGGCGAGCCGGCCGCCAAAGCTGAACCCGATCACCGGCGCGCGCGCGATCCCCGCGGCGTCGAGCGTCTCGCGCAGGTCGCGCACGTGGACCGAGAGATCCCACGGCGGCTCCTTCGCCGATGCGCCGTGCCCGCGCAGATCGGGGGCGACGAAGCGGAAGTCCGGCAGGCGGGGGACCAACCGGCGGAAGGTCAGCCCCGAGCCGGTCACGCCGTGGAGCGCGACCACGGTCCGCCCGGCGCCGGGACCGAATTCGTGCACGTGTAGCCGCACGCCGCCATCATGGGCCAACGCCGCAGGGCGCGGAGGTGACGCGTGGGTCTGCTCGACGGGAAGAGAGCAATCGTCATGGGCGTCGGCAACCAGCGGAGCATCGCCTGGGGGATCGCCACGGCGTTCCAGCGCGAAGGCGCGGAGCTGGCGTTCAACTACGCGACCGAGCGACTTCGCGAGAACGTCGAGAAACTCGTCGTGACCCTCCCTGGGCACGAGCGGATGCCGGTGATGCCGTGCGATGTCTCGAAGCAGGAAGAGATCGACGCGTTCTTCGCCAAGCTCGGCGAGCAGTGGGGGACGGCCGACATCCTGGTCCACTCCATCGCCTTCGCGGCGGTGGAGGACCTGCGGGGCCGGTTCCACGAGATCTCGCGCGATGGACTGAAGCTCGCGATCGAGGTGAGCGCATTCTCCCTCATCGCACTGACGCGCGCCGCCCTGCCGCTCTTCGAGAAGGCCGGCGGTGGCTCGGTCATGTCGCTCACGTACAACGCCGTCGACCGGGTCGTCCCGAGCTACAACTCGATGGCCATGGCGAAAGCCGTCCTCGAGTCGGCGACCCGTTACCTGGCCGCGGACCTCGGCCCCCAGAACATTCGCGTGAACACGATCTCGGCCGGTCCGCTGAAGACCCTGGCTGGCAGCGCGGTGAAGGGGATCAGTTCCGCGCGCGACCTCATGGAGGAGAAGGCGCCGCTGCGCCGGAACATCAGCCAGGACGAGGTCGGCAACGTCGCGGTGTTCCTCGCGAGCGAGCTGTCGCGCTGCGTGACCGGATCGACGATCTTCGCTGACAACGGCTTCAACGTTCTCGGCGTCGCCGACTAGCTGAAGCGGAACCCCTTCAGCCAACGCAGCTCGCTGCCGATCGTCGTAGCCGGGCCGTGCCCGGGGAACACCCGGGTCTCGGGCGGCAGGGTCGCCACGCGCGCGAGGCTCGATTCCATTTGTCTCGCATCGCCGCCGGGCAGGTCGATGCGTCCGACGTTGCCCGCGAACAGGACGTCACCGCTGAACAGGAGAGCCTCCGTCGGCAGGTAGAAGCACACCGACCCTTCGGTGTGTCCCGGGGTGTGGAGGGCCTCGATCTTCACGTCACGCAGGTACGTGAGCGGGCCCTCGGCGATGAGATCGTCCGCGACGCTCTTCGGTGGCTCGAGCACGCCCGTGGGCCGGGTCGCGGGATCGAGCCGGTACGCGTCGGCGGAGTGGATCGCGAGCCGGGCGCGCGTCTCCTCTTTCACGCGCGCGTTGTCGAACACGTGGTCCTGGTGGCCGTGGGTGTTCAGGATCTCGAGGAGCGTGAGCCCGTGGTCACGGATCGTCGACATCGCCTCGCGCTCGCCGTGCGAGGGATCGATGAGGATCGCATCGCCGCGGTCATCCGCGACGACGTACATGCCGTTGTCGAACGGCTCGACCCGATGAGCGAAGAGGCGCATCGGTGCGCAGCCTAGCCCGGCTCAGCGCGCTATGGTGGCGGCAATGCGCGAGATCGCGGTGGAGAACACCGCGCCGCCCATCGGCATCACCGAGGGCCGCCCCGCCGTCCTCGCCGCGAAGCACATGGTGAGTTCCTGCCATTACCTCGCGTCGCTCGCCGGGCTTCGGATGTTCCCGCGTGGTGGCAGCGCGATCGACGCCGGCGTCGCGGCGGGCATCGCGCTGAACGTGCTCGAACGACACCTCACCGACTTCGGTGGCGTCGCGCCGATCATCGTGTACCGCCCCGGAATGGCCGGACCCGAGACCATCGACGGGGTCGGCCGCTGGCCCGCGTCGCTCGATCTCGATGGCTACCGCGCGAAGTACGGGGATGACATGCCCGTCGGCACGCCCCGCTCCGTCACGCCCGCGGCGTGCGACGCCTGGCTCACCGCCCTCGCGCGGCATGGCCGGCTGTCTCTCGCCGATGTGCTGGCGCCCGCGATCGAGCTCTGCGACGGATTCCCGGTGTACCCGCGACTCGCGCGCGCCATCGCGATGCTGCAGGACCGGATCCGGCAGTGGCCGACCAGTGCGGCGGTCTTCCTCCCGAACGGGAGGCCGCCCGAGGTCGGCGAGCTTCTCGTGCAGCGCGAGCTGGGAGACCTCTTCCGTCGTCTCGTCCGCATCGAGGCCGCCCACGCATCGCGCGGTCGGGCCACGGCGATCATGGCCGCTCGCGACGCGATCTACACCGGCGACATCGCTCGCGAGATCGTGGCCCATATGAAGCGGGAGGGCGGCGCGCTTTCGGCCGAGGATCTCGCGACGTACCGCGTGTCGATCGAGCCGCCGGTGCACACCTCGTACCGCGGCATCGACGTGTACGCCTGCGGCCCCTGGTCGCAGGGCCCGCTCGTGCCGATGACGCTGAACCTGCTCGAGGGCTATGACATCGCGTCGCTCGGCCCCGGCTCGCTCCCGTTCCTGCACCGCTACACGGAGGCGATGAAGCTCGCCTGCGCGGACCGCGAAGGCTTCTTCGGCGATCCCCACCAGGTCGACGTGCCGATCCGCGGCATGCTCGACCAGGAGTACGCGGACGAGCGTCGCAAGCTCATCCGCGACGACCGGGCCTGGCCTGAGCTGCCGCCGCCAGGAGACCCCTGGAAGTACGAGAAGCGTTCCGGACCTGCGGGGTACGTCCCGCGCATTGCCGCGGGGGTCGGCGCTCCGGACACCTCGTACGTCTGCGCGATGGACAGCGAAGGGAACGCGTTCTCCGCGACGCCATCCGACCCAGGGCTCGGCGCGCCGCTCATCCCGGGTCTCGGGATGATCGTGTCGACGCGCGGGGCGCAGCTATGGACGACCCCCGGGCATCCGTCGGCGATCGCGCCGCGCAAGCGTCCGCGGCTCACGCCGAACCCCGCGCTGCTGATGCGGGACGGCGCGGCGCTGATGCCGTTCGGCTGCCCTGGCGAGGACGCGCAGTCGCAGGCGATGGTCCAAGTCGTGTGCAACATCGTGGACTTCGGGATGAACACCCAGGCCGCGATCGAGGCGCCGCGCGTCATCTCGAGGAGCTTCCCGTGGTCGTTCTTCCCCCACGCGTACGAGCCGGGCGTGCTGCAGGTCGAGGGCCGCGTGCGCCGCGACGTGCGTGACGGGCTCGAGCGGCTCGGCCACATCATCCGTGACATGCCCGACTTCACGCCGGCGAGCGCAGCGGTGTGCGCCGTGCGGCGGCTCGAGACTGGCGCGCTCGAGGGCGGCGCGGATCCTCGGCGGGAGAGCTATGCCGTCGGCTGGTGATGTCCGCGCGTGGCGCGCGGAGTTCCCGATCACCGAGAAGTACATCTACCTCAACAACTGCTCGCTCACGCCGTTGCCGAAACGCGGCGCGGCGGCCCTCGAGGAATACGCGCGAACGTGGACCGAGCTGGGCGGCCGGGCCTGGTACCAGCACTGGGTCGGCGTGCTCGATGACCTCCGCGCGGACTTCGCCCGCGTCTTGGGCGCCGATCTCGAGGAGGTCGCTCTCGAGCCAGCCGTGTCCGCGGCGCTCGTCACCATCGCGTCGTCGTTCGACTACACGAAACGGAACAAGGTCGTCATCGCGGACATCGACTTCCCGACCGATGGCCACACCTGGCTCGCGCTCGCGAATGCCGGCGTCGAGGTCGAGTTCGTCCACAGCGCCGACGGCGCCACCGTCCCGCTGGAGCTGTTCGAGCGTGCGGTCGACGACCGCACGGCGCTCGTCTGCACCGGACACGTCTACTACACGAGCGGGTACATCCAGGATGTGCCGCGTCTGGCGGAGATCTGCCACCGCAAGGGCGCCGCGCTCGTGGTGGACGCGTACCAGTCGATCGGCGCGATGCCGTTCGACGTGCACGCCTCCGGCGTCGACTTCGTGGTCGGCGGCACGCTGAAGTGGCTCATGGGCGGGCCAGGAATGGCGTTCCTCTACGCAAGGCGCGACCGCATCGCCGGAGCGCGTCCAACGGCACTCGGCTGGTGGGCGATGCGCGATCCGTTCGCCTTCGACGTCCAGCACATCGACCTCGCGCCGACCGCGCGGCGGTTCGAGTACGGCACCCCGGCGGTGCCCGCCGCGTACACCGCACGCGCGGGCATCACGCTGCTCGAGGAGATCGGCGTCGACACCGTCCGCGAGCGCCATAAGGTCCTGTCGCAGCGTCTCGTCGACGGCGCGCTCGCGCAGGGCTGGCAGCTCGGGTGTGTGCGTGAGGCCGAGCGGCGCACGCCCATCGTGACATTGCGCCACCCCGAGCCGACGCACGTCGTGGACGCGCTGCGCGCGAAGGGCTGCATCGTGGATTCCCGTCCGGGTCTGGTGCGGCTCTCGCCGCATCACTTCAATACCGAGGCCGAGATGGACGCCACGCTCGAGCTCCTCGCGCCGCTACGAGAGAAGATCCCCGCCTAGCCTCGGATCCGCGCGACGAGCGCGATGAGATCGCTCCCGTCATCGACCGGCTCACGGCCCGCGGCCTTCGACTCGCCGGCGAGCACGTGCGCCCGAAGGGTCGCGGCAAGGATGAGCGGCTCGACGAGATTCGCGACCTCGCGATCCACGCCGTACCGGTCGCTCACCGCGCAGCGGATCGCGGCCCAGCGGACGATCGCGTCGCGGTCGGCGGTCGGGAGCGCGGCGTAGACCGCGAGATCGTTGAGCGCCGCCCGGTATGGCGCGAGCGTCCGCTGCTCCGTGCCGCGCGGATGCTCGCGCGCGAGGTTCAGCTCCTTCTCAAGCAGCTCGGTCCGTCGCCCTTCGTCTTCGGGCCTCGCTGCGTGCTCAGGGCTGGTGGTACTCGCTCGTCGCGGGGGATCCGCTCCTCGCTCGCTCACGCTGTCATCCTAGAGACGTGCCACCGGCCGGATTCTCCGCGGCGACGGTCCTCGACGAGGTCCGCGCCGGCGCGACGCTGCAGGTCATCGCCGACGGCCACTCGATGGACGAGGTCGCCGGCGCGGTGCGCGACGCGCTGACCGGTCTCCGGCTCGGCGTGTCGTCGCTCGATGAGGCCGCGCTCCACCGCGTGTCCGGGCTCGAGCTCTGGTCCATTGCGGAGATCGCCGGTCACGTGCTGATGGCGGACGAGGCCGCGCACGCGATCGCGCGGTCGCTCGCGCTCGGTCGCGTGCCTGCGGACATTCACGTGCCCTACGGCGAGCCAGGCGATCCGGCCGCGACGCGTGACTCGCTGCTCGCCGGCATCCACGGCGCCGAGGAGCGGTTGGCCGCGACCCGGGTGCTCGCCGCCGGCGGGCCGACGTTCGCGCACGACGAGCTCGGCGCGCTCGACGCGCGGGGCTGGATCCTCTTCATCGGCTTGCACGCGGCGGTGCATCTCCATCAGGCCGCCGCCGTGGTGCGGGCCGGTTAGCTTGAACTGG
>DASYVN010000280.1:0-5229 GCA_035937095.1 Candidatus Limnocylindria bacterium
CTCTGCGCCGCCAAGTGAAACACCCGGTCGGGGTGCGTGGCCTTCACGACCTCGGCGAGCGCGTCCGCGTCGCGGACGTCGGCGCGGTGTCGCGTGACGCCTCCGCTCTTCCCATCGCTCTTGCGCGAGATGCCGAAGATCTCGACGCCGTCCGCGACGAGCGCGCTGACCAGCCACCCCGCGATGAAGCAGTCGACGCCGGTGACGAGGACGCGCATGGCCCGCTCACGAAAGCACGACGGTGTGGCCCGTCTTCGAGGCGGAGTATACCGCGTTCACGATCTCCATCGCGCGAAGCCCGTCCTCGCCGCTGCCGAGGGGCGCTCGCTTCTCCGCGATCGCGCGCGTGAACTCGTCCCATTCCGATTTCCACGAGCTGTCGCCTCCGCGGAACTCCATCGTACGATGCGAAAACGGCCCCGTTGGATCGTGCATCGCAACCCGGAGGGTCTCGACGCCGTAGCTCCCCCCGAGCCCTTCGACGGTGACCGAGCCCTTCTCGCCGTACACCTCCATCTCGAAGAGGTTCGTCCACTGCGTGAGGCTCGCGTGCACGCTGCAGATCGCCCCGCCCTTCATCTGCATGAGCGCGAATCCGTTGTCCTCGAGCGGCGTGATGGGCCATCGCGTCGTGCTCGTGAACCCCGTCACGCGCTCGACGTCGCCGACCAGCCACCGGAACAGATCGACGAGGTGGATGCCCTGCTCCATCAGCTGCCCGCCACTCACGACGTTCGGATCCGATCGCCACTCCTTCTCGACGCCCACGCGCGCGCCGATGCCGTAGCGCCCGCGCCCGAAGACCGGCTTGCCGATCTCCCCGCTCGCGACGATCTTGTGCGCCTCGAGCACGGCGGGATGGTGGCGATGATTGAAGCCGCACTTGAGGACGCGGCCCGTTGTCTTGGCCACGTCGACGAGGGCGCGCGCCTCCTCGATCGTCCGCGTGAGGGGCTTCTCGCAGAGGACGTCCTTTCCCGCCTCCAGCGCCGCCGCCGAGATCGCGGCGTGCGTGTCCGGATACGTGAGTACGAGGACGAGGCTCACGTCGGGATCAATGACGACTGGCCGCCAGTCCGTCGAGGCCTTCGCGCCGATGGGCGCCGCGAGGGCCGTGGCTTTCTTCTCGTTCCGGTCGACGACGGCGACCACCTTGAAATCGTTGCTCTCCAGGATGGGCCCCAGCCTGCGCTTGGCCTGGAGCCCTGCGCCAATGATCGCCACGTGCTTCATCGTGCCTTCTTTCTGGCCCCCGTCTGTATTGAACGACCGAAGCCTTGATAGTCGAAGCCAGCGGCGGTGAGGCGCTGCGGGTCGAGGTGATTCTTGCTGTCGACGATCACCGGCCGCTTCATGAGCTTCGCCATCGCCGCGAAATCGAGGTCGCGGAACTCGGGCCACTCCGTCACGAGGACGAGCGCGTCCGCTCCCGTCGCGAGCTCGTCGGCCGTCTTCGCGCGCGCGAACAGGCCCGTGTATTCTGCAAGCTCTTCGTCGCTGGCCGCGGGATCGAACCCCGCGCACTTGGCGCCGGCGGCCTTGAGCTTCTGCATGATCTTGATCGCCGGCGACCTTCGCACCGTGGACGTGCCCGGCTTGTAGGTGAGCCCGAGGAAGCCGACGCGCCTCCCCGCGAGCTTGCCGAGACGGCCGCGAAGCTTGACGAGAATCTCCCCGAACGTCCCCTCGTTCACGCTAACGATCGCGTCGAGCAGCTTCGCCTTGTAACCGAGCTCCTTCGCGAATGTTCTGAGCTGCGTCACGTCGCGCGCGAGCGTGCCGCCCGAAAACCCCAGCCCGGGCATCATCAGCGCGCTCTTTCCGATGCGCTTGTCAAGCTTGAGCGCGCGCCCGACGGCGACGGCGTCCGCGCCGAGCCGGTCGGCGAGGTTTGCCATCTCGTTGATGAAGGTGATCGACGTCGCCAAAAACGTGTTGAGCGCGTGCTTGACCATCTCCGCGCTGCGGAGATCCATCGGGACCTTCTCGGTGGAAAAAGGGCGGTAGAGCTCGAGCGCCGCTCTGCGGGCGCGCTCATCATTCGCCCCGAGCACGAGCATGTCCGGCTCGAGGAAGCGCGGGATCGCCGATCCGAGCCGCAGGTTCTCCGGCGTGTAGACCACCCCGGACCTCCAGCGCGGGTTGCGCTTGCGAAGGTCCGCCTCCACTTTCTCCGACGTGCCGAGCGGAAGCTGGCTCGTGATGATCACGGGGACGTCGGCCCCGAGCGCGCCGGCGATCGCGCGCGCCGCCTTGACGACCGGCGTGACGTCCACCTCGTCCTTGTCGTTCACCGGCGAGTCGTACGCGATGACCACGTAGTCGGCCTCGGAAACGATCTCAGGCTCGCTCGTGAAGGTGAGCCGGCCCGACCCGAGGTGCCGCCGCATCAGGTCCTCGAGGCCCGGCTCGAAGAGGGGCGGCGTCCCCGCCTGCAAGCGCGCGGCCTTGTCACGGTCGAGCTCGAGCCCGAGCACGCGGTAGCCTTGCTCGGCGAAACCGACACAGTTGACGATCCCCAAGTGCCAGACGCCGATGACGCAGACGGTTCGCTCGGTCATTGCAGCGTGTTCACGGTGAGCATGAATGTCTCGATGCCGAGCAGGCGGCGCGTCGCGGTGCGCACGGCGTCGTTCGACGTGCGTTTGGCATACCAGCCGAACTCGTGGATCTTGGCCGTGTCGAGCAAGACGACGGGCTGATCGCCGGGCCAGCCGCGCGGCGTCCCGGTAAACGTGTATTCGACATTCTTCAGCCCCATCTCCTCGAGGATGATGGCCGCGATCTCCAGGATCTTCGAGGTCGAGTCCGTGCCGAGGTTGACGAGGACCGGAAACGGGCCCGTCGGCGACTTGTGGTACGTGTACAGCATCCCGTGGATGCACTCCTCCACGAGAAAGTAGTTCTTCTCGCCGCGGCCGGTGCCGAGGACCTCGAGCGTCTTTTCGTCCTCCTTCAGCTTGGCGATGAAGTCGTAGATGATGCCGTGACTGGTCCGCGGGCCGATCACGTTGCCGAAGCGGTAGATCCACGCCTGGATGCCGAAGAGGCTGCAATAGGCCGCGATGAACGCTTCGGCCGCGACCTTCCCGGCTCCGTAGAGCGAGAGCGGGAGGAGCGGGCCTGACGCTTCCTTGAACGTCCCCTGGATGGATTCCCCGTAGACGGCGCCCGTCGACGAGAACAGCATCTGCTTCACGCCCGTCTTCGTCATCGCCTCGAGCACGTTGCACGTCGCGATGACGTCGTTGTCGAGATCGATGCGGTGCTTCGTGTAGCCGCTCGGGATGTCGGTGTTCGCCGCGAGGTGCCACACGATGTCGTGCCCGCCCATCGCCTTGGTGACCGCGTCCAGATCGAGCAGGTCCTCCTGGACGAAGGCGATCTGTCCGCTCTTCGCGTAGCCCGCGATGAACTTGTCGGAGGACAGGCTCAGGTTGTCGACGACGGTGACCTCGCACCCGGCCGACACGAGCAGGTCCACAACGTGGCTCCCGATGAAGCCCGCGCCGCCCGTCACGAACCAGCGCTTCTTCGCGTCCTCCGCGGTGAACACCGATTGGGTCATGACCGGCGGCCCTCGGTGAGAAGCGCCCGTACGGTCGCCCGCACCGCTTGCACAGAGGTGTACTTGGCGCGCCAGCCCAGCCGAGCGAGGCGGGTGTTGGAGAGGCGGATGACCGCGACATCGCCCTTCCAGCCGATCTTCCCCGGCGTATGCGTGTACTTGACACGGGGCAGGCCCATCTCGAGGGTCACCAGGTTCGCGATCCGGTTCACCGTGATGAACGAGTTCGACGACAGGTTGAAGACGTTGACGATCTCCTTCGCCTTCTTGAAGACGAGAAAGAGCGCATCGATGACGTCGTCGACGTGCAAGTAGGCCTTGCTCTGCAGCCCATCGCCGAGAATGCGCAAGCGCGTCGGGTCGGCTTTCAGGCGGCGGACAAAATCGAAGACCACGCCGTGCGTCGCGCGGGGGCCGATGATGTTCGCGGGGCGCACGATCCATGCCTGCATCTCGAACAGGTGGCAGAACGCGCTGATCAAGCCCTCGGCGCCGAGCTTCGCCGCCCCGTACATCGACACCGGCATGAGCGGTCCGTACGACTCCGAGGAGTAGGCCCGCCCGCGGTCGCCGTACACGCCGCTGCCGGACGTGTAGACGAGCTTCGTGATTCCGCGCGCGCGCATGGCGCGCAAGAGCGAGAACGTCGCCACGAGCGAGTGCTCCCAGTCGAGCGTGGGATCCTCGACGCCGCGCGCGATGTCGGCGTTGGCCGCGAGGTGAAACACCGCGTCCGTCCTCGTCGGCAGCGCCTGCTTAAAGCGCGCGTGGTCGCGCACGTCGAGCTTGAGGAACCGGAAGCGCGGCGAGCCCTCGTGGTGGGCGACAAACGAGCGGCGGCCACCGCTCAGGTTGTCGATGACGGTGACCGTGTGCTTGGCCGCGATCAATCGGTCGACGAGATTCGAGCCGATGAAGCCCGCGCCACCTGTGACGACGACGTTCATGAGAGTTGGCCCTGGGTGCTTAGTGAAGGTATGATACCGGCATTCTACTCCACGCGGTTTCAATCTCGGCGCCATAAAACTTAGGTGGCCGGCTATCACGAAGGTATGGTCGAGGTCGACGAAGAGGCCATAGGGATGACACGACGTCGCGTGAAATGGCTGCTGGTCGTGGTCGCGCTCTCGCTGCTCCGGCTGTGCCTGGCCAGCGGTCAGACCCTGACGGCGCTCTACGCCCCACACGACGACGGGCTCTTCCTGAAGTTGGCGGAGCACATCATCGCCGGTCGGTGGTTGGGACCGTTCGACAACTTGACGCTTGCCAAGGGCCCGTTCTATCCGCTGTGGATCGCCGCGAGCTTCATCGCGGGCGTCCCCCTGCAGTTGAGTGAGAACCTCCTCTACATCGCCGGATGCGTCGCGGTGATGCTCGCGCTCACGCCGGTCGTTCGGAGCGCGGCCGTCCTGGTCGCGATCTATGCCGTCCTGCTGTTCAATCCCATCATGTTCAGCATCACCCGGATCCTCCGCGAGGGTGTCTATATTCCGCTGACGTTGCTGCTGGCCGCCTGTCTCATCGGTGTATTTCTGCGGCGGCGAAGTGCGCTGCGATCGCTCGCCCTGTGGGCCGGTGGTGCGGGGCTCGCGCTGAGCGGCATGTGGCTCACGCGGGGGGAAAGCCTTTGGATCCTTCCGGCCGTCGTGTTCATCCTGGCG
>DASYVN010000281.1:0-5003 GCA_035937095.1 Candidatus Limnocylindria bacterium
CGGCAAACTCATCCAGCACGTCGAGGGGCACAGCCGGTCGCTCGGCGCGCTCCGCTCCCACGAGGCCGTGCCCGCCGCGGGCTCGCTCCTCGCCGGCGCGACGAGCGCTCGTGCGCACGTGGTCAACTCGAGCCACCACCAGGCCGTGACGGATGACCTCCTCGCGCCGGGTCTGGTGCCCACGGTCCGCATCGACGGGCTCGTCGAGGCGTTCGAGGATCCCGCGCACCGCTGGGTCGTCGCCGTCCAGTGGCATCCCGAGCGCTTCGCGGAGGTCTCGGCCGAGGCGACCCACATCTTCGGCGCGTTCGCCGACGCTGCCGCGCGCCAGCCCGCTCGGGCGCGGTGAGCGCAGAGCCCGCAGAGCCGCCCCGCCGGCGAGGGGTGGTGGACGTCGCGCTCGAGGCGCGCGTCCGACGCTGGACCGTCGAAGAGCACGGATCGCACGCATCCCTGATCGAGTCGGCGATCGTGCCCGCGACCGAGCCCTTCGGCGGCGCGGCCCTCCGGGTCACGTCCGGCGGGATCATGCGTGTTGCGGTCCTCGCGGGCGCGGGTCGGGACGTCGAGCGCGTGCTCCGTCGTGCGGTGCTCGCATCCGGCGCAGAGCTCGTCCTGCTCCTTCGGGTGAACGACGCGCGTTCGCTCGTCGAGCGCGCCGTGGCCATCCGCGAGGCGCGTCCCGATCTCGTCCTCGCGTTCGTCGCGGAGCGCCGCGACGCCGACGGGATCGTCGACCTCATCGAGGCGCTCCGGCTCGGATGCGCCGACCGGTCGCCCGCGCCTCGGGTCGTGGTCGCGGGTGAGCGGCACACCGCGCTGCGCCTGAAGGCGGCGGCAGCGGGATACGCGGTGGAGCTCCTGCCCGACCCGCGGCGCCCCGACGGCATCAGTGCCTTCGCACACCGTGGCCGCGAGTTCCGCAGAGGGACCGACGCCGATGTGGTCCTTCGCGATGAAGCGCTCGAGGAGCTCGCCCGCCTTGTCGCCGCGCACGGCACCGACACGCTGATCGTCGACGTCGCGGGCGGGTCGACGTCGCTCGTGCGGGCGAGCGCGGACGGCAAGATCACCGCGGCTCACGTCGCGCACCTGGGCTCCGGCATCGCCGCCGATCGCACCGTCGTACGTGCCGGGCTTGACGGCGTGCGCCGTTGGATCCCATGGGCCATCGACGCGCCGACCATGCTCGAGCGGGTCTTCAACCGCGCACGCTGGCCCGACGCGGTCGCCGCGGAGGCGAGCGCGCTCGCGCTCGAGATCGCCCTTGCGCACGAGGCCCTGAGCCATGCGCTCGCTGACGCGGCGGCGGCCGGGATCGTTGAGCCGCTTCGCGACGCACCGCTCACCATCGTGACCGGCGCGGCGGCGGCGTTCACGCGCGGAGCGCATACGGCGCTCGTCGCCATCGACGGGCTCGCGTCACCGCGGCCGACCACGCTGCACCGCGATACCGACGACGCGCTCGTCGCGCTCGGTGCGCTCGCGGCGCGGATCCGCGCGACCGGTGGCGACGCGGCGGCCGCGGTGACCGACGAGCTCGCGCGTCGCCTGGTCCCGCTCGCGTTCGTCGTGCCGGCCGCGCCGGGCCGGCGCAGCAGGCTGCTGGTGAACCGCAGCGAGCACCTCGACGACGATCTCGTTCCGGGGGCGTTCTTCAGCGTCCCGCACCGGGGCGACGCGGACGTCGAGGTCACCGGTACCTCGCTCCGGGCCCATGGCTCCGCGGGTGAGCTCGGGATCATCGTCGACGCGCGCGGACGGCCGCTCGAGCTGCCGCCGCGCGACGCGGAGCGGATCCCGACGCTCGTCCGGTGGTTCGCTGCGCTCGACCTCGCAACGATGCGCGTCGTCTGATGGGCTGGCGCTATGGACGATACGTCGTCGAACATCCCCTTCCGCTGGGCGCGTCCTCCCGGCCGGCCATCGGCGCGAAGGTACGCGCCGGCGACCCGCTCGCGAGCGGCGCCCTGCTGGGCTCGCCGGTCCGCGTGGACGGGGCGCGCACGCTCAGCCTCGATCCTGCCGGCATCGACCGGGTGGCCCGCGTCCGGGTCGGCACCGATGTGACCCGCGGCACCGTGCTCGCGCGGACCGGCCGGCGCTTCGTCCGCGCAGTGACCGCGCCGGTCGATGGCCGGCTCGTGCACCGGTCGCACGAGGGCGACTTTTACGTCGCGCCGATCACCGGCACGTGGACCGTGCGCGCGTCGATGGATGGCATCGTCGTGCGGTCCGACGATGCGGTCGTGACCGTCGAAGGGTCCGCGTGGGGTCTCGGCGGCGTGGCCGCCTACGGCCCGGACGCGTTCGGCGAGCTCGCGCTCGGCGTCGACGCGCCCACCGACGAGCTCTCGCCGGCGCGTGTCGACGTCAGCATCCACGACAAGATCCTCGTCGGCGGGGCGCGCATCGCCGCGGAGGCGATCACCAGGGCCCACGCCTGCGGCGTGGCCGGTCTCGTCGCTGGCGCGGCACCCGCCGGTGGCCTTCGCGTGGTCTACGGGGATGAGGTCACGGCGTCGGGCGGGCCGACGGTGGAGGACCGCCCGACAGTGCTCTGTTTGCTCGGCTTCGGCAGCGGCCCCCTGCCGACCGAGCTCTACCTCCCGATCGTCGCGTTCAGCGGGCGGCGCGCGGCGATCCACGTCGCCTCGGCCCGGTTGTTCGTGTTCGCGCCCACGGAGCTTCTCGACACGTCGCTCGACGCTCCGGCGCTCGTGCTCGCGGGCGATTTTGGCGGCGTGCGCCCGCTCGTCGGACCGACGAGCCTGACCGGCGTGACCCGGTTCGCCAGCGACGCCTTCTGCGAAGGGCTCGCGACGAAGGACGGCGTCGTGCCCGTGCCGAACGTCCTTCCGTATGACGCCCCCAGATGAGCAAGCTGAGCAAGCTGAGCAAGATGAGCAAGAAGAAGCGGAGACCCGGGCAGCGCGAGCGCGAGGTCGCCGAGCATCTCGCGCGCGAGGCGCGGCTCAAGCGCTACCGGACGATCGTCGGATTCCTGGGCCTCATCCCCTTCATCGGGTCGCTCGCATGCGATGGCGGGCTGCTGGTTTTCTGCGTTCCGTGGTCCTGGTACATGGCCATCTGGGCCGCGGTCTTCGGGGCCTTCGTCGGCCTTAGCATTCGGCTCGTTCGTGAACACCGCCGATTCGAAGCACATCAGCCGCGCGCAAGCTGATCCCAGCGCGATCGACATCGTGAGCCATTCCTCGCTGCACACCGAGCGGTTCGGGGAGCGCATCGCGGCGCATGCGGAGCCTGGTGACGTCATCGCGCTGTGGGGGGAGCTGGGCGCCGGCAAGACGGTGTTCGCGCGAGGGATCGCGATCGGTCTCGGCATCGACGAGGAGACCGTGACGAGCCCGACGTTCATCATCCTCCACGAGCACTTCGGCGGACGGCTGCCGCTGTATCACCTTGATCTCTACCGGCTCGAGCAGAGCCAGCTCGGCTCGACCGGCTGGGAGGAGGCGCTCGATTCCGGCGGCGTCACGGTCATCGAATGGCCCGACCGCGCGGGGGCGGAGCTGCCGCCCGACCGCGTCGACGTGCACCTGGAGCACGTGGCCGAAACGAAGCGCCGCGTGACGGTCGACCCGACGGGCCCGCGATCGCGCCGGCTCGTCGAGGCGTTGCGCGAGGACTCGTTCAAGGAACGGGCCTGAGCGCCCTGCTCGCGCTCGACACGTCCACGGAGTGGGCGTCGGTCGCCATTTTCGACGGTTCGGCCGTGCTCGCCGAAGAGACCTGGCACGCACAGCGGCGCCACGCGGAGGATCTCTTCCCCACGATCGAGCGGCTCATCGCACTCAGCCGCGCGCCGTTCAATTCCGTGGACAAGGTCGCGGTCGCGACCGGGCCCGGCTCGTTCACCGGATTGCGCGTCGCGATCGCGGCCGCGCAGGGGATCGCGCGTGGCAGCGGCGCCGCGCTCGTCGGGGTGTCGACGCTCGACGTCCTCGCGTACCCGCACGCCTCATCGAAGGTCCGTACGTGTCCGTTGCTGCCCGCTGGGCGCGGCGAGTTCTACGCGGCGCTCTATCAGGAGCGCAACCGCAAATGGGCCCGCCGCTCGCCGTTCATCGTCGGACCACTCGTGGACGTGTGCCGGCAGATCGGAACGCACACGCTGTTCGTCGGCGAGATCGACGCGGAAGCCGAGTCCACGCTGCGCGATCTCCTTGGGCCGCTCGCGCTCTTCGCGCCGCCCGCCTCCCGTATGCGCCGGGCCGGGTATCTCGCCGAGCTCGGCTGGAACGAGCTCGCTGCGCGCAAGCAGGCGCCGCTTGGCGCGCTCGAGCCGATCTACGTTCGCCAGCCGGCGATCGGCGGCAGCTTCGCGCAGCCATTCGCCCCGCCGCCGGCCGACGATGCCGCGTTGGGTCTCCCGAAGCGGACGGCGTAGAAAGGTAGTCATGGTCTCGGTCGCACCGGTCGTCATCGACGACATGACCCTCGAGGATATCGACGCCGTGCAGGAGGTCGAGCGCAGCTCGTTCCCGGTGCCGTGGCCGGCGAACGCGTTCCGTCACGAGCTCACCCAGAACCGCAACGCCCGGTACGTCGTCGCGCGCGGCGGCGATCACATCGTCGGCTACGCCGGTCTCTGGCTCATGGTCGACGAGGCACACATCACGACCTTCGCGGTCCACCCCGATCACCGCCGCCAACGCATCGGCGAGCGGCTGCTCCAGCGGCTCTTCGAGGTCGCGGCCGTCATGAACGCGGAGTGGCTGACGCTCGAGGTCCGCGCCTCGAATCTTGCGGCGCAGAAGCTCTACGAGAAATACGGCTTCCGCCGCGCCGGCGTCCGCCGCCGCTACTACAGCGACAACAACGAGGACGCCCTCATCATGTGGACCGAACGCTTGAAGGATCGCGTGGTCAAGGACCGACTGTCGGTGCTGCGCAAAGACCTCGAGCGCGGCGAGTGAGGATCCTCGGGATCGAGACGAGCTGCGACGAGACCGCGGTCGCCGTCGTCGAGGACGGCCGCC
>DASYVN010000282.1:0-18015 GCA_035937095.1 Candidatus Limnocylindria bacterium
AGCCGGCTGTACGCGTTCGATCGCGAGGTCTGCAAGCGGATCTTCCAGGAGAATCCGGACCGGTACCTTGACGCCGATGGAGGCGTGCTCCCCGAGCCGCGCTGACCTAGGGGCAGGGCGCTCGCGGATCGCCACGGCAGAGCGTCGCGATGCGGCGATTCGAGCCGCCGATGATGATCACGTCGACACTCGGAACACCTAGTTGCGCATTCGCGTCCTCTCGCGGGACGAGTGCGTAGACCACGGAGCCGACGGGCGACCACCACACATCGAGCGCGTTTCCGGATAACGCGCTCACCTTCATCGCGGGACCGGTCCGCGAGCGGGCCCAGATCTCACGCCGCGAGCCGGGGCCGCCCTCCGCTGCGATGAAGGCGACCTTGTCCGAGGTCGGGTCCCAGCGGAGTGCAGCGAGGGTCCACATCGTCGGTGTCTCGAGGTCGTTCTTCACTCCGGTGGCCGCGTCGTACGTGTACATGAGCCCGCGGCCGCCGAATAGCGTCATGCCGGCCGCGACCGCGAGGAGCGGCGCGTCCGGCCGCCACGCCGCGAGCGACCCCTTACCCAGCACGCGGGCCGAGCCGCCCTGACCGGGCACGATCGCAAGCTCGCTGTCGCCCTCGCTCGACCGGCTGATCGCGAGGAGTGCGCCGTCGGAAGACCAGGCGAGGGGATGCCATACCCCGAACACGTTCTGCGGCTCGGGGTGGGCGATGACCCGCTCGGTCGAGCGGCCGTTCGTGCTGCCGGCCCGCACATCGTCGGCCGTCTGGAACGCGTATCGCCGGCCATCGGGTGCGATCGTCGGCCATAGGAATGACGGCACATCCGTGTCCGGATCCTCGTAGAGCAACGTCGTCTGGCCACTTGCGACGTCGTACGCGTAGAGCGCGGCTTTGCCGCTGGGGCCCCACGCACCGAGAACGGCGGACCGGGCGTCCGGCGTGGTGCTGATCGTCTCGTTCGCGTATCCGGAACGCGGTGCCCGCCACACTGCGACGTTGACCGGCGCCGTATCGCCGGACAGGTCGACGAGCCACAGGCGGGTGATGTCATCGAAGGCGAGCGCAATGAGGCGGGCCGCCGGCGGGATCGGCACTCCGGATCGGGTCGCTATCGCCGATACGCTCGGCGTCGGCAAAAGCGAAAGGCCGCCGCTGGGAGTCGTCGAGGGCGCAGGCGTTCCGGTCGCCGCGGTCGTCGATGAGATCGGCGACCCGTTGATCGCGCTCGGGGCCGACGAAGGCGAGGGTGTCGCGGCAGGCGTGCACGCGATGACCACGAACGCGAGCGCGATGAGCCGTCGCACGCGCCCGACGGTATCGCGTGTCGGCTGGAACGACAGCAGGCGACCGAGCGCTCGCGACTAAGCGTTCGGGCCGCCTTGATGCATCACTTCATGCATGCAAGAGATCACACCGGAACGGTGGGGTGACCTGTACGACCGCGCGTTCCCGCAGGTGTATCGCGCACTCGTCGCGGCGACGTTCGATCGCGAGCGAGCGCTCGATGGACTGCACGACGCGTTCGAGGAAGGGCTGCGCCATCCGCCGGCAGACGATCGCAATCTCGAAGGCTGGTTGTACCGCGTGGCCTTGCGCAAGACGCGGCGCGGGCTCTTCCGCGCGCGGCGTGAGGTGCCGACAGGCGAAGGCCCGGCCCCGGATGACGTCGCGGCGATCATCCAGCGGCTCGAGGTCGGCCGGCTGCTTTCGCTGCTCACGGAGCGGCAGCGCGCCATCGTCGTCGCCCACTACTACCTCGGTCTCACGCAGGACGAGATCGCCGACACGCTCGGGGTCAAGCGCGGGACCGTGAGCGCGACCGTTTCGCAATCACTTGCGCACATGCGCGAAGGATGGACCGCCCGTGGATGAGCGTGACAAGGACCTGACGGGACTGTTCGTGCGCGATCTCGATGAGATCACGCTGCCACCGCGCGGCGCGTGGCGCAGTGCATCGGGAAGGGAGACCATTGCCATGCGTTCATCTCGCTACCTCTTGACCGCAGGCGCGGTCGCCGCGCTCTTGGCGATCGCGCTCATCGTCGGTTTCCAGCTGCGCGATCGGAACGCCACGGTCGCGAATCCGAGCGCGTCCCCGACGCCATCGGCCAGCGGCGCCCCGGTCGTCAATCCGAGCGCGAGCGCCAGCGTCGGGTCGACCGCATCGCCCTCACCCGCATCCGGGCCCGGCGGCGCGATCTACAACGATGACTTCGGCTTCATCGTCACCACCGGTGACATCGTGGCCGCAAACATCCGGAAGGAGTCGAGCAATGCGCGGATCGGAGGCTTCGCTAGCCAAGACTTCGCGGTCTCGCCCGACGGCACGCAGATCGCGTACTGGAGCGTCGGCACCAGCAGCGAGCCGTCACAGATCCGCATCATCAGCGCCGCCAACCCACAGTCCCTAGGGGCGCTCAGCACGCTCAGCGCCAACGAACGTGGAGGCGTCATCGTCTGGGCGAACGATTCCAGCGGCGTGGCCTACACGGTCAGCACCGGCGACACGACCTCCAGCTCGACGATCCGCACCTTCAACACCCGTCCCGGCAACGTCGGCCCGGGCCAGCTGGTCATCACCTGGAACGAAACAGGAAGGTTCCTTCAGCCGATCGCCTGGGACCGCACGACGAACCTCCTTGCTGCCGGCGTGACCGGTGACGGTGGCTTCATGACCGACTACCTCGTCGCGAGCACCGCGACGCCGCAGGCCGCCGCGAAGCGCACTCCTGTGACCGGGAGGGTCACGATGAGCTCGGTCCGTGCGTCGACGGATGCGAAGTTCGTTGTCGGCGTCGACATCGACTCCGGATTCAGCTACTGGCCGCTTGCGGACTACAGCGCGAAGCACGCTCCGGCCGAGTCGAAGTACGGCAACACCGGCGCGCTGTGGCGGCCGGGCACGCACGAGATCGGCTTCATCGGCCCCTCCAATCAGTTCTGGCTCTGCGACATCGCTCGGGACACGCCGCTCGGCTGTGGTCAAACGGCGTTCTCCGGCGTGCCGGATGGGGCATTCGTACGGACGTTCCGCGCCGACGGCAGCGCGGTCGTGCTCGCCGTCCCGGTCGGAGGGGGTGCGGGTCAGACGAACTACACGCTCGTGCGGTTCACCGGCGACTCGTTCGCCGCGAAGGCGACCGGTGGCGAACGGGTGACGTTCTCCGACCTCGGCGGGCTGACCGTGACCGTCTCGGTGCGGTTCCGCTAGTGGCGTCATCAGTGCCGACGGTGGCTTCGTGCTCTACACGGCCGACGATGGGTCCGCGTCGACGCCGTTCCGCGGCGTGAAGGGGGGCAGCTCGCTGCGGACCTTCCGCGCCGATGGGACCGCCGTCGTCCTTGCATTCGTCCTCCAGGGCAGCACCGGGCTCGGTGCCACGGACTACACGCTCACTCGGCTCGCCGATGGCGCGAGCGTCACGTTCCAGGAGCTCGGCGGGCTCGCGGTGTCGGTGCGGCTCCGCTAGCGGCGGAGCACTCGCAGGGTCAGGGCCTGCACCACGAGGGCGGCGGCCATCGCCAACCCGAACGCCGCGAGGCCGAGGGCCTCGAGCGACGCCGCGAGCACGAGGTAGAACGCCCCGAAGCCGAAGAGTCCGAACAGGAGGCCGCGCCACACGCGGACTGCGGCGGCTGGACCGACGAGCGTGAAGCCGAAGCCGGCGAGAATGCTCGCGTACAGCGGGATCGTCGCGAGCAGCCCCGAGAGTCGTGGACCGAGCGCGCCCGCGGCGGTCGTGATCGCGAGGACGAGGACCGTCGCGAGGATCATCCGCGCCGGCAGGTCCCATCGCGGCAGCGGCACCGCCGCGGTCGGGCCCGGGTCGGGCACCAGGCGGATCGCGACGATCAGGATGACCGCGCAGATCGCGTAGAGCGGGAGCGGCGCGATCGCGATGTCCTGCGCCGCGCCACCGATCAGCCCGAACGCGATGAGCCCGGCGACGAACGATGGGACGATCCGCGCACCGCGCTTCGCGACCGCGCTGAACTCGACCGCGAACGCGGCCGTCGCGAGCACGCCGAGGAGCGAGCCGAGGGCGGCGTTCGCCGCGAAGCTCACGCCGTGTTCGAGGAACAGGAAGAACGTGATCGGGCCCGAGGTGAAGGGAATACCGACGAGCCACCCGCTGACCGCGTGCCCCCAGCGGCGGCCGGCCAGGCTCGCCGCCGCGACAAGCAACGGGGTGAGGACGAGCTTGAGCGCGAACGCGGGCTCGATCTAGCCGATACCGAGGAGCGTGACCGCGACGTATCCCACCGACAGCAGCGAGGCCATCGCCGCGACGCCCCAGCCGATCGTCGTGGTGACGCGGCCGTTCGCGGAGCCACCCATGATCGAGCGGTCGCCGGCGAGCCGGAGGATGAACGCGAGGACGATCGGCAGGAGCAGCCCGTTGACGGCCTGCGATGCGAGGATGAGCTGGATGAGGAGCTGCTGTGGGAAGAGGACCACGACGATGCCACCGGCGATGAGCAGCAGCGTGAACAGGCCCATGAACACGGGCGCTTCGCGGAAGTTCTTGCTGATCCCCGACTCCCAGCCGAACGCTTCGCAGATGGCGTACGAGGTCGAGAGCGGCATCACCGTCGCCGCGAGGAGGGAGGCGCCGAGCAGCCCCGCGCCGAACAGGATGCCGGCCTGCTCTCCGGCCAGCGGGGCCAGCGCCTTGGCCGCGTCCGCCGCGCTGTCGACCCTGATGCCGGCGGGAAAGAGAACGTGGCCGGCGACGACGATCATGAACAGCGCGTTCACCCCAGTCAGCACCGAGCCGAGCATGACGTCGAGGCGCGCGTACCCGTACTGCTCGGCGTCGATGCCTTTGTCCACGATCGAGGCCTGGATGTAGAACTGCATGTACGGCGTGATCGTCGTGCCCACGAGCGCCAGCGCGGCGATGAGCGCGGCCTGCTCCACCGGCAAGCTCGGGATGACCAGCCCTCGACTGACAGCGCCCCAGTCGGGCGCGGCGATGACGGCGGTGATCGGGTACGCGACGAACGCGCAGATCACGACGAACAGCGCTCGCTCCACGACCTTGTAGCTGAAGAACACGACGAGCACCCAGATCGCGACGCCCGCGATCGGGACCGAGAGCGTCGAGGGCACGCCGATGAGTGCCAGGCTGGCGGCGATACCGGCGTACTCCGCGGCGACGTTCGTGCCGTTCGCCACGAGCAGCGCGAGCATCGCGACGATCGTCCAGCGGACCCCGTACTTCTCGCGGATCAGATCCGAGAGGCCCTTGCCGGTGACCGCGCCCATGCGCGCACACATCTCCTGGATGACGACGAGGCCGGCTGTGGAGAGAAGGAGCAGCCAGAGCATCGCGTAGCCGTAGCGCGCGCCGACCGACGTGTACGTCGTGACGCCGCCGGCGTCGTTGCCGGCGAAGCCGGTGATGAGGCCCGGGCCCATGACGGCGAGGAACGCGGCGAAGGCGGCCTTGCGAGGAACGCGGCGGCGGACGGCGCGAAGCGTCCGGCCTGGCTGGCTCGCGACGGTCACCGGGCGATGGACCGGAGCGACCTCTTCTTCCAACCGCGCGGCAGCATGAGCTCGACCACATCATCGACGGTGACCGTGCCCAACAACACGCGGCGCGCGTCGATGACCGGGAGGGCGAGCAGGTCGTACTTCGCGATGAGCGCGGCGACCTCCTCCTTGGGCGTGGCGGCTTCGACGCGCAGCACGTTCGGGTTCATGATCGTGGTGAGCGGCGTATCCGGCGAGGCGACGACCAGATCCCGCAACGAGACGTTGCCGTCGAGCTTGCCTTCGCTGTCGACGACGTAGAGGTAGTACACGAGCGCGGGATCGGGCTGGAGCTCGCGCAGCCGGTCGATCGCCTGCCCCGTCGTGAGGTCGCGGGGCAGCGCGAGGAAGTCGGTCGTCATGATGCCGCCGGCCGAGTTCTCGGGGTAGGCGAGGAGCTCCTCGACGTCGGCGCCCTCTTCCTCGTCCATGAGCTCGATGAGCTCTTCGCGCCGCTCCTCGGTCAGGTCCTGCAGCAGATCGACGGCCTCGTCGGGGTCCATCTCCTCGAGGATGTCGGCGGCGCGCTCCTGTTCGAGGTCGCCCATGATCGCGGCCTGCATCTCGGGGTCGACCTCGCCGAGGGCCTCGGCCGCGGTCTCGACGTCGAGTTGGTCGAACACCGCGCGCCGCTCGTCCGCGGTCATCTCTTCGACGATGTCGGCGATGTCCGCGGGGTGCAGGAGCGCGAGCTTCGCGTGGGGCAGCGTGAGCCGCACGTTCTGCTGCGGCGACTCGAGCGGCTCGACCAGGTGCCACGGGATGATCCCGCGCGGAAGCTTCCGCCCGAGGAGACCCGCGATGCGCTCGGCGGCGCGCTCGCCGCCGACCTGGCGGAGGATCCCGCGCAGCCCGACGTCGGCGCCCACGAGACGGAGCTGGCCGCCCTTGTCCTCCAGCTGGAGATCGTTCACCCGCACGACCTTCGCGCCATGGGTGTCGACGATTTGCTTGTCCAGGAGATCGCGGCCCAGGCGGAGGGCCTCCGGTGGAAGCTCGCCCGCGGCAGGCGGCACCGCCGATTCGCGCAGCCGGTAGGAGCCGTGCATCGCCTCGAGGTCCGCCCAGCGCACGATCCGCTCGCCCTCGGGCGCGCGAAGGATCGCCCACTGGACGGCCGGGAACTGCTCGCGGGGCACCACGGCCACGTCTATGAGCCTGCCGATCTCGGTCCCTGCCGGATCGACCACTTTTGCTCGCTTGATCTCGGACAGGTACAGCATCGGTGGGAGCGTAGTCCGCGAGCCGTTAGAATTCACTCATCACCCGAATGGCCGCGACGCATCGTGTGCGTCTGCGTTGGAGGCGTTGACCGATGGGCTCCCCGACCGAAACAGGCATCCGGACGCGTGCGTTCGCCGACCAGGCGGTCCAGGCCGCCCTGGAGGCCGACTGGTCCCGCGCCCTCGAGCTGAACACCAAGATCCTGGAAGCGAACGCCGATGACCTCGAGGCCCGCAACCGCCTGGGCCGCGCACTGCTCGAGACCGGCAAGCTCGAAGAGGCGAAGGCCTCGTACGCCGAGGTCTTGAAGGCCGAGCCGAACAACCCGATCGCACTGCGCAACGTCGCGCGCCTTGGGACGCTGCTCGATCACAAGACGAAGACGAACCCGACGAAGTCGAAGACCCAGCCCCGCCTCTTCATCGAGGACATGGGCAAGACGGGCATCCTGCGGCTCATCAACCCGGCGCCGGCGCACGTCGTGGCGAAGTATTCGCCCGGCGCCGAGGCCGAGCTGCGCGAGCGCGACGGCCTCATCGCCGTGCACGCGCGCGACGGCGAGCTCCTCGGGTTCCTCGAGCCGAAGGTCGGCCGGCGGCTGCTGGATCTCATCAACACCGGGAACCAGTACGTCGTCGCGGTCGTGAGCAACGACCAGCAGAACCCGCGCGTCGCCATCCGCGAGACGCTGCAGAGCCCCGCGAACGCGCAGCGGATCTCGTTCCCCGGCCACCACCGCCCCGCCGAGACGAAGGAGCGCGCGTACATCAAGGGCAACTTCTTCCGCTTCGGTGGCGAAGAGGAAGAGGACTCCGAGGACGAGGCTGAGGACACCGAGACGACGTCGTCGTCCGCCGACGACGAGTCCGAGCCGGCCGTGGCCGAGGAGCCGCTCGCCGTCGACGCCGACGACGACGATGACGACGAGGACGAGGCTGACGAATAGCGGTCTGACCCGCCTCGCGCTCTGCGTCCTCCTGCTCATCGGTAGCGCCTGCGAATCGGCACCCAAGGTGGTGCCGAGCGGGGACGTGCCCGACGCGTCGCCGATCGCGCGTTCGACCGCCGCCGTGTTGCTCCAGCTGTCCGTGTACGACTACGCACTCGCCGGCGGGCTCGCGGGCCAGACCACCCGGACGGTCTCGAGCGACCGCTGGGCGACCGTCGCACGCGGTCTCCAGCCGAAGATCAGCGGCATCACCTCCGCGTCGCTCTCTGCGACCGCGAACGCGGCGGGTCCGATCCGCGATGCCGTCGTGTCGCTGGCCGATTCGCTTACGGACGTCACGAAGGATGCCGGTACCTACGCGGACGGCGGCGATCCCGCCGTCTTCGCCAGGACCGTGGGCGACGTCGGCACGTCATGGGATCGAGTGAAGGCCCTCGCCGCGAAGCTGCCGACGGACGCAGAGCTGCAGAAGACGATCGCCCGCGGAACCTCGTTCTCCGTGAGCTCGACCTCGGAGGCGCTATTCGCCCTCCAAGCCGGCCCGTACGCCACGGCCGCCGACGCGGATGCGGCGGCGAAGAAGATCGGCGTGGTGCTCTCGGTCACCCGCATCGCGCCGTACCTCGTCCGCGTCGCGACGTATCCGACGAAAGCCCAGGCGGACGCGGCTGGCGCGGCGTTGAAGCCGAAAGGCATCGACGTCACGTCCGTCGTCGCGGACCGCACGTACGCGTTCTCCCGTGGCGCGACCGTGCCGGACGTCGAGCTGTGGCGAGAGCCGACCCGCGCGATCGACGGGCCCGGCGGCGCGCGGCGCGTCGCCCTCTCGCCGGACGGCAGGTGGATCGCGATGGGCAGCGACGACGGGACGATCGCGATGTTCTCGGCGACGACCGGCGCGCTCGTCGCGCTGCCGAAGCTCACCGCCGGGATCACCGTGCTCCTGTTCAGCGGCGACAGCGCGTGGCTGTTCGGCGGCGGAGCGACGGGCAGCGTGTTCTTCGTGCCGTCGGGGATGTCGCCGCTCGGCGCCGGGCAGCAGCTCCGCTTCCCCTCGGCGATCACGCAGGTGCTGTACCTGGGCGTCCCGACGGCGCGGGCGTTCGTCGCGATCTCCAAGGGCCCGGCCGGCGCGGCCGGCGCTGGCGTCGGTCTCGTCGGCGCGCGGGCACCGGATGGTGCGTTGCTCGGCGAGCCGTTCCCGATCACGACTCCGGCGGTCGGCGGGTTCATCGCGGTGAGCGATCGCGGGGAGATCTTCATCGCCACGACGAGCGGCAGCAACACGGACGTGGAAGTCCTGCGGCTCGGCACCGAGCGCTTCCTTCGCGGCGTCATCCAGGTCCCTGGAACGGCGGTCGACTTCGCGCTCGACGTGAAAGGCGACCGCGCCGCGCTCGTGACCGACCAGGGCACGTTCCGCTTTGCACCGCACGACACGAATCCCGGCGCGACGATCCAGAAGGTCGGTACGGCGGTGCGCGCCGTCGCGTTCGGCGCGGACGGAACGCTCTACCAGCTGGGCAAGGACAAGGTCGTCGCGACCGGACCGGACGGCTCCCAGCGCTGGCAGGCGCCCCTCACCGACGGCCGGAAGATCGTCGTCGGCACGCGCACGCTCGTCTGGGACGGCGCGGACACCGTCTGGGCGATCGGCACCGACGGCACGATCGACGCGCTCGGCATCGGCGGCACGATCCAGGATCTGGTGACGTCGGCCGACGGAAAACGCGCCTCGGTGGTGCTGGACGGTCGACGGGCACTAATCTTCGACTTGCAATGACGGTGGAACGGCTCGACAGTTTCGTTCCCGTCGAGACCGTCCCCCTTCCAAGACCACTCCACCGCTTCGGTACCGCCTTCCCGCTGCCGCTCGCCGAGGCGTACACGACCGCATACACGGCCGAGCGCGCGGTCGTGCTCGATCCGCTCGCGTACCCGTTCTCGGCCGCGGACGCCGTGCAGCGCAGAGATCGCGTGGGCATCGCGCGCTCACCGCAGGCGATCGGCGCGTGGGCCCGCTCGGTGATCGCGGCCGCGCCGTCGCTCGCGGACGTGACCGCCGCGCTCGAGGCGGTGGCCGACAGCACGCTCGCCGGCGCGGCGCACCGCGTCACGATGGGTGACCTGTACGCGTCGCACTGCGGAACGTGTCGGGGGCCCGTGGTCGTCGAGGCGTTCCTCTGGGAGCGCGACGCGCCGGCGCCGACGAAGAAGGCCTTCCGCTGCAGCATCTGCGCGCGGGAGGGCCGGGCGCTCCTCATCGAGCCCACCGCGGAAGAGGACGATGCGCGGGCGCGCAAGGTCGAGGGCGATGGTCTCGCGTACTGGCAGTTCGTCGAGCGCTTCGGGCCGGGCGAGGAGCGCCGCGTCCTGGCCCAGAGCATCGCCGTCCTGTACACGCCGCGGAATCTCGCGGCCCTTATGGGCACGCTCCGGGCGATCGAGACGGCCCTGCCGGACGGTCCGACAAGAGCGTTCCTCCGCCTCTGCCTTCTCGAAGTGATCGTCTCCGGCAGCCGGTTGAACGCGGTCGCTGGCCACGGCGCGCCCCTGCGAATCGAGAAGGGCCGCGCGCGTCGCGGGCAGGCCGCGCAGTCGCGCGAGGTGAATGTGTGGCTCGAGTTCGAGCGCACCGCTCGCGAGCTTGCGGCGTGGCTCACCGCGAACCCATCGGCCCGTTCGGCGCCGGCGCTGAAAGCGCCGGCCGATCTCGTGCTCGTGCAGGCGCCGGTCGACGATCCGCTCGGCGGCTGGGCGTACGTGGCGAGCGTCGTGCTCGCCGGCGCGCAGGATGACCCGAGCGCGGATGGGGACGGACGTCTCGCCGGGCGCGAGCGGCTGCTGCGGACGCTGCGGACCGCGCTCTTGGACGCCCATCGCGGGTCCAAGGACGGAGCGCCCTGCGTCGTGTACCTCCCGCACGCCGACGGCGCGACGGTCGCGGCGTGCGCACTTGCCGGCGCGGGTGCGGGCTATCGGTTGCGCGGGATCCTCTACCAGCGCGACACGCTGCAGACCGCCACCGGTGGAAGCTCGGGCGCGGTGGCGATCCTGGACTTCGACCGCGACGTGCCGCTGCTCAAGGATCAACGCAGCGCGGACTCGCTCACGCTGGAAGAGACCATGCGGTCCGGCGTGCACGCCGCGATCGTCGCGCGCGGCGAGCCGATCGCCGGCGATCGCGCCGCCGTCGCGGCGCTGAACGCGCTCGCCGACCGGGGACTGCTCGCGTCGCTCGCGCTCGCGCGAGCCGGTGGCGTCTCCGAGCTCGAGCTGTTCTTGGATCACTTCCGCTCGGCGCTGGGCGACGCCCGGCGCTCCGGCATCGAGCGACTCGACGGGGAGGACAAGGAGAACCCGCTGTACGGGCTCATCAACGGGAGCGACGACCACGCGCCGCTCGACGACCGCGTCGAGTGGGGCGTCTGGGGCGTCCTCTCGTCGGGCCACGACGTCGACACGCGCTCGCTGCTCAAGCGCAGCTACGGACTATTCCGCGGCTCCGAGACCCCGGATCGTGAGCTCGTCGAGCGCTGCATCGCCGCGTACGGCGTGCAGGGCGACGACGGCCGCTGGCGGCTGCGAGACGAGGACACCCTCGCGAAACGCCAGCTGGAGCAGACAATGCTCGCCGCGAGCCTCATCGACACCGGACATCGGATCGGCTTCAAGGTGCAGGTCGGGCGCGAGCTGCGGCGCCGCGCGCTCGGGCCGGCGTACGCGGGGAAGGCGAACGTGCTCGCGGACCTCCTGTCCGATCAGGAGAAGACGACGCCGCTCGCGCGCGCGCTGCGCGGCCCGGCGGAGGTACTCGACGCGGTGGACCTGGCCTGGTACGACCGCGGCAAGATGGTCTTTCTCTGGCAGCTCGACTGGACCGCGCGGCTGCATCGCAGCCTGAGCGCCATCGGCGAGCAGATCCCGGACGACGACCGCGTGTTCCGGTTCCTGGCACTCGCGGACGAGCGCCGGGCCCTCGCGGCGTTCAAGATGGAGCGATCGGCCGCCCTGCGGACGGCGGTTCGACGCCGTGGCTGGAGGTTCGTAAAGTGGGCCCCACTGAAGGCCTTTGCCGCGGACCCCGAAGCCGGCCTGGATGGCCTGGAACCGGTCCTCGGCCTTGAACCTGCAGTGGAACAAGCTGGGCAGCAGCTCGCGTTCAAGTGGTAGCAGCGGGTTTTCCCGCGACCTAGATCAGGCGGAAACGCCGGAAAAGATCCGGCAAAGAACCGGCAAAAAGCCGGAGAAGAGCAGGGAGCGATACAGAAATGGGAAAGCCCACCGTGGTAACGGATCAGACATTCGAGCAGGAGGTCCTCAAGTCGGACACTCCGGTGCTCGTCGACTTCTGGGCGACCTGGTGCGGCCCGTGCCGCATGGTGGCCCCGGTCCTCGAAGAGATCGCGACCGAAAAGGACAACGTCCGAATCGCGAAGCTCGACGTTGACGCCAACCCGATCACGGCCGGCCGCTTCGGCGTCCGCGCCATCCCGACGATGATCCTGTTCAAGGGCGGCAAGGAAGCGCAGCGGCTCGTCGGCTACATGCCGAAGGAGCGCCTCCTCCAGCAGATCCAGCCGCACGTCACCACCCCGGCCTAGGCGCTCTCAGACGGCCGAGTTCAAGAATCCGCGCGGCGTCGCCGCGCCGGTCGGGACGTACTCGCACGTGGCCATCGTCCCGGCGACAGACCGCCTCATCTACGTTTCGGGGCAGGTCGCGATCGATGAGTCCGGCGCGCTCGTCGGCAAGGGTGATGCCGCGAAGCAGGCGGAGCAGGTGTTCAAGAACATCCACCGCATCCTCATGGACTGTGGCGCGACCGTCGGCGACATCGTCAAGCTCAACTGGTATTTCCGGAACATGGGTGATCGCGCCGCCATCGTCGCGGTGCGCGAGCGGTTCCTCGGCGGGCACCGTCCGGCGAGCACCGCTGTCGAGGTCTCGCGCCTCGTGAACGAGGACTGGCTCATCGAGGTCGACTGCGTGGCGGCCATTCGCGGCTAGCACGGTGCGCCTCGAGCCGGTCGAAACGTGGGAGCAGCTCCCTGCCGGCCGCCGCCACGACGACGTCGCAGCCGTCGCCGTCGATTCACGCGATCGTGTCTACCTCTTCACGCGTCGCGATCCCGCGGTCCTCGTCTACGAGCGCGATGGCCGCTTCGTCCGCGCGTGGCCCGACGGACTGTTCAGCGAGCGCGCCCACGGCATCACGATCGGACCCGGTGACTCCGTCTACTGCGTCGACGACGCCGATCACTCCGTCCGGAAGTTCACGACCGACGGCGAGCTCCTCCTGACCCTGGGCACGCGCGGGCAGGCATCCGACACCGGATACGACGGCTCGGATCTCGCGACCATCGCGCGTGGTGGGCCGCCGTTCAACCGGCCCACGAACCTCGCGGTCGCGCCGAACGGCGACCTCTATGTGAGCGACGGCTACGGCAACGCGCGCGTGCATCAGTTCCGGGCCGACGGGCAGCTCATCCGCTCGTGGGGCCAGCCCGGCGGCGGGCCGGGCGAGTTCCGCCTGCCGCACGGCATCTGCGTGCTCGGGGACGGCCGCGTCCTCGTCGCCGATCGCGAGAGCGATCGGATCCAGGTGTTCGATCCCGACGGCCGCTATCTGGAGGAGTGGCGCGACATCCAACGGCCCACGCAGCTCTGCGTCGGACCCGATGGCCTGATCTACGTCTCCGAGCTGTGGTGGCGCAAGGGCCAGCGTTCGGAGCGGTTCGGCGAGATCACGGCGGATCGTTACGGCCGCGTGTCGGCGCTCCGTCCGGATGGCTCCGTCGTGGGCCGCTGGGGTGGGAGCGCGCCGGGCACGCCGGGTGGCTTCACCGCGCCGCACGGCATCGCGGTCGATTCGCGCGGCGACGTGTACGTCGCGGAGGTCACCTACACGTTCGGCGTCGCGCCGGGTCTGGTCTCACCGGGCCGAGCGCCGACGCTCCAGAAGCTCGCGCCCCGCTAGCTCGCGCGCGCCTCCGCGTCCGCCGAGAGGTGGGCCAGGCATTCGCGCAGGAGCTCGCGAAGCTTCCGCTGATCCGCGGCGGGCATTCCCTCGAGCATCGTCCGCTCGAGGTCGCCGACCGCCGCGCTGCACGTCTCGACCACGACCTCGCCGGCGGGCGTGAGCCGGAGCTGGAGCACCCGACCGCCTTCGGGGTGCGGCCGGCGCGTGATTAGCTTCGCCCGCCAGAGACTCGCGATCACGCCGTTCATGGTCTGCGGCGTGACGAAGCGCGAACGCGCGAGGTCCGCGCTCGACCGACCGGGCGACCACTTGAGCGACGCGAGCACGCCGAACTGGATGAGCGTCAGACCCTGCGGCCGAAGGACCTCGTCCATCGACTGCAGGAGCGCGTGCTGCAGGCTGCGCAAGAGATAGGTGACCGAGTCGGTGGGATGGCTGCCAGGTGTCACGCCGATCACATTGACAGGTAGCCGAATATACGTCAACCTGACATCCGTGACGCAAGGGGCGGTCGTCGAGGTTCGCGGGCTCGAGAAGCGCTACGGCCAGATCGAGGCCGTCCGCGGAATCGACCTGTCGGTCCAGCCCGGCGAGATCTTCGGCTTCCTCGGCCCGAACGGGGCGGGGAAGACGACGACGATCAGCATCCTCTGCACCCTCGTCCGCAAGACCGCGGGCGACGCGTACGTCGCGGGCATCGACGTGGACAAGGACCCGAGCGGCGTGCGCGCGCGCATCGGCCTCGTGTTCCAGGACCCGTCCCTCGACGCGCAGCTCACCGGCCGCGAGAACCTCGAGCTCCACGGGCAGATCTACGGCGTGCCCTCGGCGCTGCGGAAGCAGCGCATCAAGGAGCTGCTCGAGGTCGTCGAGCTGACGGACCGCGCCGACTCGATCGTCATGACCTACTCCGGCGGGATGAAGCGCCGGCTGGAGATCGCGCGCGGCGTCCTCCATCACCCGCAGATCCTCTTCCTCGACGAGCCGACGCTCGGCCTCGATCCGCAGACCCGTAAGGCCATCTGGGAATACCTGCACGCGCTGCGCAAAGGCGAGGGCGTCACGCTCTTCATGACCACGCACTACATGGACGAGGCCGAGTACTGCGACCGCATCGCGATCATCGACAAGGGCCAGATCGTCGCACTCGGGACCCCGAGCGAGCTGAAGTCGAAGGTCGGGGGCGACGTCATCACCGTGACGGTCGCCGATCCGAAGGCCGCGGCCGCCGAGATCACGCAGCGCTTCGCGATGACCCCGATGATGGACGACGGCTCGCTGCGCCTCGAGGTGCAGGACGGCGCGGCGTTCCTGCCGCGCCTCGTCCGCGAGCTCTCGGTCCCGGTCGAGACCGTCTTGCTCCGGCGGCCGAGCCTCGACGACGTGTTCCTCAAACTCACCGGTCACGCGATCCGTGCCGAGGGGGCGAGCGGGACCGACACGATGCGCAACATGGCCCGGATGTGGGGCGGAAGGGGTAGACGATGACAACAGCTGCGGTGAGCGCGAGCGGTGCGATCCCGCGCGCGGGCGGCGGGATGCTGCGCACGATCTACATCGTCTGGTGGCGTGACGTCATCCGGTTTTGGCGCGATCGCGTACGGCTCATCGCGTCGCTCGCGCAGCCGCTGTTGTATCTCGTGATCTTCGGGAGCGGCCTGTCATCGGCGCTCGGCGGCGGCATCGCCGCGGCCGGCGGCGTGAGCTACACCCAGTTCATCTACCCGGGCGTGATCTGCATGTCCGTGCTGTTCAGCGCGATCTTCGGCGGCATGTCGATCGTGTGGGACCGCGAGTTCGGGTTCATGAAGGAGCTCCTCGTCGCGCCCATCGAGCGCACGGCCGTCGCGATCGGCAAGACCCTCGGCAGCGCGACACAGTCGCTCGTCCAGGCCGCCATCCTCCTGGTGCTCGCGCCGTTCGTCGGGGTGACCTTCACGGTCGTCTCCTTCTTCCAGCTGCTCGGCCTCATGGTCGTGCTCGCATTCGGGCTGTCGGCGTTCGGCGTTGCCATCGCGTCGCGGATGAAGTCGATGCAGGGGTTCCAGGTCGTGATGAACTTCCTGATGATGCCGATGTTCTTCTTGTCCGGCGCGCTCTTCCCGCTCATCGGCCTCCCGCTCTGGATGACCGTCCTCACCCGGCTCGACCCGGCGTCGTACGGCATCGACCCGATCCGCCGAACCGTGCTCGGCTCCGCGGCCGAGCGCACCGCGATGACGATCGGCGATCAGGTCGTGCCCATCGGTGTCGAAGCGCTGGTCGTCTTCGCCTTCGGGCTCGTCATGCTCGCGGTCGCTGCCCGCGCGTTCCAGCACCGGGACTGACGGTATCAAGCTGGGACGCCGCTACGACGGCTCGCCGTATGCCGCGGCGAGTAATCGGAACTGGCGAAGACCGCGACTGTCGTCGCACGCGCGTACGCGTTGGCCGAGCGACTCGCGCTCGGTCTTCAAAGGCTCTGACCAGCAGGTAGGTTCGGCGACGCCGCAGGCACTGCCTCGAGCCAGTGCGCCACGAACGTCGCGACCTCGTCCCAGCCCGGTTCCGCGATGATCCAGTGCGTGCGGCCAGCGAATTCGTGGAAGTCGGTGCGGGCTGGCGAGCGGTACTTGCGGTAGTTGTCTCGCACCATCGCGGGCACGACATTGTGGTCATCCGACCCGGCGGTCATGAGCAGCGGCGCCCGCGTGGCGTTCCTGAAGTTGACCGCTGTCGCCCGGTTCCGGTCGAGGAGCGCGAACGCGGCCTGGTAGAAGATCCGTCCGGTCTCCGGCGTGGCCTGCTCGTCGTAGATGCGGCGCTGCTCCGCGGCCGACATCTTGTTCAGGAATCCGTAGGCGAACGCACCGAACGACGGTGGCACGATCGATCTCCAACCGCCCCAGCGCGCGAGCACGCCGAAGTTCGAGCGGATGCTCGAGGGATACAACGCGAGCACCCCGCGCGGCGGCGCCGGGCTGATCGCGACCCCCGCCCGGCCGATGCCGCGATCGAGTAGCAGCTGCACGAACAGCCCGCCGTACGAGTGGCCGATGAGGATCGGAGATTCCGGGAGCTGCTGGATGACGCTCGCGTAGTGCTCGACGATTTCGGTCACGCCGAGCCCGGCGAGTCCGGCAGGTGGCGCGGCGCGAAGCTCCGCGGGCGCACGGTCTTTGTACGGCCAGCTGGGTGCGATAGACGTGTACCCGTGGGCGCCGAACCAGCCGACGAACGGATCCCAGCAGCGCGCGGTGACCCACGCGCCGTGAATGAAGACGATCGATCGATCCATGTCCTTCCGTTCCTCCGTGATCGAGTCGCGACCCTAGCACCCTCGGAGAGGCCGACGTTGCGAGCCAGGTTCGTTTGATTACGTAGACTCGATAACCGAGTGTCTTCGACAACCCGCTCGAGAGTGCGCGTCTGCCGGTGCAGGCCGCGGTCTTCAAAACCGTTGACGGGGCGTTGCACGTTCCGTGGTGGGTTCGACTCCCATGCACTCTCGCAGTGAGTGAGTCCGCGGCGCGCGAGGAGCTCGCGGAGGAGCTCGAAGGCCCGGCCACCGACCTCGCCGCGGACGTCGAGCCCGGCCGTACCTCCGCCCTCGCCGCGCTGCGCTACCGCGACTTCCGGCTGTTCTGGTTCGGCCTGCTCGTCTCGAACATCGGGACGTGGATGCAGATGTTCGGGCAGGGCTATCTCGTGGTGCTCCTCGCGATGCGCGACGGCGTCCCGCAGCTCGCGCCGCTCTATCTCGGTCTCGTCGGCCTCGCGCGCGCGATCCCCGGCCTGACGCTCGGGCTCTTCGGTGGCGCGCTCGCCGACCGCACTGACCGCCGCCGGCTGCTCCTCGTCACGCAATCGGCGGCGGCCGTCACCGCGGCCATCCTCGCGACGCTCGCGATCACCGACAAGATCAACATCGTCGAGATCCTGCTGCTCGGCGCGCTCAACTCGACCATCTTCGCCTTCGACGCGCCCACCCGTCAGTCGATGGTGCCGCGCCTCGTGCCGGAGCGCGACCTCATGAGCGCCATCGGCCTCAACTCCGCCGCGTTCAATGGTCCCCAGATCATCGGCCCGGTCATCGGCGGGCTCATCTTCGCGCCGTTCGTCGGCCAGCCCACGTTCGGTGCGGGGCTGCTCTTCTACATCAACGCGATCTCGTATCTCGCGGTCGTCGTCGCGCTCCTGCGCATACGGCCGGTCCCGATCGTCGGGAAGAGCAGCGAGGTCTCGATGCTCGATTCGATCCGCGAAGCCTCGCGTACGTCCGCCAGGATGTCGTCGTCCGCTGGATCATCATCCTCGCCGCGACGACCGCGCTGTT
>DASYVN010000283.1:0-2625 GCA_035937095.1 Candidatus Limnocylindria bacterium
CGTTCGAGGCGCTCGTTCGCCGGCTGCGGGAGACGGAGGAGTGGACCTACGTCGAGCGGGAGGTGGATATCCGGCTCGTCCGGGTCTGACCGTTACGCCGGGTGCAACAGGATCCTGATCCCGATCGACGGGGAAGACGACCGCGACGGTGTACGTTCATAGGCGACGTGACCAGTCACGCGGGGAGAACGAATGAAGATCGCCATCATCGGTGCTGGGAACGTCGGCGCGCTTGCCGCGAAGTGGGCGAAGGTCGGATGCACTGTCTTCAAGCGGTAGCCCAACGCCGCTCCCGACGGCGTATATAAGGACAGTGACCGGGCAAACGATCGCCATCGAAGCCGCGCGTCCGCTCCCTGCCGACGGAGGGTGTGTAGCGCGATCCCGTCCGAGCCTCAGCCTGCGGGCGTCGCCGCCGCCGATCCGAGTTGGACGACGCCTTCGGACTCGAGCGGACGGAACCAGAACCAGTACAGGATCGCCGCGGCGGCGTAGAGCGTCGCCATGACGACGAATGGAGTGACGAAATCTCCGCCGGCCATGAGCCGGGACCCGAGGAAACCGCCTACCGCGCCGAGTGCCTGGCTGACCGCCGAGCGTAGTCCGACCATCGTGGCGCGCTCACCCGGGTCGAGGATCTCCATGGCAAAGGCGTCGGCGATCGGACCAGCCGCGTTGGATAGGACGATCCGCAACACGTACGCGAGACCGGCAAGGGTGAGCACGTTGGAGACGGACGCGAGGCTCGGCGAGAACGCGATCACAAGGATGAAGGGCACCGCTAGCAGGCGGGTGTACACGACCGCTTGGACGTTCGTGAAGCGGCGGATGAGGAACGGCGCGACGAGCGCGGCGAGCGCGAGGAAGAGCTCGCCCGACGCGAACGTCAGCCCGATCTCGTTTTCGTGCGCGTGCAACCCCTCGTGATAGAAGACATTGAACAACGGGCCCACGAATGCGAAGCCGAGAGACGTCACCGCGCCGACGGCGATGAGCTGACCCACTCGGTCGCGGTGGCGCACTGCGCCGAGGAGGCCGCTGAGCCCGACCGTTCGTGGGCGCTCGGCATCGGCAGCGGTGCGCCGGAGCATGAGGGCGGGGATGAGCGACAGCCCCCAGATCGCGAGGCCGACCAGCGTCGCGACGCGGTAGAGCGTGATCTTGTCGGCGAGGTCGGCGGCGAGCACGGGCACGAAGCCGGCGATGAGGCTGCCGATCATCGCCGAACCGGTGCGCAGCCCCTCGGCGACCGAGAACAGATGGACGCGCTCGGGCGGCTCGCTGTTCTCGGCCATGAACGCCGGCTCGGAAACGCCGTGCAACGTGCCGAACACCGCGCCGAGCACGCCCGTCGCGAGGAGGATCGGCTCACTGGCCGAAAGGATGCTCACGACGCCGAGCGCCGCGCCCATGCCGTCGCCCAGGATGAACGACGCCTTGCGGCCGATGCGGTCCGACACGAAGCCAGCCGGCACCGCCGCGATCGCGCCAGCGATGCCACTGAGTAGCAGCCGCAGGCCGATGAACTCGATGCTGAACCCGACGGTGAGCAGGTAGAGGTTGAAGAGCACGAGCCAGGTGCCATGGACAGTGTCCATGCCCACGACGTGGATGACATAGAGCCTCGCGTTGCGGCCGAAGCGACGGATCGCGTCGGCGTAGTCGCCTAGCATCCCGGCATGTCCCTCCGGCGCGCTCGTGACACCGTGCTAGCGCTCGCGCTGGCGACGTTCTACATCACCGGATGCACGTCGGCCACCCCCGCACGCGAGATCACCATCGCGATGACCGAATACGCGTTCCTGCCGAACGAGATCGAGGTCCGGGCGGGCGAGCGGGTGCGGCTCACCGTGCGGAACACCGGCCGCCTCGAGCACGACTTCGCGCCCGACCCGAAGGGGGCGGCGTTCGGGCTGCCGCACTTGCACCTGGCGCCGGGAGCGAGCGATTCGCGGGCCTGGACGGCGCCGCAGAATCTTGACGAGCTCGCGATCATCTGCACGATCCAGGGGCACAAGGACCTCGGGATGAGCGCGCGGGTCGTGGTGCGCTAACCGTAGTCCGCGTGCCCTGGACACCGCCTCTTCGCAGTTGTTGAAGAGCCGCCGCGCCCCCGAGGGCGCGCGGGATGTCGAGGCGGTGATCGAAGTTTCCGATGTTCTCGGCCGCCTCGAGCGCCTCCTCGCGAGCATCGCCTTCGGCTGCACCCGTTAGCCCGCGGCCACCTGCGTGAGGATCCCTAGTCCGAGCGCGATCACGACGACGTTCGCAAGGATCGCGATCGCGCCACGAGCCGATGGTCGGAGGCGCCCGTGTAGCGAGCCGCTCACGAGCGCGAGGCCCGATTGCCACGTGCCGGTCGCGAGCACCACCCCGGCGACGAACGCCGGGGCGTCCGCGAGGATCTCGCGGCCGAGCCCGAGCGCGACCGCGATGAAATACGCGAGGGTCGCGGGATTCACGAGCGTGAGTGCCACGAATCGCAAGTACGTCCGCAGCAGCTCCGCGGTCGTCGTCGACGTCGCAGCGTCGCCGGCCCGGCGGCGGAGCCCGAGCATCCCGATGACGCCGATGGCGATGAGCGCCACGCCTGCCGCGCCGCGGAGCGCCGGCTCGGCCGCGCCG